>NZ_AP028138.1:1077094-1436125 GCF_030297595.1 Polynucleobacter sp. HIN7 | reverse complement strand
TCGTATAGCTGGGCCCAGCCCGATCAATTTCCATGGTATTCACGGTGACTTGAGTGCTGAGTCCAAGCTGTTGGAGCTTGATCTTTAGGACTTCAGCGGCTGCAAGCGTCATGGCATAGCGATCAATCGCAGGGGTGATGTGCGCACCCTTTTGCCATGGCTCACCGCTGGGTAGCCACATGAGCTCATCGAGCTTTAGACGTTTAGCAAAATGCGCGGCAAGATGAATGTGGCCCCAATGCGGCGGGTCAAATGTGCCCCCTAGGATACCGATGGTTTTATTCAAGAATGATTCGCCTTAAACCTCAGATAGCCAATCGCGTGGCTTGAGATAGCGCTCATAGAGGCGAGCTTCCGGTGTCCCTGCTTGGGGCTGCCAGTTGTATTTCCAGGTGACAACAGGTGGCATGGACATGAGGATGGATTCCGAGCGCCCACCCGATTGAAGACCAAAGATAGTTCCTCGATCAAAGATGAGGTTGTATTCCACATAGCGACCCCGGCGGTATTCTTGAAAATCACGCTCTGCCTGGGTATAGGGCTCTTGATAACGGCGCTCAAGAATTGGTAAATATGCTTCGATGAATGCGTCTCCCACGGAGCGCATCATGGCAAAACTTCTCTCAAATCCCAACTCATTGAAGTCGTCAAAGAAAATACCGCCAATGCCACGCGGCTCGTCCCGATGCTTGAGATAAAAATATTCATCGCACCATTTCTTAAAGCGTGGATACAAGTCAGCACCAAATGGATCAAGAGCATTTTTGGCGGTTTGATGAAAATGCTTACAGTCTTCATCTACTCCGTAGTAGGGGGTTAGATCAAAGCCACCACCAAACCACCAGACCGGATCTTGATTAGGAGCTTGAGCAATAAAACAGCGCACATTCATATGCGTTGTAGGTGCCTTGGGATTACGTGGATGGAACACCAAGGAAACACCCATGGCTTCAAAAGTGCGTCCAGCAATCTCAGGACGATTTTGGGTGGCTGCCGGTGGTAATTGTTGGCCGCTCACGTGCGAGAACCCAACCCCGCCTTTTTCAAGGACGTTGCCATTCTCTAGAATGCAGGTTCGCCCTGAGCCCTGTAACTTACTATCTTTGGGTTTTTCCCAGGCATCCGTCACAAACAGTTTGCCATCCACCTTGCTAGTTGCACTAGTAATGCGGTCTTGTAAATCTAATAAATAATGTTTAACAGCCTGAGTATCAATTGTTGCTGCCATTCAATGTCCTTACCTTTTCTTACTTAATCGCTCGAAAGCCGATATCGCTGCGGTACTGCATACCATCAAAATGAATCTGGTCAATCGCAGAATACGCCTTTTGTTGTGCCCCTTTGACAGTATCTGCCAACCCAACAACGCACAATACTCGTCCACCCGAGGTACGAAGCACACCATCTTGGATTTTGGTGCCCGCATGAAAGATGATTTGGCCATTGGTTTCTGCGGGGATTCCAGTAATTGCATCGCCTGTTTTAGGATTTTCGGGGTAGTTGGCCGCTGCCAATACCACTCCAAGGGCAATGCGCCGATCCCAAGTTAGTTCGACCTCATTTAGTTTGCCATCGATCGCTTTATCTAAAGCAGGTACCAAATCGCTCTCAAGACGAGCCATGATCGGTTGGGTTTCGGGATCGCCCATGCGGCAATTGAACTCCAGGGTTTTAATTTGACCATTAGGCTGGATCATCAGACCTGCATAGAGAAAACCAGTGTAAGGAATTCCGTCAGCGCGCATCCCCTCAACGGTTGGCATGATCACCTCACGCATCGCGCGAGCGTGCACTTCGGGGGTTACCACTGGGGCCGGCGAGTAGGCACCCATGCCACCAGTATTAGGACCTTGGTCGCCATCAAGTAAACGCTTGTGATCTTGGCTGCTAGCAAGTGGTAAAACATTCTTGCCATCGACTAAAACAATAAAGCTGGCTTCTTCCCCCGTAATAAATTCTTCAATCACAACCCGTGCTCCTGCATCGCCAAGCTTGTTGTCTGAGAGCATCATGTCAACCGCCCTATGCGCTTCTGGCAAAGTCATGGCAACCACCACTCCTTTACCAGCCGCTAGACCGTCAGCTTTGATCACAATCGGCGCACCTTTTTGATCAATGTAGTCATGCGCTGCTAGGGCATTTGTAAAGGTTTGGTAATCCGCTGTAGGAATACCATGGCGCTTCATGAATGCTTTAGAGAAGTCTTTGGAGGATTCTAGTTGTGCTGCTAATTGGGTTGGACCAAAAATCCGCAAGCCCTGATTGCGAAAGATATCCACAATTCCTGCGGCCAATGGCGCTTCAGGCCCCACGACGGTTAAGCCAATTTGCTCACGTTTTGCGAACGCGGCAAGCTCTTCGAGATCCGAGATCGGTAAATTTTCAATACCGGCGGTTTTTTGATTCGCTGTGCCTCCATTGCCAGGTGCCACGAATACTTTTTGTACTTTCGGTGAGCGAGCCAGTTTCCAGGCCAAGGCATGTTCGCGACCGCCAGAGCCAATTAATAAAACTTTCATAATGAACCTTTTCTCCTCATCTCATAGATTGGCATTGGTATAGACCGCTTGGACGTCATCTAAATTTTCGAGCGCATCTAATAGTTTTTGCATCGATTCAGTTTGCTCTGGATTGAGATCGACCTCGGTCGAGGGGCGCATCGTCACCTCGGCTAACTCGGGTTTTAAGCCCGCCGCTTCTAAAGCGTTACGGACATTGGTGAATTCAAAGGGATCCGTGATGATCTCGAGCGATCCATCCTCATGCGTAATTACATCCTCCGCACCGGCTTCAAGCGCTAACTCGAGTAGTTGCTCTTCATTGGTTCCAGGAGCAAAGAGCAGTTGTCCGCAGTGTTTAAATAAAAAAGCAACGGAGCCTTCTGTGCCCATATTGCCCCCGTGCTTTGAGAAGGCATGGCGAACCTCGGCAACAGTGCGGGTGCGATTGTCCGTCATCGCATCGACAATCACTGCGGCACCATTAATACCGTAACCCTCATACCGAATCTCTTCATAGTCAACGCCATCCGCAGCGCCTGTTCCGCGCGCAATTGCACGTTGCACATTGTCGTTGGGCATATTGGCATCTTTGGCTTTGTCGATTGCGAGGCGCAAACGCGGATTTGCGCTGAGATCACCTCCGCCTAAGCGGGCAGCAACAGTAATCTCTTTGATGAGTTTGGTCCAAATCTTGCCACGCTTTTCGTCCTGGCGGCCCTTACGGTGTTGAATATTGGCCCATTTTGAATGACCCGCCATGGTGGCAATCCTTCTTAGATGAATAAATGAATTTCGGCTTAGAACCGTAATTTTAGGCAAAATACGGGCTTGGCTTAAAAAAATGACACCCCAAGCATCGATTTCGATGAATTTGGAACAAGAATATTCAGGAGAAACCATATGTCAGTTACGCACACAAAAGCAATTCGGATCGATGAAGTTGGACCACCCGAGGTCATGAAATACGTTGATGTTTCACTAGGCGAGCCAGGACCAGGCGAGGTTTTGATTGCACAAAAAGCATGTGGCCTGAACTACATTGATATTTATTTCCGATCAGGCTACTACCCCCAGCCATTACCAGGCGGCATTGGCATGGAAGCATCGGGCGTTATTGAGAAAGTTGGCCCAGGCGTGACACACCTCAAGGTGGGCGATCGCGTTGCCTATGCAGGTAGACCAACGGGGGCCTATGCGCAAGCTCGTATCATGCCCGCAGAGACGATTGTGCAGTTACCTGATGCGATTTCGTTTGAGACTGGCGCGGGAATGATGTTGCAAGGCCTCACAGTGCAGTACCTTCTAAACGATACCTATAAAGTGCAGCGCGGCGATACGGTTCTATTTCATGCGATTGCTGGGGGCGTTGGCTTAATTGCTCTGCAATGGTTAAAGGCGATTGGTGCCACCGTAATTGGTACGGTAGGTAGCCCTGAGAAGGCGGCGCTCGCAAAGTCATATGGCTGTGATCATGTGATTGAATACCGTACCGAAGATTTTGTAACACGCGTGAAAGAGATTACGAACGGTAAAGGCGTGGCAGTTGCCTATGATGCAGTCGGTAAAGATACCTTCATGAAGACCCTCGACTGTATCGCCCCACGGGGCATGGCGGTCAGCTTTGGCAATGCTTCTGGATCGGTTCCGCCGATCGATCTAGCCGTTTTGTCGAGCAAGGGATCGCTAAAGTTAACCCGACCCACACTAATGACCTATGTACACAATCGCTCATTGTTAGAGCCAATGGCCAAGGATTTATTTGAGCGCGTGACCCAGGGGCAAATTAAGATTGAGATTAAGCAACAATACCCTCTGGCAGACGCTGTGCAGGCGCACCGTGATCTGGAGGGACGCAAGACCACTGGCACGACGATCTTGATCCCTTAATCAGTCGATTTAGGAATTTTGGGTACGAGGCGATGAGATTGGTTAAAATCATCGTTTCGATTATTGCTGTTAATACAAAACATTAACGCACTAGCCTCGGTGATGGAATTGGTAGACGTGCCGGACTCAAAATCCGGTGCCGCAAGGCGTGTCGGTTCGAGTCCGACCCGAGGCACCATCAAATTTGATAATCGCTTGATTCGCTCGACATTGCCTGTTCTACGATTTTGCGTGTCAGCGTGGGTGAGAACAGCTCAATAAAGGTGAAGATAAACGAGCGCAGATAAGCGCCTTGTTTAATACCGATGTGCGTGACATTGGTGCCAAAGATGTGACCCACGGAGATGGATTTCAGTTGCCGATCGCGCTCGGGATCTAAGGCAACGCCCGCCACAATCCCAACCCCCATGCCATTCTCGACATAGGTTTTGATCACATCCGCATCAATCGCCTCCAAAATGATGTCGGGCGTGAGGTTGCGCTGCGCAAATGCTGCATCGATTTTGCTGCGCCCAGAGAATGCTTTTGCATAGGTGATGAGTGGATATTTAGTTAAGAGCTCTAAAGTGATGGACTCATGATTGAGTAGGGGATGGCCGGATGGCACAACTACTGCATGCTGCCATTGATGACTGGGTAGGGCTAAGACCCCTGGTGTATTGGCAAGCCCCTCGGTCGCAATGGCTAGATCAGCACGATCCTCGAGTAGCATTTGGGCAATTTGACTAGGATTGCCCTGCAATAGACTAACGCGTACTTTTGGAAAACGCTTGGTAAATTCACTCAAGACTTTGGGTAAGGCATAGCGAGCTTGGGTGTGAGTCGTGGCAATCACAAAGCTACCTTGGTCTTGATTGGCGTAATCATTGCCAACACGTTTTAAGGTCTCCACTTCCTCTAATAAGCGCTCAATCGAGACCAAGATGCGCTTACCGGGCTCGGTTAACGAGCGAATGCGTTTGCCATGGCGTCGAAAGATTTCGACACCTAACTCATCTTCGAGTTCAATAATTGCTTTGGAGACTCCAGGCTGCGAGGTGAAGAGTGCCTTTGCAGCTGCGGTCAGATTAAAGTTCTGGCGAACCACCTCGCGAACAAAGCGCAGTTGATGAAGATTCATTCGAACATACCCCTAAGCACGGGATACCCACTTAAGAGCTGCAATTGCTAGGATCAAATAAAGCAATGGTGGGAAGATTGCTGTAAATAGGGCGGGGAGTGCGCCAAGTAAGCCAACGCTCGAGAACAAGGTATTAAATAGCTGAAAACTCATGCCCAACATGATGCCACCAAAGACCTTAATGCCAACGCTCCCAGCCCGTACTTTCATGAAGGCAAAGGGTAGGGCGAGTGCAAGCATCACAAAGATGATGAAGGGGTAAACCACTTTTTTCCAAAAGGCAATCGCATGGCGCTGCGCATCTTGTTTGTTCTCTTGGAGGTGCAATATAAATTGGCCTAAACTCATGATCGACATCTTTTCAGGGCTAATTAGCAGAACATTGAGGATCTGCGGGGTGACTTGTGACTCCAAGTTAAGCGTTGGAATACTTTTGGTCTGAGCGGTGTAGACCGCATCCAAGGGGTCGCCACCACGCTTCTCAATAAAGCGTGTTTCTGAAACATCATTGAGCTCCCAAACACCTTTATTATCAAAACGACCAGATGCGGCACTACGAATTGAGAGGAGACGGTAGTTGGGATCAAACTCATACATCCGAATTTGCCGAATTTGATCATCCGGATCAATTGAACCCACATTGACGTATCTCACACCAGCTTTAACGGGCCCCGCTCCGTCCTGATCGCGCAATTGATCTTTGAGCCAAACGCCAGACCGAAACTGTGAGCTGAAGGTTGAGCCTAACGCGTCCATCCGAATTCGTTCGGAAAGCCGTTCACTGTAGGGGCCCAAGCCTTCACTGATCGCTAGGGTCAGGATGACAATGGGTAGTGAGATCTTGGCGAGCGTAAAGAGACTGCGTTTGATATCTAAGCCGGCTACCCGGAAGATGGTGAACTCTGATTGACTCGCCATCATGGCAAACACATAAATACTACCGATTAAGCCAGCGATCGGAATAATTTCAACCATGCGGCTGGGCGCCTTGAGGAGCACATGGAGAAGCGCTAAAGGCAAGGTGTATTTAGAGTTGACTGATCCCAGTTCACTCAGAATGTCAAAAAATACAAAGAGTGCGAGCAGGGCAAAGAGAATGAAGCCAAAGCTCGCATAAATTTGCTTAGCAAAGTAGCGTTCATAAATTTTGGGAAAGAGCCAACTCATTTGCTTTGCCAGGCCCTTGGAAGTTGGCGTTGCCACCACTTTAAGGAAGGATTGATGCGATTACGAATCAAAACAAAGGCCAATCCGAATGCAAGTACATGAATCGGCCATAAGCCTACGAAGAAGTCGACACGCCCTTGTGCAACATAATTTTGACTGAGATTTAATAGGTTGCTGTAAATCAGATAAATGAGGACGGCATAAAACATCGCCGTGTAGTTACCCAAGCGGGGATTGACATAGGCTAACGGAATAGCAATTAAGACCAAACCAAGAGCCATGATGGGTAAACCGATGCGCCATAGTAGTTCACCAAAATTAGCGCGTAGGGTATTAGGATCCGTTTCTTGCATCAGCTCAATCACATTTTTTTCTCGATCCCGTGGAGGGGGCTTGCTAACCTCTTTGCTTAAGATCTTGGTCTCGTACTCATCAAACTCTAAGATTCTGAAATTTGGCTGGGTCGGCTGGCCTTCATAACGGCGGCCTTTTAAGAGAACCACGTTTTTGTCACCGTTGGGCGTATTCTCGATATAGCCAGTGGCAGCAACTGCGACACTCAATTTTTGATTACGCGTATCGGCCACAAAGATATTCTTGACTTCCCCTTTATCAACATCAATCTCTTCAATGAAAAAGACCCGCTCAGCTTTGGCCGATTCTTTAAATTGACCTGCTGCAACCATGGACACATCATCGCGCTGTTGAAAACGCTGACTGATAACACTTGACTCACGATTTGCCCATGGCCAAACAAAGGCGGCCAATAGAGCAATGATGATGATGAGTGGAATCGCAAATCGCAGGATTGGACCAATTAAATTTGTAATGCTCAATCCACTTGCAAACCACACAATCATTTCAGAGTCTTTGTACCAACGGACCAAAACAATTAAAACCGCAATAAATAGTGAGACGGTCAATAGAACCGCAAAATAACCGAGGGTCGCGAGAGCGATTAGGACTAAAGCATCCTCGGGATTAACCGTTCCACTGGCCGCAAATCCCAAAATCCGGATTACGAGGGTAGTAATCATGATGGTGACCAAGACCAAAAACACAGCACCTGTGGTCATGCTGAGTTCGCGGCGGAGGGTTTGTTCAAAAATCATGGTGGCTAGATCTAATTCTGCGACTTTAATTCGGTCGGTGGATAATGTAAAAAAACCCCAAATGGTGAAAGATGATGACGATTCAATTTAGCACGAAAGTTCTTGCCGATATCGATTTTAAAAGCCCCAAGGGCGCTGCTGCCGTTTGTGGCTTAAGCAGCGATTGTTTGGTTTTAGCCTATCGCGCCGCGGAGCTCTCCCAGCTTCAGGCCCTTGATGATCTCCTCGGAGGAGCAATTTCAGAGGCACGCTCTGTAGGTGATTTGGATGGAAAAGCCGGAGTATGCACTTTATTACGCTCAACCCGGACATGGGCCTTGAGTAAGGTGAAGCTCAAACGTGTTTTATTAGTGGGTCTTGGTGATAAAGAGTCCTTGGGGGATTTTGCCAAGATTGCGCGCTCGACCCTTAAGGTATTGAGTGGCGGCTCTATTCAGTCAGTGCTTTGGCATGCGCCTAGCTTTACTGGCAAGCAAAAGGCCAATCAAAGTCCTAATGCAATTGCCGAGCGGATTCGTTTACTAGCGCAAATTGTGGGAGATCAGGTTTATCGATTTGGAGCTCGACAAGAACAATATAAGACCAAGCCGCAAGAAAAAGCAGATACCTTAGCGCACTTCACCCTGCTGACCAATACCAAGCAAGCTGGGCTTCTGAAGACTGCAGTTCAGGAGGGATCGGCTTTGATTGAGGGAATGAACCTCACGAAAGATTTGGGTAACTTGCCACCCAATGTTTGCACTCCAACGTTTTTGGCACAAACCGCACTGAATCTTCCTAAGAAGACCAAGTTAAAAGTCCAGGTTCTCAATCAGCAACAAATTGAAGCCTTGGGTATGGGTTCATTCTTAGCAGTTGCTAAGGGTTCAGAGACTCTTCCACAGTTCATCATCATGCGTCATGAGGGTGGGAAAACAAATGAGGATCCGATCGTTTTGGTTGGCAAAGGCATCACCTTTGATACGGGCGGCATCTCATTGAAGCCTGGCGAAGCAATGGACGAAATGAAGTACGACATGTGTGGTGCAGCATCGGTATTTGGCACCATGTATGCCGTATCGTTGTTGGGATTAAAGAAGAATGTGATTGGTGTGGTGCCAACTTGTGAGAATATGCCATCGGGTCGCGCAACCCGTCCGGGCGATATTGTGAAGAGTATGTCAGGGCAGACCATCGAGGTTTTAAACACCGATGCCGAAGGCCGACTTATTCTCTGCGATGCGCTTACCTATGTAGAGCGCTTTAAGCCTAAAGCTGTCATTGATGTCGCTACTTTGACAGGTGCTTGCATCATTGCATTAGGCCATGTGCATAGCGGTCTGTTCTCCGATGACGAAGCCCTCGTAAAAGCCTTGAATAAAGCTGGTCATCAATCCTTAGATACCGTCTGGCGTCTGCCGCTCGATGCAGCATATCACGAGCAATTGAAGTCAAACTTTGCGGACGTCGCAAATATTGGCGGACGACCTGCTGGAAGTGTGACCGCAGCTTGTTTCCTCTCGCGCTTTGCTGAAAAATTCCGATGGGCACATCTGGATATCGCTGGAACTGCATGGAAGAGCGGGGCGGCCAAAGGGGCAACAGGGAGACCAGTTCCCCTATTGCTCAATTTCTTGCTCGATCAATAAGCACCCATTAATAGCGCGAATGGCCAGAATTGATTTTCATAGTCATGTTTCGGACAAATTACAGTACTGCTGTCGTTTAAGCCGCAAAATTCTGGCCAGCTCTCATCCCCAGGGGTTGCCACGCACGATCGTGATTACCGGAAGTAAAAACGACCTCAACAATCTTGATGATTTATTGTGGACCTTCAGTAAAACTGACTTTTTACCTCATGCTTGGTTGCATCACGAGGGTGCCCACGAGACCCCGATTCTCCTGGTGGATCAGTTATCCGAGCTAGACCACCAAGCGCCAGCGCATCGGGATGTCTTGATTTACCTTCATGCACAAGCTCCACAAGGTCTTGATGCCTTGCTGGAACGCTTCCCTCGTTGGATTGAAGTGGTGACCACACAAGAGAATGAACTGAAGGCAGGGCGCGAGCGCTTTAAGGGTTATCGTGCCTTAGGCCATGAGCTTCATCATTTTGATCAAAGCAAAGCGGCGGCCTAATGTTGGTGCATCCCCAAATCGATCCAGTCGCACTGCAAATAGGCCCGTTGGCGATTCATTGGTATGGCCTGATGTACTTATGTGCATTTGCCCAATTTTTATTACTGGGACGACTGCGTGTTCGCCAAGAACCATATCAAGCGATGCGTTGGACCTTTAAAGATGTTGAGGACATTCTGTTTTGGGGAGTGGTGGGGGTGATTGTTGGGGGTCGCTTGGGTTATGTGCTCTTTTACATGCCCGGTTTTTATCTGCAAAACCCCCTCAGTATTTTTAAGCTCTGGGAAGGCGGAATGTCCTTCCACGGTGGGTTATTAGGAGTCCTAATCGCTTTGGCATGGTTTGCGAAGCGGCGCCAACTCTCATACTTTGTGATTACGGATTTTGTGGCGCCACTCGTGCCACTGGGACTTGCTTTTGGACGCCTTGGAAACTTTATTAATGGTGAGTTATGGGGACGTCCGAGCGATTGGCCGTGGGCGATGGTGTTTCCGATGGTGGACCAAGTGGCCCGCCATCCATCACAGTTGTATCAATTTGCAGGTGAAGGCCTTCTATTAGCTTTGGTATTGTGGCTCTATGCAAGTAAACCAAAACGCGTGGGGCAGGTATCCGGACTTTTCTTACTTGGATATGGGCTACTTCGTTTTCTGGCGGAGTTTGCTAGGGAGCCGGATGCGTTCTTGGGCTTGCTCGGCTTGGGACTATCTATGGGTCAGTGGCTATCGATGCCGATGATTGGTTTGGGAATCTACTTATTGCTGCGAACGCCGCGCCAATAAACCCTTTTGACTGAGTGATTTAAGCCCCTGTTACAAAATCTGGTTATGCTGTCAGCATGCTAGAGAAAATTGCCCAAACCCGTTACCTATCTCGAGCCAACAGTGCGGTTCGCCAGCTTATTTCTGAGCGGGGTGAATCAAACGCTGTCAGTATGGCCTTAGATGTGATCTCAAGCTACCGCAAGCTCAATGCCGATCACCGTTCTAAATTTTTTATGATGCTCGCTGAACAATTCAATATTGATGCTGAGCAACTGACGAAGGCAGCGCAAAGTTTTGCGGCAGATCCAAATGCAAGAAATTACATTCGCCTGCAGAAGATCTCTGAATCCCCTCGCCAAGAGCTTTTAAGGCGCCTCAATCGAGCTCCGGGTGGTACGGCTGCAGTCGTCGAAATGCGTCGCGATCTTTTGACCTTACTAAATAAGAAACCGGAGTTAATGGGCTTGGACTACGACATGCGACACCTCTTGTCGTCCTGGTTTAATCCTGGGTTTTTGAAGATGCACCGTGTTGACTGGAAGTCACCGGCAGAGATTTTGGAGAAGATCATTGCCCACGAGGCCGTCCATGCCATTGATGGCTGGGATGATCTGCGCCGGCGTTTGCAACCCGATCGGCGTTGTTTTGCCTTTTTCCATCCCCAGCTACCGGATGAGCCCTTAATCTTCGTGGAAGTTGCTCTGCTTCCCGAGATTCCAGTTGCCATCATGCCTTTAGTGGATAAAAAATCTATCCCTGTAGAGCAAACCAACCAATTCAAAGTGGCTGCGTTTTACTCCATTAGTAACTGCGAGTCTGGACTGCGGGGGGTTTCGATGGGCAACTTCTTAATTAAGCGCGTTGCTGAGCAACTCCATGCCGAGTTCCCGGGATTAAAAACCTTTGTGACACTATCCCCGATTCCGGGCCTCATGGAGTGGATTACCGATGGAGCCCATTTGGGCGACCTGCCAAGCTCTGACAAAATGAAGCCGGCGATTCGTAAGGCCCGTGACGAGGCGCTTGAACTTTTGAAACTCAATGGTGCTAATTGGATGGATAAGCTAGGCAAGTCCTGGCATCCAGATCAATGCAGTGAGGACGAAAAGGCTGCCCTGATGGCTTTAACCGCGATTTATCTGACCGTGGTTACCCCAAGTCGGGACGGCAATCCTGTCGCTAAATTCCATCTAGGTAATGGTGCCAAGCTGCATCAAATTAATTGGGCGGGTGATTTGTCCAAAAATGGCCTGCGGCAATCCGCTGGTTTAATGGTGAATTATCTGTATGATCTGTCGAGCGTTGAGGAAAATCATGAGCGCTTCGTGAACGGCGATATTATTTATTCCCGTTCGGTTGGTAAGCTGATCAAAACATAAGCCTAACAAGTCCTATATAAGACTTTTAGGGGTTTTGCCCTAGTTTTTGAAGTTCGATTTAGAATGATGTTCGCAATCGTTTTACCCTTTATAAGAATTGAAGAGGAGACAATAATGGCATTAATTCAGAAGAAAAAAATAGCGGGCCTCGTGCTTAGCTTATTAGCAGTAGTGGGCTTATCAAGCACCGCTCATGCGCAAGAGTGGCCAGTAAAAACCGTCACATTTTTGAACCCATTCCCAGCGGGTGGTGGCACGGATGCATTCGCCCGTCCTTTGGCTGCTCAGTTAACCGAGCAATTGGGTAAGCAGTTCATTATTGATAACCGTGGTGGTGCAGGTGGTACGGTAGGTGCATCGGTTGCAGCGAAAGCAGCACCAGATGGCTATACCTGGTTTATTGGCGCATCCCATCACACCATTGCTCCTTCCATGTACAAGAACTTGGACTATGACATTCAAAAGAGCTTCATTCCAGTTGCTCTTTTAGCCAGCGTTCCACAGGTATTGGTAGTAAACCCCAATCGTGTGAGTGCTCGTAACTTAAAAGACTTCATTGCTCTTATGAAGAAGAACCCTGGTAAATACAACTTTGCCAGCGCCGGTAGTGGCACAGTGCATCACTTAGCTGGTGAGTTATTTAAGATCCAAACAGGCACCTTCATTGTTCATATTCCGTATCGTGGTGCAGGTCCCGCAATGAGCGACCTCTTAGCTGGCCAGGTTGATTTGGAATTCGATGGCTTGGGAACATCCGCCCCACAAATTAATGCTGGTAAGTTGTTTGCGATCGCCGTTGCTTCTGAGAAGCGCAATCCAGCAATTCCAAACGTACCAACATTTGTAGAAGCTGGTTTGCCTGACTATCGCGTTTCGACTTGGTACGGTATGTTTGCTCCTGCTGGCACACCAAAGCCAATCATCGATAAGATGACAGCTGAGGTTCAAAAGGCTCTTAACTCACCAAAGTTGAAAGCGATTTGGGCTCAAAACGGTGCGGATAATCCAAATCTTTACGGAGAGGCATTTGGTAAGCAAGTTGCGTCTGACGTAACCCGTTGGGCTGAGGTTGTTAAGAAATCAGGCGCTAAGCTCGATTAATTTTGTATTCGTAGTCAAGGGTTTTGAGTGAACTTATACGCATTATTAGAGTCTGGCTTTCCTAAAAATCGCGAGGACTGTGCACTAGAAACCCAAGACGGACTGTATTACTCGTGGCGCGATCTCGATCGCGCCACGGCCATGATGGCAAATCTTCTTAAGAGCTTGAAGTTACCCCAAGGCTCACGAGTTGCTGTCCAAGTTGAAAAATCCCCAGAGGCACTTTTCTTATATCTGGCCACTCTACGTGCCGGGTATGTGTACTTACCCTTGAACACGGCGTATCAAGAGTCTGAGATTCAGTATTTTCTAGAGAATGCAGAACCAGCCGTTGTCGTTTGCAGTTCCAAGAACTTTTCTTGGATTTCAAAGATTGCATTTAAGAGCGGCACTCAAAATGTATTCACCCTCGATGAGAATCGGACCGGATCACTTTTAGATCGCGCTGCTCAGTGT
Source organism: Polynucleobacter sp. HIN7 (assembly GCF_030297595.1). NCBI lineage: Bacteria > Pseudomonadati > Pseudomonadota > Betaproteobacteria > Burkholderiales > Burkholderiaceae > Polynucleobacter > Polynucleobacter sp. HIN7. Next base: position 1,422,520 of record NZ_AP028138.1, on the reverse strand, counting down.
TCCGATCAATTTAAGACCGTTAAAAAAGCCGACGACGAACTAGCTGCTATTTTGTACACCTCCGGTACTACAGGTCGCAGTAAAGGTGCCATGCTCACGCACGGTAACCTGGGTAGTAATGCCCTGGTATTAAAAGAGTTTTGGGGCTGGAAAAAAGGTGATGTCCTTTTGCATGCTCTGCCCATTTTCCATGTGCACGGATTGTTTGTTGCTGCCCATGGCGCTTTATTAAACGGCAGCAAAATGATTTGGTTGCCTCGTTTGGATACTGCACAACTCATTAAGCATTTGCCACGCTCAACCGTCATGATGGGCGTGCCAACATTCTATGTACGCCTTCTGCTGGATCCGAACTTTAATCAGAGCGTCTGTAAAAACATGCGCCTCTTTGTTTCAGGCTCCGCACCTTTATTAACTGAGACCTTTAATAATTTCCAGAAAGTGTCTGGTCATACTATTCTTGAGCGCTATGGTATGAGTGAGACTGTGATGTTGGTCTCTAATCCGTATAAGGGTGCCAGAGTTGGGGGATCCGTTGGCGTTCCTCTTCCTGGAGTTGAGGTTCGTGTCGTGAATGAATCCGGATCACTCTGTGATGTCAACGAGATTGGTGCCATTGAAGTGCGCGGTCCGAATATATTTAAGGGCTACTGGCGCATGCCTGAGAAGACCGCTGAGGAGTTCACTAAAGACGGTTGGTTTAAAACGGGTGATGTGGGTCGTTGGGGCGGTGAAACCAGTGCCGGTAAAGTGCCTGATCACTATCTGTGCATCGTGGGTCGCAATAAGGATTTAATTATCTCGGGTGGCTACAACGTCTATCCAAAAGAAATTGAGAGTTTTATTGATGACATGGATGGGGTTGAGGAAAGCGCGGTGATTGGGATTCCGCATAAAGACTTTGGTGAGGCGGTCATGGCCGTGGTGGTTCCAAAGCCAGGCGCCAAACTCAATAGCCAATCGATGATCGATGCTCTCAAGTCAAAGATTGCAAACTTCAAAGTTCCCAAGCGGGTTGAAATTGTCAACGACTTACCCCGAAACGCCATGGGTAAGGTCCAAAAGAACGTATTGCGCCAGCAGTACAGCCATTAAGCGCCAAGCGCTTTATGGGCCTCATTGAACATAAAGAGCGCCAAGAACATTAGCATTACCCCAAAGACTCGCTTGAGTTGAACGACATTGAGCTTGCGAGCTAATTTTGCTCCAAGTGGGGCAGTAAAAATACTCGTTGCTACGATGCAGGCAACGGCCGGTAGATAAATGAAGCCAAAAGATCCTGCCGGTAAGTCGGGCCGACCAAAGCTACCAAAGACGTAACCCAAGGTTGAGGCAAGCGCAATCGGAAATCCGAGCCCCGAGGAGGTTGCCATTGCGACATGGGGACTCACATTGCACCAGATCATGAATGGCACGGTGACAAAGGCGCCACCGGCACCTAGTAAGCTCGATAGCCCTCCGGAGAAGGCGCCATAAGAGAATAAGCCGACCTTACCAGGTAGCTCACGTTCGGGCTTGGGCTTTTTGTTGATGAACATCTGAATCGAGGTGTACACAATAAAGATGGCAAAGAAGAGGGAGAGCCAGCCAGTATTGAATGCCTCAAATAGTTCGCTACCTCCTAAAAAACTCCCCACAATGATTCCGGGGGTGAAGCCCGCAACCAGTTTCCAGTCAATTGAGCCATGGCGATGATGCGCCCGAATGGCTGACAGTGAGGTAAACAAAATGGTGGTCATTCCAGTGGCAATGGCCATATGAACAATGATGTCTTGGCTAAAGCCCTGGTGATTAAAGACAATGATCATGAAGGGGACCAAAATCATTCCCCCGCCAATCCCAAGCAGACCCGCTAAGAACCCTGCACAGGCTCCGCAAACCAGCAGGATTGCAATATCAGTCAGAAACATGCAAGGATCCCCGCCTTGGTCGCTAGACCGTCATCCTGAACCCTAAAGTTCAAGGTGGCACGGTAGCAATACTTCGGGTGCATCAAATGACTCAGGGAGTATCGGACTAGCCCACACTGTAAATCGATCAGACGCTCGCGCCCATACTGCAATACCCGTTCCGTATGCTTACGCATCGGTTCAAGGAACTATTGGCCTTGGCGCACCAGGCAGGGAAAGTGTTTTGATCAGGGAATCGACTTGCTGTTCAAGCGCATTGACTTCCTGCTCAATCAAAGTCAGTTGTTCGGGGTCAACCTTGGGGGCGTTGGCTGCTTGTGCCAAAGATTGCTGAGCTTGAATCAGGTCACCCGCTAATTTAATGGCCGCCATCATGGCTGCCCGTTCAATACTTTTATTACCACTGGCTAGAGCTAACTTAATCTGTTCATCTACTAAGGTGCAGGCCTCGCGAAGTAATGGCTCATGATCGCTTGATGTAGCTAGCGTGATTTTATGGCCAGCAAGGCTCACTTCAATGCGTTGTTGGGTCATGGTCTTTATCGATGATTGCGTTATCGCCTAACAGGTTCATTTGGCGAGAATCGCTTTGTTCTGGTAGGCGCTTTAGGATGTGCTCAATACGCTTTTGGGCATCCTCAATTTTTGACTCAAGGGCAACGCGATCGTTTCGTAATGCCTCAACGGAGGCATTCACCATTTTTAACTTCTCAGAAAGACGTCGGAGCGTTTGCTCGATGGAATCTTGCGACATAAACAAGATCGTATCAGAACTAGGCTAATTTCTTTTTGGAGGTCTCGGTCACCAGATAGAACGCTAGCGAGGCAACAGCAACGTAGCAGAGGGTGAAGAACAAATTACCAAAGAAGTAGGTGCCAAACAATTCAGCAAATCCTAATAGTGAGGCATTGCTTTTTTGGAAATAAAAAGCCCCACTCGAGATCAGCTCGCAAATGGCGACGCCACCAATTAGGGCCACAACAAATTGACCAATCCTAAAACCTTGCAGTTCGAAGTGCTGCCGCAACCACCGACCAGCTAGCCAAAGTGCTAAATATGCAGGGATCAGGGCTGCGTAGGCAAAGTTAAAGAGGTAACTGCCCATCGCCAAGTAGTCGATCACAAAAGCCTGAGCTAAAACGATTAGAAAAAGAATCGGGCTCAATAAAAAGCCAAGCATAAAGGCGATTGCCCAGGTGGCATCCGGCAGACTCATCATGGAGGCCACATGCTGACCTCGAGTAGCCCACAGAATCAAGGAAAAAACGACTGCAATCCCAACGGTCTGTTTGGTCGAAAGATTAAACATGTTTCCTCCTTGAGTAATGAGCCTATTTTAGACCTAAATTAGCAAAAATCCTTTATTTCATGGCGTACCGAACCCCGACAAAAAGGTTCGATCCCGGGGTATTAAATCCATAGGACAGCTGGTAATCCTTATTGAAGATATTGTTCCAACGACCAAAGATCGACCAATCTTTGGCAAACTCGTAATTGCCATACAAGTTGAAGATCGCATAGCCGCCCATATAACCGGAGTTACCAGAGTTATAGCGACCACCTTGGAAAGTTCCTTCGGCACCCATATTCACTTTCCGATAGCGGTACTCGGCGCCAAGGTTTCCGAATTGACGAGCACGTTTTGCTAGCAAAAACCCAGTAGTCTGATCAATTGGATTTTGCTGATCATAGGACGCCTTTAAGCGAAGACTTGATAACTTTGCAATGCCGCCAACCGATACACCAGAGATTTTTGCAACGCCAGCGTTTCCAGCACAACCATAGTTTGGACCATTGAGTTGTGCAATCGTACACGGGGGAGCCGTGGTGGTGTACTGAATGAGGTTGGTGATGGTGCTATTAAATCCAATTAAATGTAGATCTAATTTGCTAGATTCATAGTGCAGACCAATCTCGGTATTTTTACTCTTTTCCGCTTGCAAATTTGTATTGCCGTAATCTGGAAAATACAAATCATTAAACGAGGGCGCCTTAAAGCCGGTGCCGTAATTAATATTGCCTCGAATTTGTTTAGAGAAAAAATAGCCATACGATGCGCTACCGGTTGTTTGTGGCCCATATCCGGTAATACTGTCATTGCGAAGCGCGAGGTTTGCTAAGTGAGATCCGCGCTTAAGTTGATAAGAACCTGCCACGGTATTGGTATTTTGGTTTTGACTGACAATTCCACCATCATTCGAATACCCGTTTAAAGTTTTTCGCTCGGCAACGAGTTGCAACAAATCGCTGCCAATTTTGATATCGTTCTGCCAGGAATAAATCATCTGCTTTGTTTTATAAACAGGATTCCCGGAGCTATAGAGGTTTTGTGAGTAATCATTTGATTGGGAGATTTGAAGCATGCTTTTCCAGTCTTTGTTGATTTGATTATTCGAAAACAAAGAAAAGATCCCCAAATTACTAATTTGGCTTCCTATACCGCCACCATAAAAATTAGCAACGGGATATTGATTGTCGAGTCGCGAAGCCAAAAACTGAAATCCAAACTCTTGACCACGATCCCATTCCTGGGCAATACGACCAGCGCCACCACTCTTTGTATAGCCGGTTCGATTCATATCTAGGCCATTGCCACAAAAATTCCTGTTCAGAGTCGCCCTTGATTGAGTATTGGGATTGCAAACGTTATTTGCTGCAACTGAAGTAAATCCAGTAGAAATCTCTTGGGATCCACTGAGGGCATAGCTAGTTGTCTTGGTATCCCCAAAGGAACCGTAGAGGCTTGCATCCGTAATACTCGTGCCATAACTGCCATATCCCGTTGAAGCGTTCGCTTGAAAAGGCCCTGTTCCCTTTTTGGTGAATATCTGAATGACGCCACCAATAGCGTCAGAGCCATACAAGCTACTCTGCGGCCCAAAAATGATTTCGATTCGATCAATAATGCCAAGTGGAATTGCTTGTAAAGAAAATCCACCCGTTCCCGCAGCTTGACTGCGAACGCCATCGACTAATAAAAGAGCTTGATTGGAGTTTGATCCCCGCAAGAACACGCTTGCTGCTGACCCCGGGCCGCCAATAGTAGAAATCTCCACCCCCCTTTGTCGCTGTAATAGCTCCACTAGACTTGTTTGCCCCGCATCAGCAATTTCTTCGGGGCCGATGTAGACGTAGTCAGCTAGAACGTCATTGGCACGCGTGGGGGTACGAGTTGCAGTGACAATTACCGGATCCATTGGATTATTGGCTGTACTGACCGAGACACTGCTGCTTTGAGCAAATGTAGTTGGGTTACTGAAAACAAGGGTTGAGGCGAGGGTGAGTGCAGATAGGCGCCAACGGTTCTTGGCTCCGAAAGAGTTACGGCAAGGTTGCATGATGAATCCCAAGTTGTAATGCCTGCCAACCTCCCCGTTAGCGGGCGATACAGAATTCGGAATAGGGATGAGCGTCAATGAGGGTGTGCGAGGACCCTATATTGGCGCGCGAAGATCCCCGTCCGCGAAATTCCACCTGTCTTGGCCGGTATCCGGGCTGGTGAACTTTAGATTTGGCCTTCCCATGTATTGACACACAGTGGCTTATCAAACCATAGCGCTAAATGACTAGCGCATTCACTTACCGTTGCGGGGGCAGCACACGTTTGGGTAGTGTTTCCCGTTTAACCCAAATGCAAGCATTTGGGCACCACGACAGCCCTATATTACCCTATCTGCGACTAGGAATAACCCGAATATGTGATGTTGAAAGGCTTACAATGAGAGGTTCAAGCACATATTTCAATGACCATACTAGACAGACATCCAGAGAAAAACCTAATTCGCTTGCAGCTAAGCCAAAACATTGTCCTGCGTAATCTAGACCCGGGCAGCATGGCTGAATTAGAGAGCTCTCTTGAGATCTCGGATCTGAAGAAATCCGAGATCTTATTGCGCCAAGGTAACTATCAAATGGAGCAGTATTTTGTTCTCGATGGAATCTTGAAGCGCATTGTGTCGAGTGCCGATGCAAAAGAAATGATCTTGCGTTTTGCCATTGAGAAAGATATTGAAACCAGCTACGCCGCTTGGCGCTTACAGCGCGCCGCTCCATACAGCATCGCTTCGGTTACCAAGGCAAGGGTGGCGAGGATGCCGCTTAAAAAGTGGGCTGAGTTTCTAGAGAATCATCCAAAACTGAAAGAAAGTTTCGAGTTTGAGGTAATGCGTCTCATGAGTGAAATCATGGCGCACACCATTACCCTGCACATGCTCGATGCCCCGGGCCGAGTCGAGCGATTTTTGCGGAAATATGAAAACTTGTTCGATGTTTTGCCCAAGAAAGAATTAGCCGCCTATCTCAATCTTTCGCCCGAAACTCTAAGCCGTTTAAAGAGTAAACACAAAGAGCTATTTATATAAAATAAAAGGGTTTTTTAGGGGATTGAGTAGGCTCTAACCCTAGGTTTTTATTGGATTTTAGGGGAAATTGACGAAAGTCAATGCTGAAGCTATCTATGAGTCCTAAGATTCGTTTCAGTTCAGCGGAGACTCTTTTATGGAGGCAATGCTGAAGACAACCAATCCCACGGAGAGAGACAACGTTATGTTGACAGCGACGAAAGAGCATTCTGCCAATGCTGCTGCAGAAGATACCCCATTAACCGACGGTTTCCATTTAGTGATCGATGCCTTAAAGGCCAACGATATCGATACCATTTTTGGACTCGTTGGTATTCCAATTACCGATTTAGCACGTTTGGCCCAGGCGGAAGGAATGCGCTTCATTGGCTTCCGTCACGAACAGCATGCTGGTAATGCTGCAGCGATTGCTGGTTATATGACCCAAAAGCCTGGCATCTGCTTAACGGTGTCGGCCCCCGGATTCTTAAATGGTCTGACTGCCCTTGCTAATGCAACTACCAACTGCTTCCCCATGATCTTGATTTCTGGATCGAGCGAGCGTGAGATTGTGGACTTGCAACAGGGTGATTACGAAGAGATGGATCAGCTCAATGCTGCTAAGCCTTATGCGAAAGCTTCTTACCGGATTAATAAGGCAGAAGATATTGCCATTGGTGTCGCTCGCGCCATTCGTGCTGCGGTCTCTGGACGTCCAGGCGGCGTTTATCTCGACCTGCCTGCACAGTTATTGGGACAAAGTATTCCGGCTCAAAAGGGACAAGAATCATTGTTCCGCGTGATTGACGCAGCACCGAAGCAGATTCCTGCTCCAGACGCGATCAAGCGCGCTATCGATGTATTGAAGAATGCTAAGCGCCCCTTGATTTTGTTGGGTAAAGGCGCTGCTTATGCGCAAGCCGACCAAGAGATCAAAGATTTGGTTGAGAAATCAGGCATTCCTTATTTGCCAATGTCCATGGCCAAGGGTTTATTACCCGATAACCACCCACAGTGCGCATCCGCAGCGCGTTCATTTGTGTTGGCAGAAGCCGATGCGGTGATGTTAGTTGGTGCCCGCTTAAATTGGTTATTGGCTCATGGTAAAGGTAAAACTTGGGGCAATCATTTGAAGAAATTTATTCAAATTGATATCGCACCGACCGAAATCGATAGTAACGTTCCGATCGCAGCACCTGTCATTGGTGATGTTGGTTCGTGTGTGACTGAGATCTTGAAGCAAATTGCAAGCGTTCCCAAGCCCAGCGCTGAATGGATTAATGCAATCAACGAGAAAAAAGAGAAGAACATTGCCAAGATGGAGGAGACACTCTCCAAGAACCCATCGCCTATGAACTTCCACAGCGCATTGCGTGCAATTCGCGAAGTGGTGAAGGCCAATCCCGAAGTCAATATCGTGAACGAAGGTGCCAATACGCTTGACTATGCCCGTAGCATCGTCAATATGTACAAGCCACGTAAGCGTTTTGACTCCGGAACTTGGGGCATTATGGGTATTGGTATGGGTTACGCCATCGGCGCCGCAGTGGTAAGTAAGTTACCGGTCATTGCGATCGAGGGTGATAGCGCATTTGGATTTAGCGGCATGGAACTCGAAACCATCTGCCGTTATAACTTGCCAATCATCACGGTGGTATTTAACAATAACGGCGTTTACCGTGGTACTGATGTGAACCCCACGGGTGGCTCTGATGTTGCGCCAACCGTGTTTGTGAAGAATGCCCGTTACGACATCATGATGGAGGCGTTTGGTGGAGTCGGATATAACGTCACCACCCCTGAGGAGTTGACTGATGCATTGAACAAGTCATTAGCTTCTGGCAAGCCCACCGTCATCAATGCTGTGATCGATGAAACTGCCGGTACTGAGAGTGGTCGTTTAACCAACCTCAACCCAGCTTCTACTGCAACTAAGAAGTAATCATTAATTGATATAAAGAGTCCAAAGGAGATTCAAGATGAGTAAACCACTAGACGGAATTCGGATTATCGATTTCACCCACGTACAAGCAGGTCCTGCTTGCACCCAATTGCTTGGCTTTTATGGTGCCGACGTCATTAAAGTAGAGCGTCCCGGCTCTGGCGACGTGACCCGCAGTCAGTTGCGCGATATTCCGGATGCTGATGCCTTGTATTTCACGATGCTCAACGGTAACAAGCGTTCCTTAACCTTGGATACCAAAACTCCTCAGGGTAAAGAAGTGCTCGAGAAGTTGATTAAAGTTTCTGATGTGATGGTTGAGAACTTTGGTCCTGGTGCCTTAGATCGCATGGGTTTCTCATGGGATCGCATTATGGAATTGAACCCCAAGATGATCTTGGCTTCCGTAAAAGGCTTCTCCGACGGTCACTCCTATGAGGATCTAAAAGTGTATGAGAACGTGGCTCAGTGTGCTGGCGGTGCTGCATCGACCACTGGTTTCTGGGACGGCCCCCCCACCGTATCTGCTGCCGCATTGGGCGATAGCAATACCGGTATGCACTTGGCGATTGGTATTTTGACTGCCCTCATGCATCGTCAAAAGACCGGTAAAGGTCAAAAAGTGGCTTGCTCAATGCAAGACGCCGTATTGAACCTCTGCCGTGTGAAGTTGCGTGACCAGCAGCGTTTGGATCGCGTCGGTTATCTCGAAGAGTACCCACAGTATCCTCATGGCAAATTTACTGATGTCGTGCCCCGTGGCGGTAACGCCGGTGGTGGCGGACAGCCTGGCTGGGTCTTAAAGTGCAAAGGCTGGGAAACTGATCCAAATGCCTACATCTATTTCACGATTCAAGGTCATGCTTGGGAACCAATTACCAAAGCTCTCGGTAAGCCGGAGTGGGCAACCGATCCAGCCTATATGACTGCAGAAGCTCGTCAAGATAAGATTTTTGACATCTTCGCAACCATTGAAGATTGGCTCAAAGATAAGACCAAGTACGAAGCGGTTGATATCTTGCGTAAGTACGATATTCCATGCGCACCCGTACTCTCGATGAAAGAGATTGCTGAGTCACCTGATTTGCGTGCCAGCGGTTCCATCGTGGAAGTGGATCACAAAGTACGCGGCAAGTACCTGACAATTGGTAGCCCCATTAAGTTCTCCGAACTGAAAGTTGAAGTGAAGCCATCCCCAGTTTTGGGTGAGCACACCGATGAAGTTCTCTCAGATCTTGGCTACAGCAAAGACCAAATTGCTCAGTTGCATGCAGCAAAAGCAGTCTAATCGTATTCGTGATTAAGCAATGGCGCCTGCGGGCGCCATTTGTTTTTCAAGGAGAGCGGATCATGGAGGATGAGGTCGATCTTCATCAGCTGATTGAGGCGATTGGCGATGCTGTCGTGGTGTCCAATGTAGCAGGCAAAATTACCCTGTGGAATCGTGCTGCCGAAGAAATGTTTGGATACACCGCGGCAGAGGCCTTGGGACAAAATCTAGACATCATTACACCGGAGCGATTTCGGGCGCGTCATTGGGAAGGCTATCACCACTCGATGGAAACAGGCACCACAAAGTACAGCAAGCAAACCCTGCGAGTGCCAGCTATTCATAAAGATGGGCATACCCTGTCGATCGCATTCACGGTCGCCATGCTTCATGATGAACATCATCGGGTTAACGGTGTGGTTGCGGTGATTCGGGATGAGACCGCACGATTCTTGGAGGAAAAAGAACTCAAAAAGCGTCTGATCGAGCTGGAATCCAAGCCGGGGGCTTAATTGGCGTGTTGACTCAAATTGGTCATCGAACACCATTTTTGGCTAATACCAGCACTGGTAAAATGGCTTTCATCATATTTTCATACTTTTTAGGACTTTTTTATGGCTAAAGCACTTGAGGGGATTAAGATCCTCGACTTTACGCACGTTCAATCTGGGCCGACGTGCACCCAGTTGCTCGCTTGGTTTGGAGCGGATGTCATTAAGGTGGAGCGCTCGGGTGAGGGTGATGCAACACGCAATCAACTCCAAGATATACCTGATGCCGATAGCTTGTATTTCACGATGCTCAATCACAACAAGCGCTCGATTACCGTGAATACCAAAACACCAGAAGGGAAGGATATTCTGGAGCGTCTAATTAAGCAGTGTGATGTCTTGGTTGAGAACTTCGCTCCAGGCGCTTTGGATCGCATGGGATTTACCTGGCAGCGCATTCAAGAACTCAACCCTCGCATGATCATGGCGTCGATTAAAGGATTTGGACCAGGGCCTTATGAGGATTGCAAGGTGTATGAGAACGTTGCGCAATGTGCGGGCGGTTCTGCATCAACCACGGGTTTTGATGATGGCCCACCCATGGTAACGGGTGCGCAGATTGGTGATAGTGGAACTGGTTTGCACTTGGCGCTTGGTATTGTGACCGCACTTTATCATCGCACCCACTCTGGCAAGGGGCAAAAGGTCGATGCTGCCATGCAAGATGCGGTTCTCAACCTTTGCCGCGTCAAGCTCCGTGACCAACAGCGTTTGGAGCGTAACGGCACGATGCAAGAGTATCCACAGTTTCCCAATGGTAAGTTTGGTGATGCAGTGCCTCGCGCGGGCAATGCGTCTGGTGGCGGCCAGCCCGGTTGGATTTTGAAGTGTAAAGGCTGGGAAGCTGATCCTAATTCCTATATCTACATCGTGGTTCAAGCAGCTGTCTGGGAAGCCATTTGTAAAGTGATTGGTCGTGAGGATTGGATTACCGATACTAATTATGCGTCGCCAATGGCGCGCTTACCACGTCTGATGGGAATCTTTGCAGAGATTGAGAAGTGGACCATGACCAAGACCAAGTTTGAGGTGATGGATATTCTCAATCAATATGATGTGCCCTGTGGCCCAATTCTCTCGATGAAAGAGATTGCTGAAGAGCCTGCTTTACGTGCCACGGGTACGGTGGTGGAAGTTGATCACCCCATTCGAGGTAAGTATTTGACGGTTGGTAATCCGATCAAACTATCGGATAGCCCCACCGAGGTCACTCGTTCCCCTCTATTGGGCGAGCACACCGATGAGATCTTGCAAGAACTTGGCTTTAATATCGATGATCTGATTGATTTACGACATAAGAAAGTCATCTAATGCGCATTGCACTGATTGGCAGTCAAGATTTTGGTAAGGCCGCACTCGAGGCTTTTCTGGAGCGTGGGGATGAGGTGGTGGCTGTGTTTTGTCCACCCGATAATCCGAAAGCCACCAAGCCCGAGATCCTTAAAGAGACCGCTTTGGCTCGGGGCCTCAATATGCTCCAGTTCCCTAGTCTCAAGGGGCCTGAGGCTGCCAATGCAATGCGCGATAGCAAGGCTGATATTTGTGTGATGGCCTATGTATTGCAATTTGTACCCCAGGATTTAGTGAAGATTCCTCGGTTTGGCACGATTCAGTATCACCCATCACTGTTGCCAAAATACCGTGGTCCCAGCGCTATTGGTTGGTCGATTGCTTTGGGCGAAACCAAAACCGGATTAACGATCTTTCGACCCTCAGATGGTTTAGATGAGGGTGAAATCATTTTGCAAAAGGAAGTGCCAATTGGTCCAGACGATACCCTGGGTCAGGTGTACTTTAATCATCTCTTCCCATTGGGGGTAAAGGCATTATTGGAAGCAGCTGACCTCGTAGCGGCCGGCAAGCATCAAGAGATTGTGCAAGATGAGTCGCAAGCAAATTATGAAGGGTGGTTTGACCAAGCCGCCGCTCGGATTCATTGGTCAAATCACGTCAGCCAAATCTATAACTTGATTCGGGCATGCAATCCAGCCCCAGGTGCATGGACTGCGCTTAATGGTGAGAAGGTTCAGATCTATGATGTGCGCAAGCATGTCACCCCGACCTTCGGATCGGTTAAGGGTAAGCCTGGCGAAGTGGTTGAGGTTAGCTCAGACTCGTTTAAGGTGGCCTGCCATGGCGGCCAGATCGAGGTTCTGAAAGCCAAAGTTGGAAAAGGTTCCAAAGTCTCTGGCTCTGAGTGTGCCAGTGCAGCCGGTATTCAAGTCGGCCAGTTCTTTGACGCTTAAACCTTAGATCTCGAGATTATCAATCAGGCGGGTCTTGCCAAGTTTGGCGGCTGCCAAAATAACAAGTTCTTTCTTTGCCAGTAAATCATCATGGCTGGGTGCTAGCAAATCGGCGCGTTTACGAATCGCGATGTAGTCAGGTTGCCAGCCACGTTGTGTCAGGGCACTGCTAGCCTTCTTTTCCAGATCACGCAGGGATTGATCTAGAGGTTTCGGGTTACTAGCCCGATGAATGGCATCTAAAACCTCTAACCGTAGTTGTTGCAGACTGGCTTGCAAATGCGGGGCCTCAGCGCGCTCGGCATCACTGAGATAGGCATTGCGCGAGGATAGTGCCAAGCCATCATCAGCCCGAATAGTTTCACCAGCCACAATCTCAACGGGCAAGGCAAATTGATGGGCCATCTGGCGAATAATCATCAATTGCTGGTAATCCTTTTTGCCAAAGACCGCAACGCGCGGCTGAACGCAGGAGAATAGTTTTAGGACAACGGTACAAACCCCCTTAAAGAATCCTGGACGGAACTCGCCTTCCAAAATATCGCCCAACTGCTTGGGTGGATCCACACGGTATTCCTGTGGCTCGGGATACAAGACCTTCTCAGTGGGGGCAAAGAGTACATAAACCCCTTCCTTTTCAAGCTTCTCGGCATCCGCCTCTAGAGTGCGCGGGTATTGATCAAAATCTTCATGAGGACCAAATTGCAGGCGATTTACAAAAATACTGGCAATTACTGGATCACCGTGCTGCCTTGCAATGCGCATTAAGGAGAGATGCCCTGCATGCAAATTACCCATGGTAGGAACAAAGGAGGCACGATTTTGGCCGCGCAACTGGTCGCGCAGTTCTTGAATATCGGTAACGATCTTCATGCGCTTGGTGTATAGGCCAGTCGGACGTAGATGGGCGCGTAGGGCTCGGCTTGCGTGATTTCAATGAGAGATTCACGGGAGAGTTCAAGCATCGCAATGAAGTTCACCACAATCACGGGGACACCATTACCAGAACGAATGGCATCCTCAAATAGCTCGCTGAATTCGACAAAGCGGGTGTTCTGTAAGCGCCGCAGAATGCGCGTCATGAAGTCACGAACCGATAACTGCTCGCGTGTAATGGTGTGGTGTTGATTAAGTTTGGCACGGTGTAAGACATCACGCCAGGCCATCTGTAAATCTTCAAGGTTCACCTCGGGCCACGTGACTGCAACACTGGTATCGACATAGCCATGAGCCACCTGAAAGTCACGACCCACTTGCGGAATGCGATCAAGTTCTTGGGCAGCTAATTTCATGCGCTCGTATTCCAGTAAGCGCCGTACTAGCTCAGCGCGTGGATCTTCGACCTCTTCATCACTGTCTGCTTTTTTCATGGGCAGGAGCATGCGCGATTTAATCTCAATGAGCATCGCTGCCATCAGGAGATACTCGGCCGCCAGTTCAAGATTGTGATGACGGATTTGGTCGATATAACTGAGGTACTGCTGCGTGACCTCGGCCATTGGAATATCGAGGACATTGAAATTCTGTTTACGAATTAGATACAGCAGCAAATCCAGTGGACCTTCGAAGGCTTCTAGAAAAACCTCCAGAGCATCTGGTGGAATATATAAATCATTTGGTAACTGAAACAGCGGTTCGCCATACAGCTTGGCAAAGGCAGAGCTTAAGCCATCAATTTTTTCTTCTGATGGACCATTGGGGAGCGGCTCGAGCTCCTCAGTCATTGCCATATACGTAGGCGCGTTGCTTGACTTTAGCCAGTTGGTTGCGTCGAATCTCTTCGGGGCTCAGTGCAGGCTTATCCCACAATAGGGCACGACCTTCACGCTGCGCTTGTTCCAGATGGGGATTTTGAGACTTGAGTTTTTCTAAAAACAAGGTGGCTTGAGATTTATATTTCTTCATAAAATCAATAACTTAGCTAATAAAACAAATTCCAACACCCTTCATTATTAACGATTTTTGGGGAGTCTTAGCGATTTAATTGGAGGAGAGTCTCGACCTGGGTTGGCTCAACCCGGGTCATTAAATGACGATAAGGTTTAATGGCCATGTCGCTCTTTAATGATTTGCGGATGTCGTGCCATTGCATGGGCTCAATCGATAAAAATTCTTCAACTTGAGTAACAAGATTTGGCAAGACAGGCTTTAAATACAAGCTCAAGCGACGGAAAGATTCTAGGATGACGCTACACACTTCATGTAGTTTGCTTGACCCTTGGGGATCCTTGGCAAGCTCCCAAGGCTTGTTCTCATCGACGTAGGCATTGACCAGATCCGCGAGCTCCATGATTTGACGTACTGCTTTTGCAAATTCGCGAGATTCATAAAGATCTGCGATTGAGTCACTTGCATTGGCAATCGATTCTAGTAATGGATGCGTCATCGCTGCATCCGTAACTCGACCCTCAAAGCGTTTTACTAAAAATCCAGCGGTACGACTAGCGATGTTGATGTACTTCCCCAAAAGATCGCTGTTAACGCGTGCCACAAAATCTTGGAGGTTTAGATCCAGATCCTCCATGGTTGCATTCAACTTTGTTGCAAAGTAATAGCGAAACCATTCAGGATTAAGACCAGCTTCAATCACACTGTTGGCAGAAATAAGCGTGCCACGTGATTTACTCATCTTCTCGCCATCCACGGTTAAAAATCCGTGAGCAAAAACATTGGTGGGTGTGCGATAGCCTGAAAAGTGCAAGGTCGCAGGCCAAAAGAGCGTATGAAAATACAAAATGTCTTTACCAATGAAATGGTATTGCTCGGTAGTGCTATCGGGCTTAACCCAGTTTGCAAAATCAAGGCCTCGTTCCTTGCAATACTTTAGGAAGCTCGCGTAATAGCCAATGGGAGCATCAAGCCATACATAAAAATATTTACCGGGCGCGTCGGGGATTTCAAAGCCAAAGTAGGGCGCATCACGCGAAATATCCCAGTCACATAGTTTGCTATCCCCCTCGGTGCCCACCCACTCTTTCATCTTGTTCTTGGCTTCAATCTGTAGCGGGGTTTTTACTTGGGTCCATTCGCGTAAAAATGCTTCACAACGCGGATCGGATAGTTTGAAAAAATAATGATCCGAGACCTTACGAATTGGCGTAGCACCACTTACCACGGAGTATGGATTCTGGAGATCGGTGGGCGCGTAGGTTGCGCCGCATTTCTCGCATGAGTCGCCATATTGGTCGGCCGCACCGCATTTAGGGCAATTACCCTTAATGAAGCGATCAGGCAAAAACATCTCTTTGACGGGATCATAAGCTTGCTCAATGGCCCGCTTTTCAATCAATCCTGCCTCTCGCAACTTCAGATAAATTTCCCGCGATAACTGCTCATTCTCGGGACTATCGGTGGTGTAGTAATGATCAAACGAGATCAAAAAGTGATCAAAATCCCGCTTGTGTTCATGCCACACCTTGTCGATTAGCTCTTTGGGCGTAATCCCCTCTTTTTCAGCCCGCAGCATGATCGGGGTGCCGTGGGTATCGTCGGCACCGACGTAATGCACCTCATGGCCACGCATTCTTTGAAACCGAACCCAAATATCCGTCTGTACGTATTCCACGAGATGTCCAATATGGATTTGGCCATTAGCGTAGGGTAGGGCGGAGGTGACGAGCAGTTGACGCATATCAATCATTCTTATTAAACATTGATTTTAGACTGCGGTTAAAGTGTATGGTGAGATACCGTGGGGTATCGATGATGGACAAAGATCAGACCGCCGATGAGTAAGACTTCGCAATCCACTATTGCAATGACCAACGCTTCTGTACCCGTGGTTCATGAGGTGGCGATTATTGATGAGTTAGGACGTCAGAAAACAACCTTTATTCCAGGCGAGCGCTCCTTGACCATCTACTTGGATAAGCGCGAGGTGGTAACCCTCATGACCTTGGGTGCGGCGCCCGAGGCCTTGGTCCTAGGATATTTACGCAACCAACGATTGGTGGAGTCGGCTGAGGATATTGAGAGCATTCAGGTTGATTGGGAAACCGACTCAGCGGCGGTGAAGACCCGCAGAGCCACAGTCGATATTGATGCAATCACCAGTAAGCGTGTCGTGACCACGGGCTGTGGCCAAGGCACCATGTTTGGTGGGCTGATGGAGGATATGGCCCAGATTCGGCTACCAGACGGCCCTAAGCTTCATCAGGCGGCGATTGTGGATCTCTTAGAGCAAATCCGGGCTCATGAAACCATCTACAAGAAAGCGGGCTCTGTGCATGCCTGTGCGGTATTTGAGCGTGCTGGGGACGATCGGGTCAGACTCTTGCATCTGATTGAGGATGTGGGCCGGCACAATGCAGTTGACTCCATTTCGGGCTTACTTTGGTTGGCTAAGCGCCATGGTGAGGACCTCATCTTTTTTACGACCGGGCGCCTAACTTCGGAGATGGTGATCAAGGGGGCTCAGATGGGTATTCCCTTTTTGCTGACCCGTTCCGGGGTTACGCAGATGGGCTTGGAGCTGGCCAAAAAGACCCATTTAACCTTGCTCTCGCGCTGCTCCGGTAAGCACTTTGAGATCTACAACGCCCCAGAGCGTGTGGTTTTTCAGACACCCTCGACCTGAAAGCGAGGGTTTGTGTCCACTTGGGCACGAAAGTCTTACAATCCCGCCATGACTATTAAATCTGACCATTGGATTCGCCGGATGGCCGAGGGGGGCATGATTAGCCCCTTTGAGCCCGGCCAAATTCGGACGAACGCCGCAGGGCAAAAAATTGTGAGTTATGGCACATCAAGTTATGGCTATGACATTCGGTGCGCGAATGAGTTCAAGATCTTTACCAATATCAACAGCACGATTGTGGATCCGAAGCAATTTGATGAAAAGTCATTTGTGGATTTCAAGGGTGATGTCTGCATCATCCCCCCCAATTCCTTTGCCTTGGCAAGAACGGTGGAGTATTTCAAGATCCCTCGCAATGTGTTAACCATTTGCGTAGGCAAGAGTACCTATGCGCGTTGCGGAATCATCGTCAATGTCACACCGTTTGAGCCCGAGTGGGAAGGTTATGTCACTCTGGAGTTTTCGAATACCACTCCATTGCCAGCCAAAATTTATGCGGGCGAGGGTTGCGCTCAAGTCCTTTTCTTTGAGAGCGATGAAGTATGCGGTACCTCTTACAAAGATCGTGGCGGTAAGTACCAAGGCCAACACGGCGTTACGTTACCCAAAACCTAAGCCATCATGAAATTTCGTTTCCCGATCATCATCATTGATGAAGACTTTCGCTCCGAGAACATTTCGGGTTCTGGTATTCGTGACCTTGCAGTTGCGATTGAGAAGGAAGGAATTGAGGTAATTGGTTTGACCAGTTACGGTGATCTCACCTCATTCGCGCAGCAAGCCTCGCGAGCATCATGCTTTATTTTGTCGATTGACGATGAAGAGTTTGATGCGGTGGTGGATCCTGAAGATAGCGATTTACCAGCAATTGCCAACCTGCGCTCGTTTGTCGTTGAAGTGCGTAAGCGCAATGAAGATATTCCGATCTTTTTGTATGGCGAGACCCGTACCTCGCGCCATATTCCCAACGATATTCTGCGTGAGTTGCATGGCTTCATTCATATGAATGAAGATACGCCTGAGTTCGTGGCGCGCCATATCATTCGTGAGGCTAAGGTCTATCTTGATTCCTTAGCGCCCCCTTTCTTTCGGGCGCTCACTCACTATGCCTCCGAGGGTTCGTATTCCTGGCATTGCCCGGGGCACTCAGGAGGCGTTGCCTTTTTGAAGAGCCCTGTTGGTCGTATGTTCCATCAATTTTTTGGTGAGAACATGTTGCGTGCCGATGTCTGTAATGCGGTGGAAGAGTTAGGTCAGCTCTTAGATCACACCGGACCCGTGGTGGCCAGCGAGCGCAATGCCGCACGTATCTTCAATGCAGACCATTTGTTTTTTGTCACTAATGGCACATCGACTTCGAACAAAATTGTTTGGCACTCGACAGTGGCTCCGGGCGATGTGGTTCTAGTCGATCGCAATTGCCATAAATCGGTGATTCATTCGATCATGATGATGGGTGCGATCCCAGTATTTTTGATGCCCACCCGTAATCATCTTGGCATTATTGGGCCTATTCCAAAAGAAGAGTTTGAGTGGGCCAATATTCAGAAAAAGATTGCGGCTAACCCCTTTATCAAAGATAAAAATGTTGTTCCAAGGGTCTTAACCATAACCCAGAGCACCTATGACGGGATTGTCTATAACGTTGAGATGATCAAGTCCATGCTCGATGGTAAGGTCGATAGCTTACATTTCGATGAAGCATGGTTACCGCATGCAGCTTTTCATCCTTTTTATCAGGACATGCATGCGATTGGTCAGAATCGTAAACCTCCACAAAAGAGTTTGTTGTTCTCAACCCAATCAACCCATAAATTACTCGCTGGCTTATCGCAAGCCTCCCAAGTCTTGGTGCAGGATGCCCAGGAGCGCAAGCTTGATCGAGATTGCTTTAACGAGGCCTACTTGATGCATACCTCGACCAGTCCTCAGTACGCGATTATTGCTTCATGCGATGTATCGGCAGCCATGATGGAGTCACCCGGTGGCACCACCTTGGTTGAAGAGTCGATTGCGGAAGCCTTAGATTTTAGGCGTGCGATGCGTAAGGTCGATGAGGAGTTTGGCTCTGACTGGTGGTTTAAGGTTTGGGGCCCAGATCATTTGGCTGAAGAGGGCATTGGAACGCGTGACGATTGGATTTTGGAGCCCAACGCCTATTGGCATGACTTTGGTCCTTTGGCCAAGAACTTCAACATGCTTGATCCGATCAAGGCAACGGTGGTTACTCCGGGCTTGGATATTGAAGGTAATTTTGGTGAGATTGGTATTCCGGCAAGTATCGTGACCAAGTACCTGGCCGAGCACGGCGTGATTGTTGAGAAGACCGGGCTCTATTCATTCTTCATCATGTTCACGATTGGTATTACCAAAGGGCGTTGGAATACTCTGGTGACCGAGTTGCAACAGTTCAAGGATCACTTTGATAAGAACCAACCCCTGTGGAAGGTGCTGCCTGAGTTTGTTGCTAAGCACCCCCGTTACGAACGCGTGGGACTACAAGAGATTTCTGCGCAAATTCATTCTTTTTATAAGAGCCGCGATGTAGCCCGCATGACCACTGAAATGTACCTCTCGAATATGGAGCCAGCGATGATTCCAGGCGACGCCTGGAGCAAGATGGCCCATAAAGACATTGACCGAGTACCGATTGATGAGCTTGAGGGTCGCATTACCGCCATGCTGGTAACACCATATCCCCCGGGCATTCCACTGCTAATTCCGGGTGAGCGCTTTAATAAAGCGATTGTGGATTACTTACGCTTTGCACGTGACTTTAACCAACGGTTCCCGGGCTTTGAAACCGATATCCATGGCCTAGTTAAAAATGCCGATGGCAATAACGGTTACTACGTCGACTGCGTGCGTGCTTAACGAGTTTAATTACTTCTTTTTCAGGGCGGTGCGGGCACGTTTAATAGCTGCAATGACCTGTTTGGGGGCAGTACCTCCCACATGATTGCGGGCACCCACTGAACCCTTAGGGGTTAATACCGCAAACACATCCTGAGTAATTAACTTAGATTTGGTGGTTAATCCGCAAGCCTTAATGAGCTCCGCCAGAGTGAGATCGCTTAAAGCACAATCTTTCTCAACGCAGCGTTTGACTGCATGAGCAACCGCCTCATGCGCATCCCGAAATGGCAATCCTTGCTTAACCAAGTAATCGGCCAGATCCGTAGCGGTTGCAAAACCCTCTTCTGCTGCGTATTCCATTGCGGCTTGATTAACCTTGATGTGAGGGACCATATCTGCAAAAATTTGGATCGTTTGGCTAACTGTATCGACGGCGTCAAAGAGAGGCTCTTTATCTTCTTGATTATCTTTGTTATAGGCAAGTGGTTGTCCTTTCATGAGGGTGAGAAGAGCAATCAAATCACCATTCACCCGCCCGGTCTTGCCACGGGCTAACTCAGGGACGTCGGGATTTTTCTTCTGCGGCATGATTGAGCTGCCGGTACAAAACCGGTCTGGCAAATCAATAAAACCAAAGCGTGGGCTGAGCCACAAAATCAACTCTTCAGATAATCTGGAGACATGCATCATGAGGATTGCAGCGTTTGCACAAAACTCAATTGCGAAATCACGATCAGACACTGCATCGAGCGAGTTTTGGCAGACTCCATCAAAACCCAGGGTTTTGGCAACACGGGCCCGATCAATCGGATAGCTGGTACCAGCCAGAGCGGCGGCACCCAAAGGCAATTGGTTCACTCGCGCACGGCAATCGGCCAAGCGCTCTGCGTCACGGGTAAACATCTCGTAGTAAGCGAGCAGATGATGTCCAAATGTCACGGGTTGAGCTACTTGCAGATGGGTATGACCCGGCATGATGGTATTGGCGTGTTGCTCCGCCAAGTTGAGAAATGCCTCGCGTAAACGTGTGAGGTCACCCAAAATTAAATCAATTTCACTTCTTAGCCATAAACGAATATCGGTGGCGACTTGATCATTGCGTGAGCGGCCAGTATGCAGACGTTTGCCCGCATCCCCGATCAATTTGGTAAGCCTAGCTTCAATATTGAGGTGAACATCTTCAAGGGCTAATTGCCAATCAAAGCGTCCAGACACAATTTCTTTTTCGATCTGGGCCATGCCCTTTTGAATGGCCATGAAATCAGCCTTCGAAATGATTTTCTGGGCAGCCAGCATCTCGGCGTGGGCCAGAGATCCGGCAATATCCACAAGGGCTAGCCGCTGGTCGAAGGCCAGTGAGGAAGTGTAGTGCTGAACTAGGGAATCGACGGGTTCAGCAAAGCGGCCAGACCACGCTTTGGATTTATTGGCTAAAGAATTTTTGGATGAGCTCATAAACACAGTATATTGTGTGTCGTAACAGTTTATTTTAATTCTGAAGTTGCCCTATGAGCCCAACGCGTTTAGTTATTGCCTCTCGTGAGAGCAGGCTTGCCATGTGGCAAGCCGAACATGTTCAAGCATGCCTTAAAAAGTTGTACCCCGGCTGCGAGGTCATCATCCTAGGAATGACCACCAAAGGCGATCAAATCTTAGACCGCGCCCTCTCCAAAGTGGGGGGCAAAGGACTCTTTGTAAAAGAGCTGGAAACCGCTCTGGAAGATGGTCGCGCTGATCTTGCCGTGCACTCATTAAAAGATGTGCCGATGGTGATGCCAGAGGGCTTTGATCTTTCATGCATCATGGTGCGCGAGGACGCGCGCGATGCCTTGGTATCCAATGACTATGCCAGCTTGGCTGAGTTACCCGCAGGAGCAGTGGTCGGTACCTCAAGCTTGCGGCGTGAAGCGATTATTCGGAGTCAGTATCCTCATTTACGGGTTGAGCCATTGCGCGGTAATTTAGATACGCGGATGGCCAAGCTGGACCGCGGTGAATACCAGGCCATTATTCTGGCTGCCGCTGGCTTAAAGCGCCTAGGGATGGGTGCTCGCATTAAAGCACTGTTGCCTTATGATCCCCATACCCCAGCTGCTGGCCAAGGGGCATTAGGCATTGAAACCTTAAGTGCACGCCCTGATGTGAAAGCCTGGCTAGCGCCTTTAAATGATTTACCAACCGCTCTCGCAGTGACCGCCGAGCGGGCGGTATCACGTAAATTGGGTGGCTCGTGCGAGGTGCCTCTGGCGGCTCACGCACAATGGCAAAACCCGCAAGAGCTCTCGATGCGCTCCTATGTGGCCAGTACTGATGGTCGGCAAATTTGTTTGGCTTCTGGTTCGCGTGCGATCAGCAATTATCAAGAAGCGGAAGCATTTGGCCTGGCGATTGCTGATGATCTGATTGCGAAGGGGGCGGCAGCCTTATTGCCGCACTAAATCTGTGAAGGGGTTTGAACCGGCGATCATCGTAACCCGACCGACCGGTCAAGCACGCCGCTTAACTGAATTAATCCAAGCAGCTACGCAGGCAGTTTATCCATCGGTGCGGATGGTGAGTCTTCCCTTGCTGACGATTATTCCAAAAAATGATTTCGCGCTCCTAACGCAATTACGCACAGCCTTACAACGCTCAACACTGATCATTTTTGTGAGCCCCAATGCGATTGAGTGCGCCATGCGAGCCGTTGATGATGCGAACTCGTCTTGGGGGCAATTAGTGAATCCTGGAGTAAAGATTGGGGTGGTGGGGCAGAGCAGTCAAGAGGCGCTGATCCGGCACGGCCTAACCAAAGCATCCATCTTGGTTCCCGCCCACGATGAATCGGACTCTGAGGGTCTATGGAGGGTCCTTCAATCCAAGATCACTGACTGGCCTAAGGAATCCGTTTTGATTATTAAGGGAGAGGGGGGTCGTGAGACCCTAATCGAGCAATTGCGTTCAGTCGGCGCTGGGCTTGAGATCGTATCAATTTACTCGCGTGCTCCATTAGATCTTGCTAGCCCATTATGGCAGTCGTGCACCGAACTTGATCCACGGCATACGTTGTGGATCTTAACCTCGTCTGAGGCGGTGCGGCATTTGGGTGAGCGCTGTAAAGAGGTCAACCGAATTCCAAGACTTGCGATTGAGAATAGCTCGGCTTTGTGCAGTCATGCCAATATCGCATATGCAGCTCAGCAAATCGGTTTTAGAAATATCTCGGTTTGTGAGCCGCGGGACGAGTCAATTAGTCAGTCTGCGGCAGCTTGGTTAGTAGAGCAGGTAAAAAGATTTCCATAACCAGTAGAGGGTGACCGTTGAGTTGGTAGAGTGTGCGTCTGGCCCAAACGCGTTTGGGGAGATCCGCATACCGTCGTTGGCAGGCTTTCCACTCTGGATGATGATGGTCCAAACGAACAATTTGCCGAATGGGGCGAAAGCGCCCTTTGAGAACTTTGGCAAATAAAACGGCACCCAAGGGTTTATGACCCAATTTCAGAATCGTATGGTTACTGCCAATCGAACTTGTGATGGGCAATACGCTACGCGCCATCACAATTGGGTCACCCTGATCGCACAGCAAAATCTCACGAACCCGCGAGCGATGGATTGGGCGTCGAAAGAATTTTTTTTCGGATGCAACTAAATTTTGTTTGCCATCGGCAAGGATTTGTAATTCAAGGTGGCGATCTTCGGGATAGTGAAGTGCTTTCTCGAGTTTGCGTGTGAGCGATCCAGTATCGCTTAACCATTCTTGTAATGCCAATGGAGCACCCAAGGGTGCTCCATGGTCAAGTTGATGCCAGGTCGATGGGGAGCGAGACTTCCGCCACAACATACAAGGCGCTAATTAGTGCTGACGTGTGCTATTTTGAAATGAGCCAGTACGTGAACCAAAGCGCGGCCCTGAACTTTTACGCGCCTGACCCCCAAACTTGGGTTTACTGCGTTTGGCAGCTCCAGGGCGATGATTAGGTTTATGTGAGCTTGGTTTTTGTTGAGGCTCAAGACCTGCAATTTCAGCAGCAGCCATGGGTTGCTGAGTAAATCGCTCAATCGCTCTAATCTTCACGCGATCACGATGCTCAGCTAGTGTAATGGCAATGCCATTGCGTCCAGCACGACCAGTACGACCGATACGGTGTGTATAGTCCTCTGGTTTCATGGGCAGACCAAAATTGATCACGTGACTGATTCGGGGCACGTCAATTCCACGCGCAGCTACATCAGTGGCGACCAAAATCCGGGTTTGGCCTTTGCGTAATGAATCGAGGCGACGGTTGCGAACGGCCTGTGGCATCGCGCCATGCAAGGCGCTCGCTTGATAGCCATTGGCACGCAAGGTGTCAGCAATCTTTTCGCTTTCTACTTGGGTGCTCGCGAAGACAACTGCTTGATCGAGCTCGGGGTCGGAGAGCAGGTGCTCCAACAGGCGATGCTTGTGCGCCATGTTGTCAGCCCAATGAAGTTTCTGGGCGATATTGGCATGCGCTTCACCAGCATGGGCAAGCTCGATCCGTTTGGCGTCTTTTGTGAGGTTTGACGCTAGGCTCATGATGCGCGGGGCAAACGTTGCTGAGAACATGAGTGTTTGAGAACGACCTTTGCAACGCTCATCAATTGCCTCAAGATCTTCAGCAAAGCCAAGATCCAACATGCGATCAGCCTCATCGACCACCAAGCACTCAACTTGATCTAAGCGAATGGCGCGTGAGTTAAATAAGTCCAGTAAGCGACCTGGAGTCGCTACCACTAAGCTTGCCCCCTTAATCGCTTGGATTTGCTTGCCGTAGGGCATACCACCCATGATGGTGGCAATCCGTAGGCTCTTGATACCGCGCGCCAGATTAATCGCATCGGTGGCAACTTGTTGCGCTAGTTCGCGGGTTGGACACAAGACCAAGATCTTGGGCTGAGCGCGACCAGGTACAGGGCTACCATTGGGATTGGCAAGAACAAGTTGATGAAGAAGTGGCAATAAAAAAGCAGCAGTTTTACCGCTTCCAGTTTGGCTGCTCACCAATAAATCGCCGCCCTCGAGGGCCGCAGGAATAACCTGTGCTTGGACGGGGGTGGCTTGTGTATAGCCCAGCGCCTCAATGTTCTTGAGTAAGGGCGCAGCTAAGTTCAATGAAGCAAATGAATGGTTCGTAATTTCAGTAGAATGTGACATGCAATACCCATCCTCTTACAGGATGGTCTCCGGTTGTGCGCCAAGTTTATGTAAAGGCGCGATGGTCAAGGGCATCGACCATCAGACAAGCGGCAGCGGGGTAAAAACCAAAACGCTGAAAAATGTAAATTGCTGGGGACGATGTTTCAAAAAGCCCTCCATTATGACACGTTTCCTGTTTATGATCTAGTCATGCTGGATTGGATGAATTTGACCCATGTTGGCGTCGTACAGTTGCCAACCTTTATTCTGGGCACCATCGCGATTGTTTTATTGCCGGGCCCAAACTCCCTTTATGTTCTGACAGCCTCATCCAAGCTGGGCTGGAGGGCCGGGGCGTGGGCATCATTGGGCATTGTGGTGGGCGATTCAATTCTGATGATTGCCATTGTTTTGGGTGCCGCATCGCTCCTACAGAACTCTCCAGGCCTTTTCATGGCATTACGTTGGCTGGGGGCGATTTACTTGCTGTGGCTAGCTTGGGGCCTGATGCAAACCGCTTGGAATCGCCTTCAAAACCGATCTTTGCAGAAAAATGACCAAACAAACTCGATGCGACTCATGCAAATGCATCCATTTGTGGCTGCACTCGTTTTATCGCTCACCAATCCCAAGGCCATTTTTTTCTTCATCTCCTTCTTTACCCAGTTTGTCGATCCACAATTTGCCAATCCAGCCCAGAGTTTTTTATACCTTGCCATCATTTTGCAGATGATTAGCATCACCTACTTGGGGGCACTGATTTGGGTTGGTGAAACTCTGGCTCATCGAATGGAGCGCCATCCGCAATGGGCGGCTGTGATGTGGTTTGGGGTTGGCGCACTATTTATCTATTTTGCGTTACGCTTATTGATAGGCGGTTAAGTACAAACAGTATTGGAGAATCTTGGTGGCAACGATCTTAGAGAAGGCGATATTGGGCGGTGGGTGTTTCTGGTGCCTCGAGGCGGTCTATCAGCGCGTTCAGGGCGTTACGCATGTGATCTCGGGATATGCTGGTGGCCATGTTGTTAATCCCAGTTATGAGGCGGTCTGCTCGGAGTCGACTGGGCATGCCGAGGTTGTTGAGATTGAGTTTGATCCCAGCATTATTTCCTATCGGCAGTTGCTAGAGATCTTCTTTGTGATTCATGATCCAACCACATTGAACTACCAGGGTAATGACGTAGGAACGCAATATCGCTCGGTGATTTATGCCCTTAACGATCAGCAATTACAAATTGCTAAGGAGCTAGTCATAGAGCTTGAGGAGCAAAGACAGTTTTCTGATCCGATTGTTACGGAAGTGATCATGGCCCCCGTTTTTTATCCTGCGGAAGACTACCATCAGAATTACTATCGCAATCACCCATTTCAGGGTTATTGCATGGCAGTTGTAGGTCCTAAGGTTAGTAAGTTTAAAAAGACTTTCTCATCTTTACTGAAAGATTGAGAGAGAACCTTCTATGGCGCCAAGCGACTAATGCGCCATGTCTCTTGAGCCTTGGTGTACAAAATACGATCATGTAAACGTGAGGGGCGACCTTGCCAAAACTCAATCTTCTCGGGCCTTAAACGATATCCTCCCCACTGGCTTGGTCTTGGGGGATTTTCGCCAAATTGTTGTTTAAAGCGTAATTCTTCTTGTTCTAAAAAAGCACGACTTTCAATTTCTCGGCTTTGGGGTGAAGCCCAGGCGCCTATGCGAGAGGCTGGGGGGCGTTGAAAAAAGTAATCATCGCTCTCAGCTGCACTTAGTTTGGAGACAATCCCATTAATCCTTACTTGGCGTTCTAGCTCGTGCCAATGAAATAGTAGTGCCGCTTGTGGGCGGATTGCAAGCTCTTGCCCCTTTTGACTTTCGTAATTCGTAAAGAAACAAAAATCACCTTGGCTGATTCCTTTTAATAAAACCACCCGGGCTGAGGGCGTACCTGATGCATCCGCCGTTGCTAGCACCATGGCATTGGGCTCGGGACATTCTGCCTGACTAGCTTGCTCAAACCAGCTTTCAAACAGGATGATGGGATCTAAAGGCAGCTCATGTTCCGATAGTTGCCCTGCGGTATAGTTTTTCCGTAAATCGGCTAAGTTTTTACTGATTGAACTCATGGATTGAGTATAAAGAGAGCGTATGACAAACGAAAGAGTGCTTGACCCAAGTACGTGTGAAAGCAATGAAGTGGCAGATCGACGATTTGCTGGGGTGGCTCGTCTTTATGGCGAGGATGCCTTTAAAGCATTTGGCCAAGCCACGGTTGCGGTGATCGGCTTGGGTGGGGTTGGCTCATGGGCTGCTGAGGCTTTGGCTCGCTCTGCGGTTGGGCATTTGGTTTTGATCGATTTTGATCATATTGCCCCCAGTAATGTGAATCGTCAGTTGCATGCCATTGAAGGTAGTTTTGGGAAAGCTAAAGTGCTGGCTATGGCTGAGCGTCTTCAAGCCATTAATCCAATGATCACGATTACCATGCATGATGTATTTGCGGAGCCAGCCAATTTGGAGCAGATCATTCCGCATAACTCTTTTGTACTGGATGCCTGTGACGATGTATCGGCGAAGGTAGTGCTGGCTAGTTTTTGTAAAAAACAGAAGATTCCATTGGTGATGTGCGGAGGCGCAGGCGGAAAGGTCAACCCACGTTTTTTAAATGCGGATGATTTAGCCAAAGCCACACACGACCCCCTATTAGCAAAAATCAGGGCTGAGCTCAGAAAAAACCATTCTTTTACCAAGGACCTGAAGTTGCCGATGGGGATTCGGGCGGTTTACTCCGCAGAGAATATGCGTGGAGACGGAAGTAGTGGCTTGGCATGTTCAGGTTATGGCTCTACAGTGAACGTCACCGCCTCTTTTGGGTTTTTGGCTGCTGCAGAAATTTTGAGTGCAATCCAAAGTCAAACCAAAAATTAATAACTAACTGATTGTTTTTGAACAGTTATTTTCAATTCAATGGCGTGTCAACCCTTTCCAATCATTAAGCGTTAAAGGAATAGTCTTCGAAAAAGCCATTCGTAGCTACATTGGTTTTTCCTAGGCTGTAGTAATTCCGTAGGAGACTACGTTTATTAATTTTTACTTTGGAGTTTTACATGAAAAAGATCGTTGCTATGTTAGTTGCTGGTTTGTTCTCTGCTGGTGTTTTCGCTCAAGCTGCTCCAGCTAAGAAAGATGACAAGAAAGACGCTAAGCCAGCTGCTGCTGCTCCAGCTCCTGCTGCTGCTCCTGCTGCTCCAGCCAAGAAGTAATTCTTCTTGTTTAAGAGAACCCCAGCTTGCTGGGGTTTTTTTTCATCCAAAATTTGCTCAGAATCACTAGGGCTATCCCTGTAAGAATTTACTGATTTTTCTGTAAGTAACTATTTTTTTAATGGCAGCATTCATTGATTATTCAGTAGATTCTCAAAGTTACTTAATTATTAATTTCGTTCTTGATACTTCTATAGTTTTTAAGCACTAGTTTCAAACGTATTCGCTCCATAGACTCTCATGCGGTGGCGTTGTGCCACTGTCATCATGAAAGGAGTTCTCTTGGAGAAGAATGAAGAAGGCTTAAAGCGCCATCTCAAAGTCAGACACATTCGCTTAATGGCTTTGGGTTCGACCATTGGTGTCGGTTTGTTTTTAGGATCTGCCACCGCAATTCAAATTGCAGGACCATCAATTTTGCTTGCTTATTTTTTAGCCGGCCTGGTTGCATTCGTGGTTTTGCGAACCTTAGGTGAAATGGCGGTTCACGAGCCAGTCACAGGGTCATTTGCCACCTATGCCAATACCTATGTCAATCCCTTAGCTGGATACATGGTGGGTTGGGGCTATTGGACCTACTGGGTGGTGGTAGCTATTGCCGAAGTCACCGCGGTTGGTATCTATATGGGGGTTTGGTTCCCAGATATACCGCAGTGGATTTGGGCGCTATCGTCCATCATCCTGATGGGGCTCATTAATCTGATTGCAGTCAAAGTATTTGGTGAGTTTGAGTTTTGGTTTGCGCTCATCAAGATCATGGCGATTGTGCTCATGATCGCTTTGGGCTGCTCGGTCATTTTCTTTGGGTTTACCAACGATTGGGTACCAATGGGATTGGGAAATCTTTGGCAGCATGGCGGATTTTTCCCGAACGGCTTTAGTGGATTTTTGCTCTCCTTGCATATGGTCTTGTTTGCCTATGTTGGTATTGAGATGATCGGCCTATCGGCGGGCGAGGCACAAAATCCAAAACAGACGATCCCAATGGCAATTGATTCATTGATCTGGCGCATCCTGATTTTTTATCTGGGCGCATTGATGGTGATCTTGGCTATCTTTCCTTGGAATGAAGTAGGTCAGCAAGGCAGTCCATTTGTAGCGATGTTTGAGCGTATTGGTTTGCGTGAGGCTGCAGGTGTTGTTAATTTTGTGGTCATTACCGCTGCCTTATCTGCTTGTAACGCTGGTGTATTTAGTGGTGGCAGATTACTGTATGCACTCTCAGCTAATGGCTACGCACCAAAGCCTTTTGTCAAGCTGTCAAACAATGGCGTGCCGCATCGCGCTGTGATTGGAACGGTTTGCGTACCAATGGTAGGCGTGATCCTGAACTATTTTGTCCCCGAGAAGGCATTCCACTACATGATGGCAGCCGTTACATTTGTGGGCCTCATGGTTTGGATTTCCATTCTGTATACACACTATCGCTTTCGGGCAAGCCTTAGCAAAGATCAGCTTGCTCAATTGTCGTATCGCACACCATTGTGGCCCTATTCCAGTTGGTTTGCCTTGGCCTTCATCGCGCTCGTCATTGTCTTGATGAGTTTTCATGAGGATGCGCGCATGGCACTCATTGTGGGTCCGATCTTATTAACCATTTATTTGATCCTGTATTTCGTATTGGGGATTGATAAAAAACACGTACTTCAATTAGGAGAGCAAAAATGATTATTGGTATTCCAAAAGAAATTAAGAACAATGAGTTTCGAGTTGGCCTCACCCCTAGTTTGGTGAGTAGTCTGATGCAGCAAGGTCACACAGTGTTAGTGGAGCAACATGCTGGGGCACAAATTGGTTTTGCTAACGAGCAATACGAAGCAGCTGGAGCAAAATTAATGGCAGATGCTAAAGCGGTCTTCGCAGATGCTGAGTTGATTGTGAAGGTGAAGGAGCCACAGCCACAGGAGTGCGCGATGCTTCACGAGGATCAAACTCTCTTTACCTATTTACACCTGGCCCCTGATCCAGTGCAAACGGAAGCATTAATCAAGTCCAAGGCCATCTGTATTGCTTATGAGACGGTGACCTCATCGAGTGGCGCACTCCCGCTCTTGGCACCCATGAGTGAGGTGGCTGGGCGGATGTCCATTCAGGCGGGGGCGGCGCATTTGGAGAAATCCAAAGGTGGCTCTGGATTATTGTTAGGCGGCATTCCTGGGGTTACTGCGGCAAAGGTATTGATCTTAGGCGCAGGTGTTGTAGGGCGCCATGCCTTACAAATTGCCGTCGGTATGGGCGCTCACGTGAGCATTATGGATCGCGACTTGGATCGACTGCGGCAGATTGATGCACTCTATGGCAATCGAGTCCAAACCCTATTTTCTGATCAGCAGAGTATTGAGAATGCAGTGAGAGATAGTGATTTAGTGATTGGCGCAGTGTTATTACCAGGTGGTTCGGCGCCAAAATTGGTGACCGCAGCCATGATCGGGCAGATGCGAGCTGGATCGGTGGTGGTGGATGTAGCGATTGACCAGGGTGGTTGCTTTGAGACCTCGCGACCCACCACCCATGCGGAACCCACTTATGTTGAGCATGGGGTGATTCATTATTGTGTGGCTAATATGCCAGGCGCGGTTGCCAGAACATCCACGATTGGTTTAACCAATGCAACCTATCCCTTCATTGAGCAGATTGCTAATCTTGGGGTGATAGAAGCATTGCGCCAGAGCACGCATTTAAGGAATGGCTTAAGCGTCTATCAAGGGCAACTCACTTCGGCACCCGTCGCCCGGGCACAGAAGCGGTCGTACGTCTCAGCAGATGAGGCTTTGCTGCGCCCCGATTTAGTCGAGGTCTGTGACTAAGGAGGCGAGTGTTTCATGAGGGAGGGTTTCGACATGCATGGGGTATCCCTTGTGGTCGCAACCCACCATCATTTGAGCACCGGCCTTTAGCGCCTCTTTCATCGCAGGTGTTAATGGAATGCGCAGGAAGTGCACGGCCGAGGTTTTCTCGGTCGTTGCTCGCTCTAGATCCTCGTCGGCAATCGCATAGACCCGTGGCTGACCTTCAATCTCAATAAAAATCTGATCTTCTACACCAACTAATTTAGCCAGTGCTACGCGACGATCGGCCTCATTGGGATACTCAATCATCATAGTGACCTTAAAGTCTGAACCACTCGGTACCATTGGATTGTAGGCATCTAACTCATCTTGAATGCCTTCGTCTTCGAAGGTTTTCTCAACGCGCAACATCTCCTGAATCTGATAGCGCATTAAGAACTCGTTTTCAAAAATCAGCGTGAGATGCTCGCCCAAGTGGACGGTACGTAGTTTGCGTTCCGCAATGGCGCGCGCTCTCATTTCAGGGCGTGCTTTGTGATAAGCCTCAAGGCTTAATAAACTATCGCGAGTAATTTTTCCCATTTCAATTGATCCTGTTGTCATGATTTAGAGTCCATAGGCCTTAGCCATTAGTGTGAGTGGATGAGCCATGGCGGTCTTTGGTAGACCCAGTTCATCCATCCCTTGCGCAATGTGGTGCCCAGCGAGTTGGCAATCGGAGCTAATGTAGTTTGGTGACTCTTCAGCCATGCTGCGAAATACTGGACGTCCAATCTTCATTGCCATCGCATGAAACTCTTTCTTGACACCCCAGGTTCCCGAGTGGCCTGAGCAGCGCTCCACCACATTCACTTCAGTACCGGGAATGAGTTTCAATGCCTCAGCGGTTTTCTGACCAACGTTTTGTACGCGCGAATGGCAGGCGACGTGATAGCTCACATGACCCAACTCCTCTTTGAAGTCTTGGTTTAAGAGACCATCTTTGCTGCGCGCAATAAAGTACTCAAAGGGATCCCACATCGCGTCTTTGACTGCTTGCACATCATCGTCATCAGGGAACATCAATGGCAGCTCTTGCTTAAACATTAAAGTGCACGATGGAATTGGCGTCACGATGGCATAGCCCTCACGTGCCAACTTCGCAAGTTTGGGGATGTTCTTTTCCTTGTTTTCTTTTACGGACTCAAGGTCACCCAATTCGAGTTTAGGCATACCACAGCAAGCCTCTTTATCAACCAGCGCATACGGGATCAGGTTGTGATTGAGGATCTTAATGAGATCTTGACCGATACCAGGCTCGTTGTAGTTGATGTAGCAAGTAGCATAGATCGCGACTTTACCGGGGGTGCGTTGACCATCTTTCACTGGAAACGCTGCCGATGGCTTCGCCAATTGGGGGAAGGTCTTCGAAGCATATTCAGGAACCCACGCTTTTTTATCAACACCCAAGGCGCCTTCCATCATTAAGCGAGTGACGCCCATATTGTTCACTGCGTTGACCGCTTGGGTCACGATTGGGATGCCGGCAAACTGACCAAGCTTGTCAGTGGAAGACAGCAGCTTGTCGCGGAAGGTGGTTTTTCCTTCTTTGAAGGCAACCGCCTTGGCGCGCAACATTAAGTGAGGGAAATCAATATTCCAAGGGTGGGGTGGGGTGTAGGGACACTTAGTCATGTAGCAAACGTCGCACAGATAGCACTGATCAACCACCTTTTGATAATCGGCTTTTGCCACACCTTCTACTTCACCTTCCTCCGTCGCATCGACGAGGTCAAAGAGGGTGGGGAATGAGCCGCAAAGATTGACGCAGCGGCGGCAACCATGGCAAAGATCAAACACCCGTTCCATCTCAGCTTCGAGCTTTTTCGTGTCGTAGAAGTCTGGATTGGTCCAGTCTAGGGGGTGTCTGGTTGGGGCTTCGAGATTGCCTTCGCGTAAAGTCATGGAATTGCCTTTAGAGAAAAATTAAGATGCACGCAGTTTAGGGTTTTTTCCTATGATAGCCAAATTGTATTAATTAAAAATATTGATAGATTTTATTTAAATATCTGATTTATATGGATTTTTATGGATTATTCATTTCTACTGGGGTGGTTGCCCTGGCAGAAATCGGGGACAAGACCCAGCTTTTGTCACTCATGCTCGCAGCGCGCTATCCCAAGCATGCCTGGCCGATTATTTGGGGGATCTTGCTGGCAACGCTTGTTAACCATGCGCTCGCTGCTTATGTGGGACATTGGGTTTCCGGGCTACTAAGCCCTGATTTACTCCGTTGGATTCTGGGAATTGGATTTTTAGCCCTTGGCGCTTGGCTACTTATCCCCGACAAATTGGATGAGGACCAAGCTGCAAAACCAGCTAAGGGGGCTTGGGCAATATTTGTGTTAACCACTAGCTTATTTTTCATTGCCGAAATGGGTGATAAGACCCAAATCGCCACGATTGCTCTGGGAGCGAAGTATGACAGTGTGGTGTCGGTCACGATTGGGACAACTCTTGGCATGATGCTCGCGAATGCTCCTGCGGTATGGCTTGGTAAACAATTTACCAAGCGCTTGCCAATTACGTGGGTGCATCGTATTGCGGCGATGATATTCATTGTGCTTGGAATGGCGACCTTACTTTGGGGTGGGGATCTTGCGTAAGCGCTAAGTAAAGATCCAACTAAAATCGTTCCATGCGAACCGATTCTGCCAAGCGCTTTTTGCGCTCTCAATACAAAGCTCCCGATTATCAATTTGGCCAAGTAGAGCTTGATTTTGAATTAATGCCGCAACGCACCCTTGTGCATAGTCGCATTGAGGTGATCCCTAGTGAGATCACGCAAACCTCGAAAGACGAGCTCCCCCTTATTTTGGATGGTGAAGAGCTCGAGTTCATTAGCCTGCGTATCAATGGCGAGACGCATCGCCATTTGGAGCTAACGCCGGGGAGACTGGTGATTCATGATTTACCTCAAGGAGGCAAGCAGCGTTTTGTGATTGAAATCAAAACCGCATGCATTCCTGAGAAAAACACCTCATTGATGGGCTTGTATGTCTCACGTGGTAATTTCTTCACGCAGTGCGAAGCGGAAGGGTTTCGCAAAATCACATATTTCCAGGATCGTCCCGATGTGATGGCGCGCTACCGCGTGACCATGCGAGCACTCAAAGCCGATTACCCAGTCTTGCTCTCGAATGGCAATTTGATTGCCAAAGAGGATTTGGCCGATGGTTGGCACAGCGCCATTTGGGAAGACCCGTTTCCAAAGCCTTCCTATCTGTTTGCCTTGGTGGCTGGAAAATTAGTTTGCTTGGAAGATGTCATTACGTCTCGGAGTGGTGATAAAAAACTATTGCAAATTTGGGTTGAGCCGCGGGATCTGCATAAAACCCACCACGCGATGGACTCGCTAAAGCGATCGATTGTTTGGGATGAGAAGCGCTTTGGTTTAGAGCTTGATTTAGAGCGCTTCATGATTGTGGCGGTGAGTGATTTCAATATGGGGGCGATGGAGAACAAGGGCCTCAATATCTTCAATACCAAGTTTGTGCTGGCGGATGCGCAAACGGCAACGGATACGGATTTTGCCAATGTTGAGAGCGTAGTAGCCCACGAGTATTTTCATAATTGGACAGGCAACCGCGTGACCTGTCGGGATTGGTTTCAACTATCACTGAAAGAAGGTTTAACCGTCTTTCGGGATCAAGAGTTTTCAGCCGATCAAATAGGTACAGAGTCTGGTCGGGCGGTTAAGCGCATCGATGATGTGCGTTTACTTCGCCAGCTACAGTTCCCCGAGGATGCGGGGCCCATGGCTCATCCGATACGGCCCGATGAGTATCAAGAAATTAATAACTTCTATACAGTAACGGTCTATGAGAAGGGTGCGGAGGTAGTGCGCATGTACCAAACCTTACTTGGGGTTGATGGCTTTCGTCGCGGCATGGATTTGTATTTCAAGCGTCACGATGGGACGGCGGTGACCTGTGATGAGTTCATCGCCGCGATGGCTGATGCGAATGAGCGCGATCTCAGCCAGTTTAAAAACTGGTACAGCCAATCGGGTACTCCGCGAGTTGAAGTCAATGAACAGTTTGATGCTCGGAAGAAAGAATATCGCTTGACCCTCAAACAACATTGCCCCCCAACACCTGGGCAGAAGACCAAAAAACCATTTCATATTCCCTTGAAGGCGAGTTTGTTATTTGAAAAGGGCGCATCCATTACTGCAAAAGAAGCAAAGCATTTTGGTCAAGAAGTATTGCTAGAGCTAACCCAGTCAGAGCAAACGTGGGTAGTCAAGCAAATCCCGGCAAAACCAGTGCTTTCGATCAATCGGGATTTCTCGGCACCCATTGTGATTGAGCACGAGCAAAGCGAAGCAGAGTTGCTCGCTCTCATGGCAAATGAGACGGATTCATTTAATCGGTGGGAGGCTGTGCAAAAACTAGCTCAGCAATTGATTTTGGTAGGTCGAGAGCCCGATCGGCGATTGCTTGAGGCCTACCGTGAATTGTTGGTCGATCCGCAATTGGATCCGGCGTTCAAACAACTTCTCTTTACACTGCCAGCCGAAACCTATTTGTATGAGCAGGTTCAGTTGGTTGACCCTCAGCAATTGCATTGGGCGCGTAG
Organism: Polynucleobacter sp. HIN7; assembly: GCF_030297595.1. Taxonomy (NCBI): domain Bacteria; kingdom Pseudomonadati; phylum Pseudomonadota; class Betaproteobacteria; order Burkholderiales; family Burkholderiaceae; genus Polynucleobacter; species Polynucleobacter sp. HIN7. The sequence goes on along the minus strand of NZ_AP028138.1, from coordinate 1,387,036 downwards.
AGGCTTTAAGTATGCTCTAGCGCAAGCGCTTAAATCCGACTGGGAAAAGACCTACCGCTCGCTCCAAACCTCAGCGAGCTATAGCCCGGACGCAATGAGTATGGGTCGGCGCGCTCTCAAAAATGATGCGCTGATGATGCTCTTAGAAACCAAGGACACTCACTGGTATGAGGTGGCCGAAGAGCAATACGAGTTAGCGAACAACATGACCGATCGCTTTGCGGCATTACAGGCCCTTGTATTCGCTCACGCACCCCAGGCTGAGAATGCCTTAGCTGATTTTTATCAGCGCTTTGCGGAAGACCCGCTCGTGGTTGATAAGTGGTTTGCCTTACAAGCAATGCGACCCCCGCAAACCAAGGGTCAGTCTGTGCTTAGTCATGTGCAAGAGCTGATGCGACACCCCGCATTTCAGATGAATAATCCCAATCGGGTGCGCAGCCTCATTCATGCATTTTGTTTGAGTAACCCAGGTGGATTTCATGGGGTCGATGGTGTGACCTATGCCTTTTGGGCCGAGCAAGTGATTGCATTAGATGAGATTAATCCTCAAGTAGCGGCGCGACTGGCCCGTGGCTTAGACCGTTGGCGTCAGTTTGCATCACGCTACCAGAAGCCGATGAAAGCGGCGCTAAAGACCCTAGCAACAGTCAGTCGGCTTTCCCCAGACGTGCGCGAGGTTGTTTCTAAAGCGTTGGGAGACGCTCATCCTAGCGCCTCGCAAAGGCATTGATTTTGCTGGGATAAAATCTCAGTCTGAACGCAGTATTTTCCAAAGGTTCATGCCGGAATAGCTCAGTTGGTAGAGCAGCGCATTCGTAATGCGAAGGTCGTAGGTTCGATTCCTATTTCCGGCACCAGTTTGCCCCTCAAATAAGTGCTTAAAGTACGGGTTTTCACTAGTCAGTACGGGTTTTACTTATGTGAAAATTTTTGTTTGTTGATGTCTGTCAATTTTTGTCTAAAACTTTTATTGAAGAATTAGTCATCAAAGTTGCTACATAACAAATTTAATACTTTGAAAAAACTTTTTGGAGGAGCAGCCATGCGTTTGAAATTCAAGTCCACTTTATTGAGTGTTGCGTTAATGGCAGGTTTTGCTGCCACCACCACCGCTCAAGCACAGGCTAAGTGGGAGCCAACAAAACCAGTTGAATTCATTATCTCCGCCGGTCCTGGCGGTGGCGCTGACCAAATGGCGCGAATGATTCAGGGAATTATTACAAAGAACAACCTAATGAAGCAGTCAGTCATCCCTGTGAATAAGGGTGCTGGCGCAGGTGCTGAGGGTTATCTGGCAATCAAGGAAGCCAAAGGTGATCCCCATAAGATCATTATTACTTTGTCTAATCTTTTCACCACCCCACGCGCAACCGGAGTGCCTTTCAAATGGCAAGACATGACCCCAGTGGCGATGTTGGCACTTGATCAATTCGTGTTGTGGACTAATACCAGCAAAGGTTACAAGTCTGCCAAAGACTACATCGATGCTGCTAAAGCTGCGGGACCTGGTAAGTTCAAGATGGGTGGAACTGGATCCAAACAAGAGGACCAAATCATTACGGTAGCGCTTGAGAAAGCAACTGGTACTAAGTTCACTTATGTGCCATTTGCTGGTGGTGGCGCCGTAGCGGTTCAGTTGGTGGGTAATCATGTGGATTCCACGGTTAACAACCCAATCGAAGCCGTTGCTCAGTGGCGTGCTGGCTCTTTAACTGCCCAGTGTGTGTTTGACACGCAGCGTATGCCTTACAAAGAGAAAATTACAGCGACTCAATCATGGAATGATGTTCCAACTTGCCGTGAGGTTGGTGTGAACACCGACTATGTCATGTTGCGCGGCATTTTCATGCCACCTGGCGTAACACAGGCGCAAGTTGACTTCTATGTTGACTTGTTCAAAAAAGTTCGTGAGACACCCGAGTGGAAGAAATTTATGATCGACGGCGCATTCAATCAAACCTTTATGTCAGGTAAAGAGTTTGTCAGCTGGTTAGAAAAGGCTGATGCTACCCATGCTCAGCTCATGAAAGAAGCAGGATTTCTTGCGAAGTAATTATGTGACTTGAAAAATAAGACCTCAATGCGGGGTCTTATTTTTTTACCTAATGATTTAAAACTACTAGAAAAGTACGGTTATGTCAGAGCAATCTAATCAAAACGCTTTATTGAGTATGCGTACCGCCGAAATCGTGGTTGCGCTTGCCTTCCTTGTCTTTGCAATCGTCATCATGCAAGGCAGTATTAAATTGGGATCGAGCTGGGGTAGCGATGGCCCTCAAGCAGGCTATTTCCCTTTTTACATTAGTTTGATTATTTTGATTTCCAGTGCCGCAACTTTGATTCAGGCGATTCGCCAAAAAGAATTGAGTAACGAGTCTTTTGTAGATAAAGGCCCATTTCGTCAGGTCTTAGCTGTCTTAGTTCCTGCCTTCGTTTTTGTTCTGATGATGCAGCTCATTGGTATCTATGTTTCTGCTGCCATCTACATTACCTTTTTTATGATCTGGATTGGCAAGTATGCCGCCTGGAAATCATTTGCTCTCGGCGTTGCCATTAGCGTAGCGCTCTACATGATGTTTGAGTTCTGGTTCCAGATCCCATTGCCAAGCGGTTCGTTAATTAACCCGCTTGCATTGGTTGGTATTCAATAAAACAAATTCATCCCAAAAACTAAAACGATAAGAGGAACGTACGGTGGAAGAACTTAACGCACTATTTAACGGTTTTGCAGTTGCGCTAACCCCATTTAACATCATGTTAATGTTAGTCGGCGTGACGCTTGGGGTAATTATTGGCGTCTTGCCTGGCTTGGGTGGAGCCAACGGCATTGCAATTTTGTTGCCATTGACCTTCACGATGTCGCCAACCTCGGCCATCATCATGCTCTCTTGTATTTATTGGGGGGCGTTATTTGGCGGTGCGATTACCTCTATTCTCTTTAATATCCCGGGTGAGCCGTGGTCGGTTGCAACAACCTTTGATGGCTATCCGATGGCTCAGCAGGGTAAAGCAGGTGAAGCCTTAACAATTTCCTTCACCGCATCATTTGTTGGCGCCTTGTTTGCCATCATTATGATTACCTTCTTAGCCCCGATTGTGGCCAAGTTTGCTCTGCGGTTTGGTCCACCAGAGTTCTTTGCGGTCTACCTTTTAACCTTCTGTAGCTTTGTGGGCATGAACAAGGGTTCGCCATTTAAGGTGCTCTCGGCCATGATGCTCGGCTTTGCTCTGGCAGCCGTTGGTATGGATAGCGTGACCGGTCAATTACGTTTGACCTTTGGTTCTACTGAACTGATGCGCGGCTTTGATTTCTTGATCGCGGTGATCGGCCTCTTTGGTATCGGTGAGATCTTGCAATCAATGGAAGAGGGCTTGAATTTCTCGGGCAAGACCGCCAAGATTCGTGCGAAGGTGGTCTTTGAGACCTGGGCGCGCCTGCCTCGTTACTGGGCAACTACACTCCGTAGTTGTTTAATTGGATGCTGGATGGGTATTACTCCCGGTGGCGCAACACCAGCTGCATTTATGAGCTATGGCCTTGCCAAGCAAATGTCCAAAAATCCTAAAGAATTTGGTAAGGGTTCTGAAGAGGGCTTGGTTGCTCCTGAAACAGCAAACAATGCAGCAGGTACCGCTGCGCTTTTGCCAATGTTGTCTTTGGGTATCCCCGGCTCACCTACTGCCGCCGTGTTGTTGGGAGGTCTCTTAATCTGGGGTTTACAGCCCGGCCCATTACTGTTTGTGGAGCAGCCTGACTTTGTTTGGGGCTTGATTGCTAGTATGTACCTGGGCAATATTGCGGCCTTGTTTGTGGTCTTGACCTGCGTTCCCATCTTCGCATCGATTTTGAAGATCCCATTCTCGATCATTGCGCCAGTAATCATTGTGATTTGCTCGGTTGGTGCTTATACCGTGAACAACGCGATGTTCGATGTATGGCTGATGTTAGGCTTCGGTGTATTGGGTTATCTCTTTAAGAAACTTGACTACCCGATGGCGCCGATGGTTTTGGCCTTGGTATTGGGCGATCGCGCAGAGGATTCTTTCCGTCAGGCGATGCTGGTGTCCCAAGGTCATCTTGGAGTCTTCTTCTCGAACCCCTTGGTCGGTTCGATCACAGGGCTAGCATTGATTCTGTTGTTCTGGCCTTTGATCTCAAAATTGAGACCTCAAAAGGCAGCAGCTGCATAATCACCAAAAGGGGGCGCAAGCCCCCTTTCTTCATCCAGAGCCTTTCTGGATAAAATAACGATATGCTTTTCCCCCACCAAAAACTGATCCATTGGCTTTGTGCGATCGCCTTTTCATGGAGTATTTTTACCCCATCGTTAGCCCAAGCCTTTTTCCATTCGGCCAATACAAATTTTCTGACCATGGAACTGTGTGTGGTGGATGGTTCCAAGCAAACCGTTAATTTAGATACTGAAGCGCCGACTACGATGGCCGGCGACTGTCCCTACTGTGTCGCGCAATCAATGGCGCCATTGAACCTACTAACCAATCTTGGATTTGCAAGCCCCGCAATACCTATTTTGACTCCCAGTCTCTATTTGGAGTCTCCCAAAACTCTCTTTGCGTGGGTCAAGCTCCCCTCTCAGGGACCGCCTTCAAATCATTGCGTCTAATTTAGTGGCAGGGGTTTTGAACCCTTTATGCAATGTAGTTTTCATTTGAAGGATTTATATGAACATCAATTTTTTACAAGCAGTGACAGCAAGTGCTCTGATCGCGTTTTCAAGCTCCACTTTGGCGCACAATGATATGAAGAGCCCAGAGTATCGAATTGGGCAACTCAAGATTGAGCACCCTTATGCACGCGCGACGGCCCCTGGGCAAAAAGCTGCAGGCGGATTTATGAAGATTGAAAACAAAGGGGCTGCTGATCAATTAATTGCAGCAAGCTCCCCAGTCGCTGGCGAGATGCAATTGCATACCATGACAATGGATGGCAACGTCATGAAAATGCGCGAGGTGAAAGTGATTGATGTGCCAGCAAACGGGTCCGTCGAGCTCAAACCAGGTGGTTTGCACCTAATGTTTATCGATATTAAAAGCCCACTCAAGGCAGGCGAATCTGTCCCAGTTAAGCTGAAATTTCAGAAAGCCGGTGAAGTCGAAATCAAGGTACCGGTGCGCGAGATGGGCTCAGGTTCTGGGCACATGAAGCACTAGTCAGGCCACAGCAGTCATACAGCCTGCCTCGCTATGGGCGATTCAGGCTGTGTCGAGTTAAGTTAATTAATCCAGATTTCGGTCAGTAACAGCTCCTTTGCTGGCAGAGCTTGCTAAACGGGCATATTTAGCCAATAAACCACGTGTATACCGGGATTTTGGTTGTTTCCAGGCGGCGCGCCGTTTAGCAATCTCTTCCTCTGGAACATTGAGTTGGATTAACAACTTATGCGCATCGATCGTGACCGAGTCACCTTCTTCAATTAGGGCAATGGTGCCGCCTACAAAGGCCTCGGGAGCAACGTGACCGACCACCATTCCCCAGGTACCCCCTGAGAACCGCCCATCGGTAATAAGTCCAACGGTCTCACCAAGCCCCTGGCCAACGAGAGCGGAAGTAGGAGCTAACATTTCTCGCATACCGGGACCGCCTTTGGGACCCTCGTACCGAATCACGACCACATCACCGTGCTTAATTTTCTGAGCCATGATGGCCTCCATGGCCTCGTCTTCGGAGTTGAATACGCGAGCTGGACCTGTAATCGATGGATTCTTGAGGCCAGTAATTTTGGCGACACAGCCCTCGGGCGAGATATTGCCCTTGAGGATCGCCAAGTGCCCTTGGGGATAGAGCGGATTATCTAAAGTCCGAATGACCTTCTGATCGGCTCTTGGTTTAGATGGAACATCTTTGAGGGTCTCCGCAATCGTTTTGCCGGTGATGGTCATGCAATCACCATGGAGTAGACCGCCGTCTAACAAAATCTTCATAACCTGTGGAATGCCGCCTGCTAGATGCAGATCGGGTGCCAAATACGTGCCCGATGGTTTCATGTCGGCGATCACGGGGACGCGTTTACGAATCCGCTCAAAGTCATCAATGGTCCACTCAATCTCGGCAGCACTCGCAATTGCCAAAAAGTGCAGAACAGCATTGGTCGAACCACCTACGGCCATGATGACACTGACCGCGTTCTCAAGGGATTTTTTGGTAATGATGTCGCGTGGCCGAATATTATTTTTGATCGCTTGAACCAATACGCGGGCTGACTCGGCTGCGCTATCGACCTTTTCTTGGTCAACGTTGGACATGGTTGAAGAGTAGGGCAGGCTCATCCCTAGCGCTTCAAACGAGGAGCTCATGGTATTGGCGGTATACATGCCACCACAAGAACCACTGCTTGGACAAGCGTTTTGCTCAACGCCTTTGAGGTCCTCCTCGGTTAAGCGTCCAGAGGTAAATTCGCCAACGGCCTCAAAGGCAGAAACGATATTGAGCTCTTTACCTTTGTAATGACCTGCTTTGATGGTGCCGCCGTATACATAGATTCCAGGGACGTTGGTGCGCGCTAGCGCAATCATGCCGCCGGGCATGTTTTTGTCACAGCCGCCAATGACCACCACGCCGTCTTGCCAGAGGCCATTGACACAAACCTCAATACTGTCGGCAATCACCTCGCGCGAGACGAGGGAATATTTCATGCCTTCGGTACCCATGCCGATTCCATCGGAGACTGTGGGCGTCCCAAAGACTTGGGCTTTGGCACCCGCTTTCTCCAGAGCATCGATTGCCGCATCGGCTAGTTTTTGTAGGCCGCTATTACATGGGGTAATGGTGGAGTGGCCGTTGGCCACTCCCACCATCGGTTTAACAAAATCTTCCTCTTTGTAGCCCATGGCGTAGTACATGGATCGATTGGGTGCGCGTGCAACCCCTTCGGTCACCATGCGTGAACGCTCATTCATGCGTTTTGGGGCTTGTTTTTGGTCTGCCATATCATTGTCTCCGCGATTAAATTGCCATCATTTCAAAGCTGTCTTTTCCTGCCCCGCAATCAGGGCAGGCCCAATCGGCAGGGACATCGTCCCATTTGGTGCCTGGTGCAATGCCATCCTCGGGGCGGCCTGCTGATTCGTCATAAATAAAGCCGCAAACAATACAAAGATAAGTTCTCATGGGTTTGTGATTCACGTATTGATGTAGAAAGGTATTTTAGGGATATCCAGCAAAATTAGCCTTATAGCTAATAGCCAGTCCAGTTATGGGGGGTTACATTGTTGATCTATAAGTAATTTCAAGGTAATGATAAGCCATGACGCGATTAACCGGCACCGTGTATCTCATCGATGATGACAACTCGATGAGAGATTCATTGGCGCGGATGTTGCGCGATGTTGGTTACTCGATACAAGATTTTGAGAGTGCCACTTCGTTTTTACAAAATTCATTACCAGTTGCGCCAGCTGTGATCGTGCTTGATATGCAAATGCCGGATGTCAGTGGTCTCGATTTAATGGAACGACTGGAGAAATTGGGTCGTAAAACCCCCATCGTATTTTTAAGTGGCCAAAGCCATCCCCAGCAGATTGTCAAAGGTCTTAAAAAAGGTGCGCTGGATTTTCTGTTTAAGCCCTTCAATATTGATGAGCTCTTGCAAGCTATCGATCAAGCCCTTGATTACGACCAAAAACAACTCAAACGTAATTTAAAAGATGGGGAAATTAAGCGCAACTTCAATACCCTAACACCTCGAGAAAAGGAGGTGTGTACCTTACTCGTGGAGGGCCTCATGAATAAAGAAATTGCTGAGCGCTTAGGCACGACCGATGCCACGATTAAGGTCCACAAGGCCAGGGTCATGGAAAAAATGCAAGCGAACTCGGTTCAGGATTTGGTGAAATTCTATTTGGAGTCCAATTTAACAAGGTAAGTATTAGCCCTAGGGTCGATAGCCAAATATTGTTATTTATGTCATATTCTGAAGCAATTAAGCCGATACGATTGATATACAAGGCATTGATTCAATTACAAATAATTATAAAAACTATATAAAAGTGAGACGCATTTGGTGATGAATAAACGCGTTCCAGATGTTCGAGGAGAGGTTCTTAAAAAGGCTCGTGAAGCCAAGGGTCTCACTGTCTCCGAATTAGCGAGCAAGGTTTGCTTTTCGACTAAACAAATTGAGCAGCTTGAAAATGGTGAGAAAAGCCATTTCTATTCCCTGGCGATTAAAGCGAATGCAGCAAAACGGGTAGCCGATGAGTTGGGCATCAGCCAAGAGGATGTATTTGATTTTGGACCTGACTTGATCGAAGCTGCAAAAGTCCGTCAAGAGAGTTCAAAGGAAGCAGCAAGTCTATCTTCGCCACTAGAGGCACAATCGAACTCTTCTGAGCCTGTTAAGAAAGAAGAATCTCAGAAGAAAACTTCTCAACCTAAACGCACGACTCCAAAAAAGACTGCAGACCAAAAGGTAGAGCAGCTCGAGCGGTTTGATGAGACTCCCAAGCCAATTATTAAAAAGAATCGCACCCTCATTTACTTTGGTAGTGCTGCAATCGTCGCCGCCATTGGAATAGTGACTCTGAATATGAATCAACCGCAGCCAGTGAAGTCAGTAGAGGTCGCAAAACTGCCATCGGAAACGATTGCAGCGGAGTCCAAAAAGGAAGAAGTAGTAAGTGCGGCACCAACTGCCAACACCCCAGCACTCGTTGCTTCAGAGGCGACAAATACTTGCCCATCGGAAGATGCCAGTCCAAAAAGTTACCGTATGGCTAATGCATCAAAGCCTGGCAATATGGTCTATGTGCAAAGCCGAAGTGCCCAAACGATCTGTGTAAAAGATGCAAGCGGCAAACTGGAGAAAAAGAGCTTGGAAGCAGGGGGCTCATATTCCTTCTATGGAAAGGCCCCCTTTGTGGTGATGACCTCCAGCTTAGGTCAAACCGATCTCTTTTTTCAGGGTTATAAAGTGAAAATTGATAACCCAAATGCCAAGAGCATTATTTTGGAAGAAGTGGCCCTCTAGACAGCGGCGTCGTCTACTTCGCCCGTACGAATCCGGATCGCTTGCTCAACTGGGCTCACAAAAATTTTGCCATCCCCAATTTTTCCAGTTCGCGCCGCTTTAATGATCGCTTCGGTGACGGTTTCCACCAAGTTATCGGCCACAACCACTTCCACTTTCACCTTGGGTAAAAAGTCGACAACATACTCGGCGCCCCGATAGAGTTCGGTGTGACCCTTTTGGCGACCAAAGCCTTTCACCTCAGTGACCGTCAGACCAGTAACGCCAACTTCGGCAAGTGCCTCACGGACCTCATCAAGTTTGAACGGTTTAATAATGGATGTAATCAGTTTCATAGCGTCTCCTTTGCCTCCATCATACTCAAGGATCATGACCTATTCATGCCCCCACTATTTTTAGGCCTAGAGTTTTGCTCCAGAAGTAATGGGGTAGCGCCAATCGCGGCCAAAAGCGCGTGCAGTAATTCTGACACCCGGGGGCGCCTGACGCCGTTTGTATTCATTGATTTGAATGAGGCGGGTAATTTTTTGCACTGCCGCAGAATCATAGCCTGCTGCAATGATCTCAGCGCTTGATTGATTCTGTTCCATATAACGCGCCAAGATCGCATCAAGCACCTCATACGGTGGCAGACTATCTTGATCGGTTTGATTGGGGCGCAGTTCTGCCGACGGTGGGCGCGTCAGAATTCGCTCAGGGATCACGGGTTTGATCTGATTGCGATAGCGACACAACTGATAGACCAAGGTCTTGGCAATATCTTTAATCACGGCAAAGCCACCGGCCATGTCGCCGTAGAGGGTGCAGTACCCAACAGCCATTTCACTCTTGTTGCCGGTGGTAAGAACCAAGCGACCCGTTTTATTGGAGAGGGCCATCAAGATCGTGCCACGCACCCGTGCCTGAATATTTTCTTCGGTGGTGTCGCTAGGTAAATTGGCAAACTGTGCTTGTAGAGCATCTTCAAAAGCCTTCACCGGCTCCTGAATCGAAATCTCATCGTATTGCACGCCCAAGTTAGATGCCAACTCACGGGCATCGAGCCAAGAAATTTCAGCGGTATAGGGCGAGGGCATCATGACTGCGCGCACTTTCTCTGCGCCCAGTGCATCGACTGCAATCGCTAAGACTAAGGCGGAGTCCACGCCACCTGACAAGCCAAGAATTACTCCTGGAAAACAGTTCTTACGGACATAATCGCGCGTCCCCATCACGAGTGCGGCATAGACTTGCGCCTCGAGAGTTAATGCGGGAGTAATCTCGCCTCGTTGTGGTTCGTCTCCTATAAGCTCAATAAATCCGACCCCTTCCTGAAACTGCGGCATGGCAAACACCAGCTCGCCATAGGAGTTCACAGCGCAGGATCCGCCATCAAAGACGAGTTCGTCTTGTCCACCCACCATATTGAGATAAAGGATGGGTAGGCCACAGGCTTGACTCTGCTCTTTGAGTAGTTCGTAGCGAGTCTGTTCTTTTTGCAAATGGTAGGGTGAAGCATTGAGGACTACCAGTATTTGCGCCCCCGCATTCTTGGCTAGACGCGCTGGCTCTGAATGCCAAATGTCTTCGCATAACAAAACACCTAGTTTTAAACCGTGATGATCAAAAACACAGGCATTCTCACCCGCCACGAAATAACGCTTCTCATCAAACACTTCATGGTTGGGTAATTCCTGTTTGAAGTAAGTGGCAATCACTTTGCCATTCTGAATGACTGATGCTGAATTGTGCAGACCCGCATCGGATTCGCAGGGGTGGCCCACAATCACGGTTAATCCACTCAACTCTTGAAGTTGTTCGCATAGAGACTGAAGTACAGTCCGTGTCTCTTGAATAAATCCGGGGCGCAGTAATAGATCTTCTGGAGGGTAGCCAGTTAAAGAAAGCTCTGGAGTTAAAAGTAGACTGGCGCCGTGTTCATGGGCATCTTGCGCTGCCTGAAAAATCGCTTGCGCGTTGCCAACGCAATCCCCCAAAAGAGGATTGAGTTGCGCCATGGCAATCTGCATGGGGGAATGAGTGCGCTGACTCATAACCTACGCCATGCACGATTCATATTTATGCCTTCTCTTTCTGATAGCGGGCCATACCATCGGTAATCTCTTTGTGCGCGTCGGCAATCGAGCCCCAGCCTTTGACCTTGACCCACTTGCCTTTCTCAAGATCTTTGTAATGCTCAAAGAAATGCTGAATCTGATTCAAACGCATCTGGTTGATATCCTCGGAGCTCTCCCAATGGCTATAGATCGATAAAATGCGATCTTCAGGAACGGCTAGTAACTTGGCATCGTCACCAGCTTCATCGTTCATTTGTAAGACGCCTAGGGCACGGCAGCTAACCACCACGCCAGGAATCAATGGAAAGGGTGTAATTACCAAGACGTCGACTGGATCACCGTCGCCCGCAATGGTCTTGGGAATGTAACCATAGTTGCAGGGATAGTGCATGGCGGTGCCCATAAAGCGGTCCACGAAGATCGCCCCGGTTTCCTTATCGACCTCATATTTAATGGGGTCGGCGTTCATGGGGATTTCAATAATGACGTTAAAGTTCTCGGGAACCCGTTTTCCTGGGCTGACGTTATCAAGACTCATACATACTCCAAATTAAATAAAAATCGGTCTGCTTAGTAGATACCCTGATCTTAGCAAAGTGGCAAATCACTAAATCTGTTGGATACTTTTGAAAGCCAGGCTTGCTATTTTAAGCCTTTAGGCGAATAGCAAGATTGTCGTATCAAAATTAAATTGAATCCTCAACCAAGTAGGAGTGATTTAGCATGAGTGATGTGACTGTAGGTCTGTATTTTGCCTTAGCGTGCGGCGTCATCGCAGTGGTTTATGGCTTTGTGATGCGTACGTGGATTCTCAAACAAGACACTGGCAATGCCAAGATGGTTGAGATTGCCGAAGCGATTCAGCAGGGTGCGGCTGCTTATCTCGCGCGCCAATATAAAACGATTGCAATTGTGGGTGTAGTGCTAACCATTCTGATGGCGGTCTTTCTCGATTTAGCAACTGCGATTGGTTTTGTGATCGGCGCCGTGTTATCGGGCGCTTGCGGCTTCATCGGTATGAACGTCTCCGTGCGTGCAAATGTGCGTACTGCGCAAGCAGCAACTCAGGGCATGAACCAAGCTTTGAACGTCGCCTTCAAAGGCGGCGCTATTACCGGCATGCTCGTGGTTGGTTTAGGACTCTTGGGCGTCGGTGTATTTTTCATGCTCCTGGTATCGATGGATAACGGTCAAGACCTCTCGGATGTGTTGCACCCCCTAATTGGTTTAGCATTCGGTTCTTCCTTAATTTCAATCTTTGCACGTCTGGGCGGCGGTATCTTTACTAAGGGCGCCGACGTCGGCGCTGACTTGGTGGGTAAAGTCGAAGCAGGCATTCCAGAAGATGATCCGCGCAATCCGGCGGTGATTGCCGATAACGTGGGTGATAACGTGGGTGATTGCGCAGGAATGGCCGCCGACTTATTTGAGACCTATGCGGTGACCTTAATTGCAACCATGGTCTTGGGCGCACTAATGGTGATGAATGCTCCCGTTGCGGCAGTGGTCTACCCGTTAGTCCTTGGCGGTATTTCGATCATTGCCTCGATTATTGGCTGCTCGTTTGTTAAAGCAAGCCCCGGCATGAAAAACGTCATGCCCGCTTTGTATAAAGGCTTGATCATCTCCGGATTAATTTCATTAGTGGGTTTTTACTTTGTGACCAACTGGATTATTCCAGACGATGCTTTAGGAATTCCGGGTAGTCAGTGGCGCTTATTTGGCTCATCGATTGTGGGTCTGTTACTCACTGCAGGTTTAGTGTGGATCACCGAGTACTACACCGGTACCGATTACAAACCAGTGAAGCATATTGCCGAAGCCTCCACCAAAGGTCATGGCACGAACATCATTGCAGGCTTAGGCGTATCGATGCGCTCGACAGCTTACCCGGTGATCTTCGTCTGTATCGCCATCTTTGCAGCCTATTACTTAGCCGGTCTTTATGGCATCGCTGTAGCCGCAACGGCCATGCTTTCACTCGCAGGGATTGTGGTAGCTCTGGATGCCTATGGCCCAATTACAGACAATGCTGGTGGTATTGCCGAGATGGCAGGTTTGCCGGATTCGGTCCGTGATATTACCGACCCATTGGATGCGGTTGGCAACACTACTAAGGCAGTGACCAAGGGCTATGCGATTGGCTCAGCCGGTCTTGCATCCTTGGTACTCTTTGCCGACTACACCCATGCTTTAGAAGCAATTGGTCAGCAAGTTACCTTTGATCTTTCGAACCATATGGTCATCATCGGCCTCTTTATTGGTGGCTTGATTCCTTACCTCTTCGGAGCGATGGCGATGGAGGCAGTAGGGCGTTGCGCTGGAGCTGTGGTGGAGGAAGTGCGCCGTCAGTTCAGGGAGATCCCCGGCATCATGGAAGGAACTGCAAAGCCAGAGTACGGCAAAGCGGTCGACATGCTCACTTCTGCAGCGATCAAGGAAATGATTATTCCTTCGCTCTTACCAGTAGTGGTTCCGATTCTAGTCGGCCTATTCTTGGGACCAGCAGCATTGGGCGGACTCTTGATGGGCACGATTATTACGGGACTCTTTGTCGCAATCTCCATGTGTACCGGTGGCGGTGCTTGGGATAATGCCAAGAAATACATTGAAGAGGGTAACCATGGTGGCAAAGGTTCAGAAGCGCACAAAGCTGCCGTGACTGGCGATACCGTAGGTGACCCCTACAAAGATACTGCGGGCCCAGCAGTAAACCCACTCATTAAGATCATTAATATCGTGGCACTCTTAATCGTGCCACTCTTGCCTGTGGTTCGTTAGGTCTTAACGGATCAAATTAAAACGCCCAGCATTGCTGGGCGTTTTGCTTAGGGAGCAGGCTTAAGTCAAGAACAATTACTCGAGACCTTCCAGATAACGTTGCGCATCCAATGCTGCCATACAACCCGTGCCCGCACTGGTAATGGCCTGGCGATAGATGTGATCTTGGACGTCACCTGCTGCAAAGACACCAGGGATATTGGTTGCAGTGGCATTGCCCTCTAAGCCCGAGTGCGTTTTGATGTAGCCATTGTTCATGTCAAGTTGACCTACGAACAAATCGGTATTAGGTTTGTGACCAATCGCAATGAAGGCACCCGATACCGCAATCTCTTCGGTGCTGCCATCCTGTTTTTTGATACGAACTCCCGTCACACCCTTGTCATCACCCAAGACTTCATCGAGGGTGGCGTTGAGTTTGAGTTCAACCTTACCTTCGGCTACTTTTGCCATTAAGCGATCATTCAGAATCGGCTCTGCACGGAACTTATCGCGGCGATGGATCACCGTCACCTTACGAGCAATGCCCGTCAGATAGAGCGCTTCCTCAACGGCGGTATTGCCACCCCCAATTACGCACACATCCTGACCCTTGTAAAAGAAGCCATCACAGGTTGCACACCCTGAAACCCCCCGACCCATGAATGCCTCCTCACTTGGAAGTCCAAGGTATTGAGCGGAAGCTCCCGTCGAGATGATGAGTGCATCACAGGTGTAAGTGCCAGAGTCACCTACTAAGCGAATCGGCTTTTCAGTGAGGGCTGCCGTATGGATGTGATCAAAAATGATCTCGGTATTAAAGTGCTCGGCATGCTTTAGAAAGCGATCCATGAGCTCGGGTCCTTGGACGCCATTGGGGTCAGCAGGCCAATTTTCCACATCGGTGGTGGTCATGAGCTGGCCGCCTTGCGCGAGCCCGGTAATCAGGGTGGGCTTGAGGTTGGCGCGGGCTGCATAGACCGCAGCGGTGTAGCCGGCTGGGCCCGAGCCCAGAATCAGTACTTTAGAGTGTTTAGTAGTTGTCGTCATCCCTAAATTATAGAGTTTGAAGGCCAATGCTTGTTTACAATCAGGTGAACATGGCTCGTAGCTCGCTCCCACAAATTAAGACCCCGCTGCCTCCCGAAGGCGGCACTGGCAAGATGTCTCGCTTAATTGCTGAAGTACGCTGGATGCTGATGCTTGCCATCTGCCTTGGCTTATTTGCGGTTCTGATTACCTACACTAAATCCGATCCAGCCTGGTCGCACGCTAGTTTTGAGGTTCCTAAAAATATTGGTGGTCGCATTGGCGCATGGACCGCTGATTTGATGCTCTACATTTTTGGGGTTTCGGCATTTTGGTGGGTCGTATTATTTGGTCGGCGGGTCTATCAAGGTTGGCGTGAGCTCTGGAGTGTGCCATTACCGGTTGATCCAGAGGCTAGACCCGAATCCTTTTGGACCCGTTGGTTGGGTTTTGCCTTGACCCTCACCTGCAGCATGGGACTAGAGTCGATTCGGATGCATTCTTTGCAATGGGAGCTACCCAGACCCCCGGGCGGTATCTTGGGCGAAGTAATCGGGGATCCCCTGCAAATGGCGTTTGGCTTTACGGGCGCCACTCTGATTCTGATCTTTGGCTTAGCAGCCGGCCTCTCTCTGTTTTTGCATTTCTCGTGGCTCACGCTTTCTGAGCAAGTGGGACGATATATTGAACTTGGTATTCGTCGTTTGCGCGAGAAGCGTGAGGAGCAAGAGGATCAAAAGATTGGTGAGCAAGCTGCGGTTGAGCGTGAAGAGCACGTCGAGGAAGTGCGGATTCGGGAAGAAGTGGCACCCAAGGTACAAATCTTTAATCAACCCTTAAAGATTGTGAAGAGTGAGCGGGTTGAGCGCGAGAAGCAGCAACCACTCTTTGTCGAAATCCCGGACTCGGAGTTGCCGCCGCTCTCACTCTTAGATCCCGTTCCTGAGGCAAAAGAAACAATTTCTGCTGAGACCTTGGAGTTCACCTCCCGCTTGATTGAGCGCAAGCTCGATGATTTTGGGGTGCAAGCTAAGGTGATTGCTGCTTATCCAGGACCGGTTGTGACGCGTTATGAGATCGAGCCTGCAGTCGGTGTGAAGGGCAGTCAAATTGTGAACCTCTCACGCGACCTATCACGTTCTTTGGGTGTCGTGAGCTTGCGCGTGGTCGAGACCATCCCCGGCAAGACCTGTATGGCGCTTGAGTTACCCAATCCAACGCGACAGTCGGTCTACCTCTCGGAGATTTTGAGTTCCCAGGTCTATAACGACAACCATTCTCTACTCACACTAGCCTTGGGTAAGGATATTGCGGGCAGCCCCATGGTCGCTGATTTAGTGAAGATGCCACATTGCTTGGTGGCAGGTACTACAGGCGCGGGTAAGTCGGTCGGAATCAATGCCATGATTTTGTCGATCCTCTTTAAAGCCAAGCCGGATGAAGTGCGACTCATCATGATCGATCCCAAGATGCTAGAGATGTCCGTTTATGAGAAGGTGCCCCATCTGTTGTGCCCCGTAGTAACCGACATGAAACAGGCCTATAACGCGCTCAATTGGGCAGTCAACGAGATGGAGCGGCGCTACAAACTCATGAGCAAGTTTGGAGTGCGTAACTTAGCCGGCTTTAATAAAAAGATTATGGAGGCCGAAGCCAAGGGCGAGAAACTCACCAATCCATTTAGTCTCACCCCTGAAGATCCAGAGCCACTCTACAAAGCCCCCATTATTGTGGTGATCATCGATGAGCTTGCTGATCTGATGATGGTCTCGGGCAAGAAGATTGAAGAGTTGATTGCGCGGATTGCACAAAAAGCACGTGCCGCTGGAATTCATTTAGTGTTGGCAACCCAACGTCCGAGTGTGGATGTCATCACCGGTTTGATCAAAGCCAACGTTCCCACCCGAATTTCCTTCCAGGTGAGTAGCAAGATCGATAGCCGTACCATCCTAGACCAACAAGGCGCTGAGACGCTGTTGGGAATGGGTGATATGTTGTACATGCCACCAGGGACTGGATTACCGATCCGGGTGCACGGCGCATTCGTATCCGACGATGAAGTGCATCGTGTGGTTTCCTGGCTCAAAGAGAAGGGCGAAGCCAATTACATCGAGGGCGTCCTCGAGGGGGCCGATGAGTCCACCATGGATGCCTTAAATGGTGGCGGTAATGGCGGTGGCGAAGCCGATCCACTCTACGATCAAGCCGTTGCTATCGTCCTTGAGAACAAGCGTGCTTCGATCTCGCTCGTGCAGCGGCATTTACGCATTGGTTATAACCGTGCTGCGCGCCTCTTAGAGGATATGGAAAAAGCGGGCCTAGTCTCGAAGATGGGCGGCAATGGTAACCGTGAGATTCTGGTTCGCCCCAGCGAATAAGCCAAACTCTAAAGAATGAAGCGCTTTATTTTCTATTTCGTCGTCGCAGCATTGGCTATTCCAAATGCGATTCATGCGCAACCCACAACTCCTTCGGGGATTGAACAGCTCAAGCAATTTGTGAAGACCGTGCGCTCTGCCCAAGGCGAGTTTGTCCAGCAACAAATGCGTACCCCAAAGCCCAATGAGCCGCAAGATAAGCTAAAAATGATTCGGCAAACCTCAGGGCAATTTATCTTCCAGCGCCCGGGGCGCTTTGTCTGGGATACCCAAAAGCCGTATGAGCAAAAACTCATCATGGATGGTAAGCAACTCTTAATGTGGGATAAGGACCTCAATCAATTAACCATCCGATCAGCCAATCAGGCCTTAGCCGCCTCGCCTGCCGCCATCCTGTTTGGGGATGTCGCTCTTGATCAGCAGTTTGATTTAGAGGAAGCAGGCACCAAAACCAATTTGCAGTGGGTGAATCTCAAGCCCAAATCTAAACCCGGGCAGGGCGATCTGCCCTATACCCAAATTGCGATTGGTATGGGCTCTGGATTACCCAAGGCCTTGGAGTTGACCGACGGATTTGGCAGTATGGTGCTCGTTGTGTTTAATCAGATGCAAATCAATCCCAGTGTGGATGCCAGCCGCTTTCAATTTAAGCCACCGCAGGGTGCCGAGGTCTTGCGACTAAACTAATGGCTTGAACCCGAAGGAATCGTATGCTGGACCCCCAACTGCTTCGTAAAGATTTAGAGAGCGTCAAGGCACGCTTGGCCACGCGCAAGTTTGAGCTAGATACCAACCTGTTTACACAGCTTGAGAATGAGCGCAAACAGCTTCAAGCAGGTACCGAAGAGTTGCAAGCCAAACGCAATCAATTAGCCAAAGCGATTGGCATGAAAAAAGGCAAGGGCGAGAATGCGGATGCGGAACTTGCTGAGTCGGCCAGCGTCAACCATACGCTTGAGAAAAACTCCACTCGTTTATCGACCTTACAAGATCAAATCAAAGACTTGATGCTCAACATCCCGAACTTACCGGATGAGAGCGTGCCGGTTGGTATGACGGCCGACGAAAATAAAGAGATGAAGGTTTGGGGAAAACCAACAGAATTTGATTTCACCCCCAAGGATCACGTCGATCTAGGCGCTCCCATTGGACTAGATTTTGATGCAGCATCCAAAATCAGTGGCGCGCGTTTTGTGGTTCTCAAAGGCAACGCTGCGAAGCTCCATCGGGCGCTCGCGCAATTCATGCTGGATGTGCACACCGAACACCATGGCTATCAAGAGGTTTATGCGCCGTATATGGTTAGTGCGCAAGCGATGCAGGGAACCGGGCAGCTACCCAAGTTCGAGGCTGATTTATTTAAAGTGCCACGCAAGATGGGTGGCGAGCATCCCGACGATGGCGGTGAGCGCATTGAAAACTTTTATCTCATCCCCACTGCTGAAGTGCCGGTGACGAATCTGGTCCGTGATGAAATTATTAATGCAGACCAGTTACCACTCAAGTATGTGGCCCATACCCCATGTTTTCGCTCGGAAGCAGGCAGTTATGGGCGTGATGTGCGCGGCATGATCCGCCAGCACCAATTTGACAAGGTCGAGTTGGTGCACATCAGCCATCCCGAGAAATCGATGCAGGCTTTAGAAGAATTGACGGCGCATGCTGAGAGAATTCTGGAGCTCTTGGAGCTGCCATACCGCCGCATGCTCTTATGTACTGGTGATATGGGCTTCGGAAGTGCTAAGACCTATGATTTAGAAGTCTGGATCCCATCACAAAATGCCTATCGAGAAATTAGCTCGTGCTCCAACATGGGAGATTTTCAAGCTAGGCGGATGCAAGCGCGTTATAAAGTCGGTCAGAGCAAGCCCGAACTACTTCACACTCTAAACGGCTCGGGTCTTGCGGTTGGTAGAACTGGCGTAGCTCTACTGGAAAATTATCAACAAGCTGATGGCAGTATCCGGATCCCTAAGGTATTGCAGCCTTACATGGGCGGCTTAGAGGTAATTCGCTCGCTATAATTGAGCCATCGAGTATCGGAGAGGTGGCAGAGTGGTCGAATGTACCTGACTCGAAATCAGGCGTAGGTGCAAGCCTACCGTGGGTTCGAATCCCACCCTCTCCGCCAGTATCCTGAAAGCCTCGCATGCTTCTATTGATTACCTTCATACTCAATACACTGATTGCACTTTTGGCGATCGTATTTCATTATGAAGTTTTGTACAAACTAAACAGTGCCATGCCGGCGATTAAGCACATTCATGCTCGCTATAAGGTATTGATCGCAGTCGGTGTGATTTTTATTGCACACATCATTGAGATTTGGATCTTTGCATTAGCTTATTACCTCATGCTGATATTTCCCAACCTTGGAAGTGTGATTGGGGCCGCCTCTGATCATGGCTTGCTGCTCGATAGTGCGTATTTATCGTTTGTCACCTATACCACTGTAGGATACGGTGACATTGTGGTAGACGGTTATCTTCGCTATCTAACTGGAGTTGAGGCACTCACCGGTCTGATTCTGATTACCTGGTCTGCATCGTTCCTATTTATAGAAATGCAAAAGTATTGGGGCTCACGCGAGCCAAAGTAATTTCAGTGCACCGCCTTTGTTAAAGATATAGCTCTAGCATTCAATTTATTGATCGATTACACGGGTAATACTATTACGATAAGTCAATGAAAGTTTTACTCGCTCTCAATTTTTTTATCTTCGCAGCAATTCAGCTTGGATTACTCTTTGGAATTCTTCATTATCTTCAGGGTGAGTCCAAATCAAAACCGAATCCGTATTGGCTTGGAGCATTGATTTCAAATGTTATCGGTTTAGGATTATTTGCAATCGGGATTTTGTTAACTGATGATATTCAGAAAGTCCCACCTATCTTTACGCTCGCCAACACTTTGTTTTATGCGGCAGCAATTCTGCAAGGCTTATTTTTTTACTCCTTTAATCATCCCGTCAGTAAATCCTTGAAATGGGCCCTAGGAATCTCAACGCTTTGCTACGGTATCTTCTTTGAATACTTACGCCTGAATTGGACCTTTGAGGCCCGTACGGTTTTTGCAGTATCTACTTACGCCATTATTCTTGCCTGGCAAATTCGAGAAGCCCGTATGGTCAATCGTGGATTGGGTCTGCAGCAATTGCGGTATTTTCAATACGCTGCAATAGGAGAGGCACTTTTCCTGGCACCGCGACTGGTTGTCTTGTTCGAAACCAATTTCCCGATTCGTTCGATGGAGCAATTGCCGCAGCTTCTCATCATCTTTACGTTTGGCCAGATTTTGATGAACACCTTATCGTTTATTGCAATCTGGGGCTATTGGTCTGAGAAGTTGGCAATGGATAGCCGTCAGACCGAGTCGCAAAATATAACTTATAAGAAATTACTCGATGAACGTGAAACCCTCATTAGTTCATTACTAAAGGCTAACAAGAGTAGTACTACGGGGGCATTAACTGCCTCGATCGCTCATGAGATTAATCAGCCACTAGGGGCAATTCAGATTAATAGTGAGTATCTGCAAAAGAAGATTTCTGAGGAAGCGGTTGATCGGGATTTAATTAAAAGACTTGCAGACGATATTGCCAAAGATAATATGCGGGCTGCCCGCATTATTAGAACCCTAAAAGCAATCTTCTCTGAGAAATACGATTCTTTCTCCGAAAAAGTCTCAGCCGTCGAGGCAATTGAATCGGTCATTTTGTTATCTAAATCCGACCTATTTGAAAAGCATGTTCGTATCGAAGTCGATATTCCCAACTCGATAAGCATGCCGATGAGTTTTGGGGAGGCGCAACAAATCTTCTTAAATCTGATCAATAACTCTGTTCAGGCCTTGCAAGTTAGCATCCAAGCAGAGCGAATTATTCGTATTAATGGACAAGAGGATGCTGAGCAAATCATGATCCGTAGCGAAGATAATGGGCCAGGAGTGCCTCGGGATCAGGCACAACACCTATTTGATCTATTTTCGGGCAGCAAGCGTGAGGGAATGGGTCTAGGACTCTGGTTATGCGAATACATCATTAGTCGTCATGGCGGCAAGATTCGTTTTGATTCCGCTTATCAAGGTGGCGCTGCCTTTGAAATCACCTTCCCCAAAACCGAATAAAATAGAAAAACGAGGGAGATCATCATGTCTATTTTCTGGGCTTTACTAGGTATTTTCGCTACCATCGGTGGCATTATTGCGTATGTCACCACGGGCAACGTGATCTATTTTGCGATTGGTTTTCTGATCCTGTTCTATCAGGCCTGGTTCCGATCCAAAGACGACGAAGAGATTAAAACGTATTTCTAATGGGGTGTTAGTACCATTTTGATGTGATCAATGCCGGCCTCCTCAAATGGGAGGCCGATTGCATTAAATCCATGACGTTCATAAAAGCCAATAGCGGTTGTCTGTGCGTGCAAAAAGAATTGCGTGATTCCTTCTTGGCGGCCATAAGACACTAAAGTCTTTAGTAGTTCACTTCCAAGACCCAGACCTCGATACTCTTTGAGCACCGCCAAACGCCCAATCTTGCCATTTTTCAGTAAGCGACCCGTTGCAATTGCTTTGCCATGATCCAATATAACCGCATGCCAAGCTAATGCATCATCGGTATCGAGCTCAAGTGCCTCGGGGACTCCTTGTTCATGAACAAATACGGTCAATCGAATCGGGTAGGCAAGGTCTTTCGCCTCATCCCATTGCATGATCCTGATTTCTTGCATGGATAAATCATAAACTGCTATCGTTATGGCCTATGATTCGTATTACTGAGCTCCGCCTACCAATTGACCATGCGCTAGAAGTGCTTGAAGTAGAAATTCTAAAGAAGCTTGCCATTGCGCCCAAAGATCTCGTGCGGTTTGAGGTCTTTAAGCGTAGTTACGATGCTCGCAAAAATAGTGCGCTAACCTTTATCTATACCCTCGATGTATCCGTGCGTGATGAGGCTGGCATTCTCAAGAAGCATGCACATGATCCCCATGTACGACCGAGTCCTGATACGTCGTATCACTTCGTTGTTCAGCACGGTCATAATCAGCTAACCAAATCTC
Organism: Polynucleobacter sp. HIN7; assembly: GCF_030297595.1. NCBI lineage: Bacteria > Pseudomonadati > Pseudomonadota > Betaproteobacteria > Burkholderiales > Burkholderiaceae > Polynucleobacter > Polynucleobacter sp. HIN7. The sequence goes on along the minus strand of NZ_AP028138.1, from coordinate 1,364,762 downwards.
CATTGCGACCCGTCGTGATTGGTTTTGGCCCTTGCGGTATTTTTGCTTCACTCCTTTTGGCGCAAATGGGATTGAAGCCGATTGTGCTCGAGCGCGGTAAGGCGGTACGTGAACGTACTCAAGATACCTGGGGGCTATGGCGCAAAAAGATATTGAACCCGGAATCCAATGTCCAGTTTGGTGAGGGTGGGGCGGGCACCTTCTCGGATGGCAAGCTATGGAGCCAAGTGAAGGACCCCAAGTTTTATGGTCGTAAAGTCTTACACGAGTTTGTGAAAGCCGGCGCTCCAGGGGAAATTCTGTATGTCTCAAAACCCCACATTGGTACCTTTCGCTTAGTCGGAATGGTTGAGAAGATCCGCCAAGAAATAATTAATCTGGGCGGTGAAGTGCGCTTTGGCCAAAAGGTGGTGGGCTTTGATATTGATCAACATCAACTCAAAGGTTTGAAATTGGAGAGTGGCGAGTATCTGGCGGCCGATCACGTCGTCCTCGCACTTGGTCATAGTGCACGCGATACCTTCCAAGAACTATTTGATGCCGGAGTCTATATGGAAGCCAAACCGTTCTCGGTTGGCTTTCGCATTGAGCATCCCCAATCCGTAATTGATCGTGCTCGCTTGGGGCCGCATGCCGGTCATCCACTCATAGGTGCGGCAGACTACAAGCTCGTGCATCACGCTAAGAACGGACGCTCGGTCTATAGCTTTTGCATGTGCCCGGGCGGTACGGTGGTAGCCGCGACCTCCGAATCCAATCGAGTGGTCACCAATGGAATGAGTCAGTACTCTCGCAATGAGCGCAATGCCAATGCCGGGATTGTGGTGGGGATTGATCCGAGTGATTATCCCGGTGGGCCGCTGGCCGGTATTGATTTTCAGCGGGAACTCGAGTCAAGAGCATTTACTCTCGGTGGATCCACCTATGAGGCCCCTGGACAATTGGTGGGCGATTTCTTAAAGGGAAAGCCGTCCACGGAATTTGGTGCGGTCATTCCGTCGTATAAGCCTGGCGTGCATCTCACCGACCTCGCCACGAGCCTACCTAGCTATGCGATTGAAGCGATTCGGGAGGCGATCCCCGCGTTTGAGAAAAAGATTAAGGGTTTTGCCATGCCCGATGCAGTGCTGACCGGTGTGGAGACCCGTACTTCCTCGCCACTGCAGATTAAGCGCGGACCCAATTACCAAAGCATTAATACCAAAGGCCTTTACCCAGCCGGAGAAGGCGCGGGCTATGCCGGTGGAATTATGTCCGCTGGAATTGATGGCATCAAAGTCGCTGAAGCGATTGCGCTCGATCTTGTAAGCGCCTAATTAGATTTCAATATTATCGAGTACGGAATCCGTGAGGTGACTGGTATCGCCCCAGCGCTCAATCGACCAGCTATTACCATCATGGACGATCCAATTGAGTGAGGTATTGGGAACCACGGCGACACGCTCAGCATCCAAAGCTTGCTGGGTGACGATGCGGTAGATCATATCGAGTGATCCACCGTGACTCACTGCCAAAATCTGCTCGCCCGTATGCTTCATTAATAGATGATCGAGCATACGTTTCATCCGATCATGAAACTGCACAATACTCTCGCCCCCACCGAGATCAAAGTCTAAATCGCGAGCAAGATGGCGCCGCCACAGCTCCGGCTCCACCTGAGGCGCATCACCCAAAAGCATTCCTTGAAGTTTGCCGACATGGCGCTCACGCAAATCTGGGTGAACGGTGATATTCAAAGACTGAGGACTTGCAATCGCCCTGGCAGTATGAAAGGCGCGCTTCAAATCACTCGAGTAGATGCGATCAAATCGATACCCAGTGCGAAGCAATGCCTTAGCTAAACGTTCGGCCTGTATTACGCCGTGAGCATTCAGCGGAATATCAATATGACCTTGCATGCGTTTCTCAACATTCCAGTCGGTTTCCCCGTGACGAACAAAACAGATTTTGGTCAGTTGCCTCATAGAGTAGATTGTATTGCTCTCACCATTTAGGTAGAAAAATCAGCATTGAGGGAGCTAAATTCAACTAATATAGTAAAAGTATCTAAATCAACATTAGAGGCGGAGATTTCATGATCTGGCTACGACTAATCCTAAGCATGGTTTTATTGAATGCCGGCATTTGTTGGGCCCAGCCAAATACAACAGCATCCATTCGTTTGCAATTAGCATGGTCGCATCAAAGTCAGTTCGCTGGCGTCTATGTTGCGCAAATTCGTAAGCACTTTGAAAACGAAGGGCTTGATGTGATTACATTTCCTGGAGGGTCAGGTATCAATCCTCTCCAGGAGCTTCAAAATGGTAACGCCGATGTAGCCATCTCTTGGTTTAACAATGCCTTTGAGCTTTCCAAGTCTGGTCAGCGGGTGATTAATATTGCGCAGTTATTTTCGGGGTCGGCACTCAATATTATTTGCCGAATCAGTGCGGGCGTCTATGTGCCTAGAGATGTTCAAGGCAAACGCATTGGAGTCTGGGGTGTAGGGGATCAAGAGATCCTCTATGAGCTTTTAGATCAACTCAGTATTCCAAGAAATTCAGTCGAAGTCGTGATGCAGCGCTCCAATGGTGAGGATTTAATCGATGGGAATGTAGCGTGCGCTACTGCCATGTCCTATAACGAGTATTGGAAAATTTTGCACTCGGGTGTTCCAAGTGCAGATTTGGTGGTGGTGGATCCGCAAAAATATGGCACCATCAATATTGAAGACGGATTGTATGTGATGAGCGATCGCCTCGAAGATCCCATCTTTCGAGAGCAAATGGTTCGTCTGATTCGGGCGCTACGCAAAGGGTGGTCTGAAGCTCGCATCGCCCCAACGCTTGCCGCGCAATCCGTGCAAAAAATTGCTCCCCATTTGGATCCGGCTCAACAGCTGCACATGTTACAAGTGGTATTGGATTTAGTCCCCAAAGAGAATAAACAGTTTGGACTATTTAACCTCGCCTATTTTGATAAAAGTGTGCGTCGCTTAAGTACTGTATCGAAAAATTCGGATATAGATCCTCGTTCACTGTGGACCCATCAAATATGGAATCAATTGCAAAAAGAAGACGGTCGAAAATTACCACTCACTGAAGCAACTCGCTTTTATGTCACGGAGATTGTGAAGTCCACTTGGTTTAAGTTACTCATTTATTTATCCGTATTTACTTTTGCTCTATCGGGAACCTTAGAGGGCATGAATCGCAACTACGATCTGTGGGGGCGGTTGGTATTGGCCTTCCTATCGGGCCTCGGCGGTGGAACCCTAAGAGACATCATTATTGGGGGAGAGCGCTTAGACTTCTATTACGTGCGTGACGTCGTCTACCCCACCGGTATTTTGCTGATTGTTCTGGCTGCTAGTCTGATGGGCTTACGTTATCGGGATTTTCATCATTCGGAGACATTTATGACCGTTAAAAAATACACCGACGTGATTGGCTTTGCTGGTTTGGCCACCTTGGGCGCAATGCTGGCCCTTGCTGCGGGAGTGGCTTGGTTTTGGGCGCCCATTTGTGCGGCGCTCTCCTGCGCCGGTGGTGGTGTCTTACGCGACGTGTTGGTGAATCAAGAGCCGCATACCTTTAAAGGCGTGATTTATGAGGAGGCGGCAGTCGTAGGTGGTTTGGTGCTCACTGGAGGGCTCTTTATTGCCAATTACTATGAATCAAGCCCGGCACCGGTTGTGCTGACCGTGGGATTAACATTTATCTTCTTGGTTAGCTTGCGACTAGCTATCTATCGTTATAAGCTGCAGTACCCAGAGATCCTTGGGGGACCCAAAAAAACTAACTAAGCCTAAATTAAGTCAAAACTAAGCCTGGTGAACGGCTGACTAATTGTTTAATACGCAGTTTTTAATGCTCACATCTCAGTCTGATAGATGAGACCCGCATGTTCGCGCAGCGCATGAAACTCGATCTGTTCCCAGCGTTGCTGCGCCACATCGAGCTCGGACTTGTGAGCAGCTAAAAAGACCGAGGCGCCCACCACATCTTCGGCCATGCGGTGACTATTCTCCGTCATGAACTTTTTCAGAGCCACAGGATCTTCGGAAGTCACCCACCTCGCCATGGTGTAGCGCGCAGGCAATAGCCTCACCTCAGCGCCATATTCGGATTGCAAACGGTGCGCCACCACTTCAAACTGCAACTGACCAAAAGCGCCTAAGAGCATCGTGCCGCCACTCATGGGACGAAAGACTTGAATGGCGCCTTCTTCCCCGAGTTGCATGAGACCTGTGCGAAGTTGTTTATTGCGCATGGGGTCCGCTGCTTCAACCATCCGAAAAATCTCCGGAGCGAAAAAGGGAAGACCCGTAAATTGTAATTCTTCTCCCTCCGTGAGCGTGTCCCCTAAATGTAAAAGTCCGTGATTGGGTAAACCAATAATGTCACCCGGAAAGGCTTCATCCAAAATATCACGCCGCTGCGACAAAAAGGAAAGTGCGTTGTTCGTGCGAATCTCTTTGCCATTGCGCACAATCTTGAGTTTCATGCCGCGTTCAAAGTGACCCGAGCAAATCCGCAAAAATGCAACGCGATCACGGTGCGCGGGATCCATATTGGCTTGGATCTTAAACACCACGGCCGTAAATTTTTTCTCATGGGGGTCGACCTGGCGTTGCACGGCTTTGCGTGATCCGGGTCCGGGAGCGAGGTCCACCAAGGTATTCAAAATCTCACGTACGCCAAAGTTATTAATGGCTGAGCCAAAGAACACCGGTGATTGTTTGCCTGCTAAGAATGCCTCGCGGTCAAAAGTAGGCATGGCATTTTTGACAAGATCAACTTCAGCCAAAGCTTCTTCGAGCTCCGTACCAAAGCGCTCTTTGAGCATGGGATCATCTAAAGACACGACGAGGTTCGAGTCTTCGGTAACGCGATCCTCGCCGGCTTTAAAGAGGCGCATTTGATTGTTGATGATATCGATCACACCGGCAAAGGATTTACCCATGCCCACCGGCCAGGTGAATGGCACAACGGCCATGCCGAGTGCCGCTTCAATCTCATCCATGAGATCGAGTGGCTTTTTGACCTCACGATCGAGCTTATTAATGAAGGTCACTAAAGGGGTATGGCGCGCACGACACACATCAATCAATCGTCTGGTCTGAGGCTCCACACCATTGGCCGCATCGATCACCATCAGAGCGGAGTCGACCGCAGTTAAGACCCGATAGGTATCTTCGGAGAAGTCTTGGTGACCGGGGGTATCCAGAAGATTAATGATGGCATTGCGGTATTCCATCTGCATCACCGAGCTGGCAACGGAGATACCACGTTGCTTTTCAATTTCCATCCAGTCGGATGTGGCATGACGACTGGCTTTGCGAGCCTTCACACTGCCAGCAATTTGAATGGCACCCGCGTAGAGCAGTAATTTTTCAGTGAGTGTCGTCTTACCCGCATCTGGGTGCGAGATGATAGCAAAGCTTCGGCGGCGCGCAACCTCATCCAAAGTGGATAAGGCAGAGGGTGAATCGGGGGAGTTAATAGAGGCACCTCAGGAAAAGCATCATTATAAGACGCATAGACGAATAAACCATTGATAATGGCAGGTTATGGCACTCATTACTCTGACAGACGCCAAGCTAGCGTTCGGTCATCACCCCCTCTTAGACCGCACCAACTTTGCACTTGAAGCGGGTGAGCGTGTGGGTCTCATTGGGCGAAATGGTACCGGGAAATCCTCCTTTCTAAAGATCCTCGCTGGCATTGAAAAACTCGACGATGGCTTGATTCAGGTACAGCAGGAACTGCGCATTGCCTATGTTGCGCAAGAACCGATCCTAAATACCAATAGCAGTATTTTTGAGGCAGCATCCGAAGGTTTGGCCACCATCAAGCAAATCCGATCGGAGTATGAAACGCTTGCACAAGCCGATTGGAACGAAGCCAATCAAGAGCGCTTAGATGCCCTGCAATCCCAGCTCGATGCGACGCATGGGTGGAACTGGGAGCAGCGAGTGAGCGAAATCCTCAACCGCTTGCATCTCAATGCCGATCAAACCATTGGAACTCTCTCAGGGGGCACTAAAAAACGCGTGGCGCTTGCGCAAGCCTTGGTCACCCAACCGGATGTACTCTTGTTGGATGAACCCACCAATCACTTGGATTTGGATTCGATTACGTGGCTTGAAGGGCTTCTGAATGAGTACGCTGGATCGATTGTCTTTATTACCCATGACCGCAGCTTCTTAGATCAAGTCGCCACACGTATTGTGGAGCTCGATCGTGGGGTGCTACGCAGCTACTCTGGCAACTACAGCCGTTATGAGTTTGTTAAGGAGGAAGAGCTCAACGCCGAAGCGCTTGCCAATGCGCGAGCCGATAAATTACTCGCGCAAGAAGAGGTGTGGGTTCGCAAAGGCGTGGAAGCCAGGCGCACGCGCAGTGTAGGGCGCGTGGCGCGGCTTGAGAGACTTCGAGCGATGCGCGCTGAGCGACGCAATGCCATGGGCCAGGTCAAGCTCTCGATTGCATCGGGTGAGCGCAGCGGCAAGATCGTGGCAGACCTCGGTACCATCTCCAAGTCCTACGGAAAACCGATTGTGAAAAATTTCACCGCCACGATTTTGCGGGGCGATAAGGTCGGCATCTTGGGTCCTAATGGAGCAGGTAAAACGACCCTACTGAAATTAATCCTCGGAGAAATTACCCCCGATACCGGAGTCGCTAAATTGGGCACACGCATTGAGGTAGCCTACTTTGATCAGATGCGCGAGAGCCTTAATCTTGAAGCGACGCTGGAGGACTTCATTAGCCCGGGTAGCGAGTGGGTGGAGATTGGCAATCAGCGCAAGCACGTGAAGAGCTATTTAGGGGATTTTCTATTTGCACCTGAGCGCACCAACTCCCCCATCAAAACCCTCTCGGGTGGTGAGCGCAATCGCTTGTTACTCGCAAGACTCTTTGCTAGACCTGCGAATGTACTGGTCCTTGATGAACCCACTAATGATCTGGATATTGATACCTTGGATCTTTTGGAGCAGCTCTTACAGGATTACCAGGGAACTGTCTTTTTAGTCAGTCACGATCGCACCTTCTTAGATAACGTGGTTACCAGCATGATTGCCTATGAGGGCGATGGAGTGTGGCGTGAGTACGAGGGCGGGTATGAAGATTACAAAGTACAAAAGGCACGCTCGGATGCGGTGATACCAAGTCCTCTCATGAAAGTGGCTGAAAGTAAGGCCCCCAGTAAATCATCGACCCCAATCGTTGCTAGCAAGCCAAAACTAAGTAGTAAGGAAAAAATTGAGCTAGAAAAATTACCCACTCAAATTGAGGCGCTTGAAGAGCAGCAAGTGATGCTAAGCGAACAATTGGCTGACCCTGCCCTTTACAAGGGCGATCCGAGTGCGAGCATTGCACTCAAAGAGCGGGCACTGGCGATTGATGCGCAACTCAAAGTGCTAATGGCGCGCTGGGAGCAATTGCTGGAGCGGGAGACGGGCTAGCTAGTTTTTGTCTCAGTAACTCTTTACGATCCGGTGCGCTCTGACTTGATTGCAGCATCGCAGTCTTCTCCATCATTGGTGGTGTTATCGGTATTTTCAATTCCGGCACACTAATCCCAAACGCCAAACGTGCGCACTGTTGTAGGGTTTTGTGTCGTAGCATCCGCCTGGGCATCTGCATCCAGATGGGATGGTCGGTTTTGAGTTCTGCGTAGTATTCCCGAACGGTAACGGGTTGGATAAGATCTGCGCGATAGATGGAGCATTCCATCCAAAGGGGAACACCCTCTTCAGTTTCAGTGGCTTGGCTAAACGTTAACCCCTTAAAACTGGGTTCCCGGTGGATCATGGCAATCCATCCATCAATCGGAATGTAGACTTCATAACTTCCATCCAAATTGAGTTCCCAATCAATCTGACCCAATAGGGGGTTGAGATTTAAGCGTAAAGCCGTTCTTAAGATCAAATTTAAGACCTCCTCGGGAACCACAGCTTCCTTAGCCCAATGACTGAGTTCCTGGGAAGTTATCCCGAGGGTGTTAGCTACCTCCGTCACCAATCTATCGAGAGTGGGTTCGCTGGGTGGGTTGGGTGGATCCTCATCCAAAAGATCCTCGGGTAAATCTAGGATGGATGCTTTCTTCATGAGGTAACTCCTTCCAAAGTCTTCTCCCTAAGGATTGGTTCATGCGGCATCAGTTCCTCCGGTAAATCCTTCACCACAAAGCGCCGACTACTCTGAATCGGACTTTGGTAAGCCTTGATGAGTTCAGGATGATCAAGACCCAAGCGTTTGGTATCAATCCGATAGCTGGGTTTGGGAGCTTTCCAAGTGATTACAGGCTTGCCAAGGTATGTAAGCACTTCGGCATCCGCCATGCGTTCCATGAGCACTTGCTTAATCGCATCAATTTGCGCCTCCTCCACCTGGGCTTGAGACTCTAAGACTTTGAGCTTTCGAATGAGATTCAATACTTCCGAGGAAGCTTCCAGCGTTTTACCCGAACTCGCTCGCTGAAAGAGAGCTTGGCAATCGGTAATCGATTGAGGTTTGGGTGGAATATCCCTTTGAACATGCTCGGTCCAAAAGAGGACGGCTTTCTCAAACAATAAGGACTCCAGCTCTAAGTCTCTGGTAATCGTATAGACCCGTAGATCCGATCCTCCCAAGAGAACAGCAACATCAATCTCTGATAGATTGGCAATCCCTAAGTACCACAAGCATTGACAGAGGTAGGGTAGGGGAATGGCGTCTGTCCCAGGTTCACCCCAATCACTTTGACTGTAGTGATTAGCAGTCTTACATTCCAAAAGCTTTTTCGCATTAAGACCTCCGTCAGAATGAAAGAGGGGTAACTCTTTGTTCTCCAACACAAAGCGATCAATATGTCCCACGCAAAAGGAATGCTGTGGATGAATTAGACCCTGTGAATGTTCAATCAGATGCTCACCCGTGAGTAAGGCATATTCATCGGCAATAAAGGACTCGGCAAATGAACCAAAGCGCAAGGCAAAACTATCTTTAGTATCCATACGCTTACCAGTCTTCTCGAGCCATACATCCATCGCTGAGCGGTACTTCGAGACCCCCAGAATCGCTCCAATGTCGCTGCCACCTAGGAAACTGGAGCGATTATGTGTAAAATCTTGATTATTAAGCATTTTTTATCTCCATAATAAATTCAATGAACCTATAAATAAATTCATTGATCCTATTTTAGGGTAAATTGATTTTGATTACAAGTAATCAAATTAGGGCCGCTAGGGCTTTAACAGAGATGACCGTCCGGGATTTGGCTGAACGCTCTCAGATAGCTTTTTCTACAATTGTTCGATTGGAATCTGCGGGCAATGAAATACCTGCGGGCAATATCAAAACGATTGATACCGTTAAAAAAGTTTTTGAAGAGGTTGGAATTGAATTCATCGGCACCCCAGAGTCAGGTGCTGGGGTGCGGTGGAAGGTTGGCTAGCCTTATTATTTCTTAGGCAGCAAGAATTCTTAATTCGCCAATTGCAGTTGAGAGCTGTCGCGTCAAGGTTGTTTGATAACGCATGAGTCGATCAAGTTCTTCAAAGTTTGGTAGGGGAATATTTAGGATTTCGTGATCGGGATTCATGGAGTCCTCCAGAATTTTTAAATATCCGGATACTTTTGAAAGCTCCTTATCAAACCAATTCTGAAAAAGGCGGTATTCATAAAAATCATCCGGATAAATGTTTTCTTTTAGATCGGGTGCTTTGATTTTTTTGGTTGCACGATATAAAACTTCTAAGTTAATATCTTTGTATAGCTCTTTTGCATCGGTTGCATTTTTAATCGCTTTTATTTTTTCCTGCAGATAGTCATTCACATCTAATTTATAAAATTCTGATTCGCACGCTAAATAGCAGCCTAATAGGCTTTTCTGCGTGATTATAGGGATCTCATCACCGTTTTTATCTAATATTGATTCATCGGAGTTTTGTGACGAGAGTTTGGCAATTTTTTCTGCGATTAAAGATTCCAAAATATCATCCAATACTGATTTATCCAAAACTTTTCCCATTATTTTTAACTCCAAGTTAAAAATAATGTCAGCGCTACGATCAAATTTTGATGAATTTTGGGGTGGACTGGATTCAACTTTTCGGTACAGAATATCAATGGCGTTTTGAATTCTTTCTAGCTGAATATGAATGCGCGCAACCCGTTCAGTTTGTAAGCCAATTAACGGATTTTCTCCAGAGAAGAAATTGTTTAAATTTTCTTTAATTTCACTAAAGCGCCTGAACTCCTGTTCATTTAAAAGCTGCTTAGCAGTCAAGCCCGTTTTAATTGCATTTTGGGAGCTAATCAGTTTGCCCCTTTCTGTATTGGGGCCGCTTACTCTCTTAATAGCCGTTGCTTTTTTCATGGCAGATCTCGATGAATTGAAGTTAATAGCAATTAGCGTAGCTGATCGTTTGAAATTTTGTAAGCAATTCCACAGTAAAACACCTTTTTTGCAAAACGAACTTCGTATCCTATTGAAAAAATTAAACTTTTTAAATTAGAATCCCAATCATTCAATCGTTGTAAGTGTCTGGAAAATTGATCCAAATTGGGGATTGTTGCCTTTAGAAAATACCCAGAATAGCTTTAGAATCAATGCTTAATCTCATACTGCCAATGAAAACTATCTACCGCCCCTCATGTCAATTAGTTGCCTGCCTGAGTTTTTTGGGAAGCAGCCTTGTGTTTGCTCAAGCCAATCAACCCCCGATTGATGCTGGTGCCTTGCAGCAGGGCCTTGAGCGGCAGTTACCCATGCCGTCTCCATTGCAGCTTCCGCAGCCCGCACCAGAGCCTGTAAAGCCAAAGGATCCTAAGGCTCAAGAAGTGCGGGTCGATGTAAAACGGTTTGTGCTTGAAGGCATCAAAACTATTCCTGAAGAAAAAGTGCAGGCGATTCTGAAACCCTACCTCAATAAATCCTTGACCTTTGATGAACTGCAAAAAGTCTGCGATGTGATCGTTGATTTTTACCGTCAAAATGGATTACTCGTGCAAGCCACCTTGCCACCGCAGCGCATTGCTGATGGTGTGGTACGCATTGCGATCACCGAAGCGAAGTTAAGCGACGTGATTGTCGATACCACCAAGGGTCCGACGCGTTTTAGTAAAGATAGCGTGCGTGCGTATATTACTGATGTGAATCCGATTGGTTCACCATTAAATACCCAGGCGATTGAGCGGGCCTCCTTGATTCTGAATGAAACACCCGGTGTGATAGTCGAGAGCAAATTAGAGCCTGGCCAAAATCCGGGAGATACCGCCTTACGCATGGACTTGGCCGATGGCCCACTGATACAGGGGAAGGCCGAGGCGAACAACTACGGTAGCCGTAGTACTGGCCAGAACCAAGGGATTGTGGCCTTTAACCTCAATAACCCCACGGGGATTGGTGATCAGGCTTCAGTCAATGGCATCTACTCCGAGGGCTCGCAATACGTTCAGGGCGCATATTCGCTCCCAGTCACACGCACCGGTTTGCGTCTTGGTGCATCGGGTACTTATTTGAACTATAAAAATGTTAGTAACTATGGCTATCCCAATGGCGGATATGGTGATGCCTGGACCGCGGGCGTGAATTTAGCCTATCCACTGATTCGTCGCCAAGGCACCAATGTGAACACGACCTTAGGTTATGACATCAAAAGTTACATGAACAAAAGTTTTCTGACCAATGCCGTGATTAGTGCGTATGACATCAAAAACATTACCTTTGGAATTTCTGGTAACCACTACGATGGGTTTGGTGGTGGGGCCATTAGTGCCGGCTCGCTTGGTTTCGTCATTGGTAATTTAGCAATCTCGCCAACCAGTGGCCAAGGTTATGGCTCTAATACCCCCACATCCTTTACTAAGATGACATTTTCCGCAAACCGGAATCAGCAACTCGGTAGCGCAACCGGAACCACGGTATATGTTGGGATCTCTGGGCAAGTGGCATCGGTCAATCTGAACTCTGCAGAGCAATTTTATTTGGGTGGGCCTTATGGGGTACGCGCCTATCCGGTCGCCCAAGGGGGTGGCTCCCAAGGGGGCTTGGGCACGATTGAGCTGCGCCAACAACTGCCCTATAACGTCTTAGGCTCCATTTTTTTTGATGCGGGCGTCGTCCAACAATATAAAAATACCCCTGCCGGGAATTGGCAGGGGGCAACAAACGCCAACAACACCTATTGGCTAAAAGGCGCTGGTTTTGGAGCCAAATGGAATTATGAGGGCTGGAACCTAGGCGCTATGGTGGCTTGGCAGGTTGGCCAAAACCCCTTGTATACCTATACTGGTCAAAAAGTAGCGGTCGATGGCACCACCACCAACCCCCGCGGCTGGGTCACCGCCAGCTACCAGTTTTAAGTCCTAAAATGCAGTCAATTTTGACCCTTTTGCTGGTCTTTTTGGGCTGGTTTTTACCCGATTTTGTACTCGCTCAAACCGTCTTTGATCGTTGGACCTTGGAGTCAAAAGAAATCATCACCGAGGCGTACACCACGAGTGAATCCAATACCACTTTCGGAATTTTTTGCTCAGCAAATCAATGCATGTTTTATCTGCATCAACCCACAGCATGCTTACCCAATCAACGCTATCCCGCATTGGTTCGCAATCAAATTCAAGCGCAAGCCATCACCATGAAGTGCACACTTGTGGGTAATAAATTGTTCCTGATTTTGGAGCCCTTTAATGCACTTTTGCAGGCAACGCAAATTGGTGAGCAAATTAGTTTTGCTGTCTCGCTGCAGTCGAATGAATTCATCACGGCGCGTTTTAGTTTGTCAGGAGCTCGCCAAGCAGTGACGCAAGCCTTACAAATTTCATCCCAAAAAGCAGTACCAAAAGTAGCGCCTCCGGCGCAACCATCACCTCCAAAAATACCGCAACCGGTTCGACCCAATGCGAAAGATTCGGTTACATAAAGCAACTCATTTGTTTACTAAAAATAGCGTTCATTTTTGCAAATAATGAGGGTAAAAAATTGCTGATTTTAAGACTTAATTTGCTTAAATTTTAAGCAGCTTTAATGGACTCGTTTTTGTCCTTTTTCACAAAAATCAGCCCCATCTAGAAATCTCATGAATTTGCCCAAACCTGATACTACAAGGCTTAGCGCTTACCCTTTCACTGGGATGGCTTTTGCGTGTCGTTTCTGTTAACCTTAGGGTGTAGTCCCAATAGCTAGCAAGCCATATCCAGCTTAGTTTTGCGGACGAAATTCAGTGAGTTTTTTAATCTAGTTAATGAACCAAAAGTACGAATTATTTGAAGACAAACGCTGTAACTTTTCTGATGGAGACGTATCACTTTTCTCTGCGTAGCGCGAGAGATGTCTTCCTCTTATTTTCTTCAAATCGTAGTCATTCATTCTCAGTCGCAAATTTCATTTCATCCATTTCAATTTCTAAAAAACGTCAAAAAGAAATTTTTGTTGTTTTCTTGATCGGTTCACAAACGCATTTTGCGATCGCGCAAAATAATTCAAACACTTTGCCAACGGGTGGACAGGTTGTCGCTGGATCGGCAACGATTTCGCAAACATCAAATGCGACATCGGCGACGATGAACATCAATCAAACATCGCAACGTGCGGTGATTAATTGGGATTCATTTAACGTTGGTAGCAATGCGCAGGTGAACTTTAATCAACCGAATAGCAGTGCAGTGATTCTTAATCGCGTCAGCACTGGTGCGAGCCCATCGGTGATCGATGGTGCACTCAAAGCCAACGGTCAAGTGGTCTTAGTGAACCCCAACGGAGTGACCTTTGGTAAGGGCGCCCAAGTGAACGCCGCCGGGGTGGTCGCCACCACCATGGATATGGCCAATAAGGACTTTATGGAGGGTAAATCCACCTATGCGGGTAATGGCAAGGGCAAGGTCCATAACCAGGGCACCATTAGTACCAATGACCCCAATGGCTATATAGCTCTCCTGGCGCCTGAGGTCCGTAACGAAGGCTATTTATTGGCCCAAAAAGGTCCCGATAACACCATTGCCATGGCTGCCGGTGAGCAAATTACCCTGGATTTTCGGGGGGATCGCTTAATGCGTGTCTCCGTGGATATCCCTACCTATAACGCCTTGATCGAGAACAAGCGCGTGGTCGAGACCAAGGGCGGCTTAATCATTGTTGCCGCCGGATCTGCTAGAAACCTGATGAACTCAGTAATAAACAATAAAGGAGTCATTACTTCTAGTAATATGGTTGAGAACGGCGGCGTCATTGAACTCGTCGCTGCCAACGTGACCCAAGCTGGAAGAGTGAGCGCCAATGGCAAAGGCGAGAACAGCACTGGCGGTCAGATCAATATCGTCGGCGAGACTATTACGCTTGCGTCAAACTCCGTGACCTCGGCAACCGGTAAAGCTGGTGGTGGTCAGATTGAAATCGGTGTGGGCAAAACGATTGCAACGAATGTCACGAGCGCACCCCAAGTCCAAATTCAAACCCAGTTGGCAAGTGCCGTTGCAAATAATGTAATTAATAATTCTGCGAACACCGCTGTAACTGCAGCAGCAACACAAACACAAACACAAACACAAACTCAAATACAAACATCACGCTTAGATCAACTCCAAGCAGCAGCGCTTGCGAAAGCGCAAGCCGCGAGTGATGCTAAGCAAATGGCCAAGACCGTCACGATTGAAAGTGGCGCACGTGTTAATGCATCGGCAACCAACATGGGTAATGGTGGCTCGATTGTGATTTGGAGTGAAACGAAGACTGCAGTTGCAGGACTCTTACAAGCACTCGGTGGTAAGAATGGTGGCAATGGTGGCTTTATTGAGACGAGCTCTAAAGGTGAAGTACTCCTTGGTAAAACATTTACTGTGCAAACCAACGCATCTCGCGGACAAACGGGTCGTTGGCTTTTAGATCCCATTGATCTCACGATTGATCGCACTGCCGCGAATGTCATTTCTGCAGCATTGACTAACAATAACGTGAGTATTGCGGTGAACGGCAATACGTGTCCAAGCCTGGGAAGCTGCACCCAGAATGGCTCTGGTAGCTTAACGCTTGCCAGTGGCGCAGACATCCTTAAAGAAGGTACAACACTCACGACATTAACGCTCACTGCATCGGGCATATTTAATCTCAATGCGAATATCAGCGGAGCGAATCTAAACGTCATCATCAATAGCTCGATTGCATATCTGAATGTTGGTACGAGTATTGATGTCAATCAAGTGACGGTACAAGCACAAACGATTTATGCGAACGGCAACATCACCGCACGTGGTGGATATAACAACAGCAACAACAACAGCATTCGTGCTGCGATTGAGCTCTTAGCGCAAGCGCTCTACATCTCAGGACGTCTAAGTACCACACAAACGAGCAGCAATACGAATACATCAACCACATCGACTGCACTCACCATTAATGGCACCGTGGTACGCCGTGAAGATTTACCGCAATACCTCACACAACAAAACAATACATTTGATCTCAATGAAATCGTGTACGCCACGATTGCTGCGAACGATGCGAATATCACCAATGCGCACAGTAATGTGATTGAGTTGTTCGCAACACAACACATCACTGTGACAAGTAGTGCAGAGATTCGTGCGAATGGCACAACTGGTGGCGCAATTAATTTTTCTGCACCACAAATCAACACCCAAAATGGGTCTTTAATTCAAGCGCATGGTAATAACGGGCCGGGTGGCGTGATTGCATTTACTGGAAATCAAATTAACTTAGCGGGAACCGTGACTGCCAATGGAAGCAGTGGAGGTTCTGTTGCCATTTCTGCTGATACTGCAACACTCGATAGTGGCGCATTCATCCAAACCAATGGTGGTACGGGGCCTGGCGGTACGATCAACGTCGATATTGAGAATCATTTGCAAATCAACAGTGCCCAATTACAAGCCAATGGCACCACCGATGGTGGATCTATTCGTGTCTTGAGTCGTGCGGGCAATATGAATCTCTACGACTCACTCATCCAAACCAATGGCGGCAATGGTCGCGGTGGAAGTATTGGTCTTGCAGCCTTTAATGAAACTATTCTTTCGAGTGCAACAATCGAAGCGCGTGGTTTGATTCAAGGTGGAACAATTCTAATCGGCAATGATGCGCAACATGGCACATTGCCGTTTTCTATTTATACAAGCATAGATGCGTTGACACGTATTAGTACCAATGGATTGGATGATGGTATTGGTAATTACCTCGGCGGCTTTATTGAAACGTCCGCTCACACCTTAAACCTATTGGGAAGTATCAATACGGGCCGCGGAGGAATGTGGTTAATTGACCCTTATGACCTTACTATTAGTTCAGTTGATAGCAATTCATCCAATAATTCTGGGACATTCACTGGTACAGCTAGTCCAGCAACCATTAACGTCGCAACAATAAATGCAGCATTAAAAAATGATGTACAAATTATTATTACTACAGGGACTAATGGGGGGGATCTAGGATTCATATCGGTTAACAGCGATATTGTTGCTAGCGGTTCTGCAAGTTTGAAGCTAACTACTACCGGGTTTATCAATTTAAATGCAAACATAACCACTACCGGTGATCAGGTCTATGAAGGCACTGTTTTTCTTCGAAAAGATGTAACCCTCAGTTCCAATGGCGGTGCAATATCATTTGCGAACAGCATTTATTCTCTTGGTGCTACAGCTAATGCCCTTACCGTTAATGCTGGTTCTGGACAGGTTCAATTTTCTGGCTCAGAGGTTGGTAAAGATAATCTAATTTCTACGGGTAGTGCCTCAACCGGACAAGTAGTCAGCGCGGATGCAAGCGCTGATTTTTCAGGCGTATTTATTTATGGCGCTAATTTTGGTGGTTCTGCTGTAACCATCAAGGATGCTGTTTTTAGAAGTTATAGCTCCACAAATGTTCCAAGTGGCAGTCCGGTTAATGGACTTACCATTAATACAAATAAAGAAATACTAGCTGGAAGTTGGGGTAGCCCCACTCTTTCTGGAAGTGTTAATTCATCTCACGATACAGCTTTGGCAACAGTGCTTAGTTCCATACGTTGGTCTGATGCTAATAACACCGATCCCTTTTCTGTTCGAATCAATCTTTCCGGTCTGATTGTTGGAGTTAACTACAAGCTTCAAATGTTCGGGAGGGAAAATTGTTGTACAAACCGTGCTTTTAGTGTTTTCTTAGATTCAACATCATTGGTATCCAGTTTAAATACATATACAACCCAAGGGAGCTCTTTTAGCAATGCTGGATATGGAATGACTTACTCATTTCAAGCGTCCACCACCTCTCCGACTTTAATACTCACGGGAGTCGGCACTGGGGATAAAAATCCAATTATTTCGGGTTTGACTCTTGAAGTACAAACTTCGATTTTGAAATCATTAAACATCACCTCTGGTCAGTTAATCACAGGTACTTCGACTTTTTCAGTTCGTGATGCAATATCAATCAATAACTCCGTTAATAGTTCTTTAGGTGGTGTTATTTCAGAAACAACATCTTTAACTAAATCTGGTAATGGCACCCTCACCTTGGGTGGCAACAACACCTACACCGGTAGCACCACCATCAATGCGGGTACTTTGATTATTAGTGCGGATACTAACCTCGGTACCGCACCCGGATCAGCAACCACCGGTCAGCTGACCCTCAATGGCGGCATATTGAATACCACCGCTAGCTTTACGCTCAATGCCAACCGGGGAATTACCCTTGGCAGCGCTGGCGGCACCATCGATACCAATAGTGCTACCACCTTAACTTATGGCGGCATCATGGCAGGGTCGGGCAACTTTACAAAATCTGGTACCGGTACCTTGACGCTTTCTGGTAACAGCACCTATAGCGGTGCCGCAACCATTAGTACCGGCACCCTACGGTTTGCTCCCTCGTCTGGATTTACCATGATTTTGAGTGGTAATTTTGCAAATAACGCAAACGTTGAGTACGAGGGAGCCAATACTTCTTCGCTATTTTTAGATGGCGCAATCTCTGGATCGGGAACATGGTTAATTAACAGCGCTAGTAGCAGTACGACAACATTTACTAATCGGTTTATTTTTAGAGGCAACACGACAACATCAGGCCAGGTCACCGTCACCAATTATGGCAATTTCTGGCTTGAGGGTTCTTCAATTAATAGCACTTCAGCGATTTACCTCAACGGCACTGATACCTACCTACGTCTTTATGGAGCAGCCGGGGTGACGATTCGAGCGGGCACTGTTACCGGAAACGGCACGATTGATTTTGCATCCGGCGGAGGTGGCAAAGCTCTTAGTCTGTCCTTAGGTAACGACAATGGCACTGGTTCTTTTAGTGGCGCAATTGCTAATTCAGCTACCACTGACGGCCCAACGGTACTGAGCCTAATAAAGGAGGGCTCTGGCACCTTAACGCTCTCCGGCACCAATACCTATACCGGTGCTACCACCGTTAATGCCGGAACCTTAGCGATTACCAATGCATCCGCTCTAGGAACAACTGCCGCTGGTACTACGATTGCGAGTGGTGCCACACTCGATATCCGTAATATCAGTGTAGGTGCCGAAGCATTCACTATTAATGGCGGCACCTTACTCACAAGTACGGGCACCAGTAGTCTTTCTGGAACCATAGCTTTAGGTGGAAACAGTACCGTTACTGTGGATGGCACCCAACTCACGTTAAGCGGAGTGATCTCCGGTAGTAACAACTTGACCAAATCCGGAACTGGTCTTTTGATTCTCTCTGGCACCAACACCTATAGTGGTAACACAGTGATCAGTGCGGGCACTCTTCAAATTAGTGGCTCTGGTCAACTAGGGTCCGGATCTTACTCTGGCTTAATCACAAATAACGGTATCCTTTTGTATTCATCAAGCGCTGATCAAACCCTATTGGGAGCCATTAGTGGGACGGGCGCTTTAACCAAAGATACAGACTCAAACTCCACATTGACACTATCGGGTCTTAATACCTATAGCGGCACGACTACTATCTCCGCAGGTTATTTGGCGCTCGGTGCAAATAATGCACTTTCCTCAGCCAGTGATTTAGTACTTAATGGCACCCTCAATCTTGCTGGCTATTCGGCAACGGTTGGTTCCTTATCAGGCTCCGGCACAATTACAAACGCTCTGAATATCTCCATGAGCAGTTTGATTTGGTATTTTGATGCCGGTAATAATCAATCATACTCAGGCTCTGGCAGCACATGGACCAATTTGAGTAGCGCTGGATCCAATGGCACGATTTCTGGTACTCCTATTTATAACGCCTCTAATAAGACCATTACCTTTTCAGGCGATGACTTTGTAACGGTGGGCGCAACGGGATTAACAAACTTTACCTCCGGCCTCACCATTTTTTCGAAAGTTAATCTTGGAACGGCAAATGATTGGGAGCGGATTATTGACATTGGAAATGCCCGCAATAGCAACAATATTCTCCTAGCACGCGCTGGTACAACAAATAATTTAGCATTCCAAGTCTATAACGGCGTGAATCAAGCAATATCGCTAGACTACGTAATTACTAATGGAGTGGTCAATAACACGCTTACCACCTATGCCGCAACATTATCGGCAGCGGGTGTTCCTGCCGCTTATGTCAACGGGACTGCAGGGGGCTCAATTATTACTGGCACTAACACAGTACCAACCAATATTGCTCGTAGCTCGAACTTCATTGGTGAAAGTAACTGGGTAGCAGATTCTCTAATGCTTGGTGATGTTGGAGTTGTTTTACTGTACGCAAGACCGCTATCTGTCGCGCAAATTTCTGCGTTAAATACGGAAGTCAATCGTACGATTTCTCCAGCAACGATAACGTTAGGATCCTCGGCAAATTCGTCTTTTTCAGGGGTGATTAATAATGCCGTTGCAGCGATTTCGCTGGTTAAGCAAGGATCTGGTACCTTCACCCTCTCTGGCAACAACACCTACACCGGTACCACCACCATTGATGCGGGTACCCTGATCATTAGTGCGGACACCAATTTAGGTACAGCTCCTTCAAGTGCAACAGCGGGTCACCTAGTTCTCAATGGTGGTACCTTAAATACCACCGCTAGCTTAACTCTGAACGCTAACCGTGGCATTGCCCTCGGTAGCTCGGGGGGCACGATTGATACCGATAGCGCCACGACCTTAACCTATGGCGGCATCATGGCTGGTACCGGAGCCTTGACCAAAACTGGCAGTGGCACCCTAGTCCTCGCTGGCAACAACACCTACACCGGTACGACCACGATTAATGCCGGTACTCTGATTCTTACTGGTAGTCTCGCAACTACCACCAATATCATAATGACCGGTTCAGCAATTTGGGATTTACAAACAAGTCAAACAATTGCAAGCCTCAGTATGACTGCAGGTAATCAAATTATCAATGGAGCGGGAACCTCAAGTCTAGAAATATCCGGTCCTGCAGATTTAGGCGGAAGCATTACCACATCAGGTACTCAAAATTTTAACGGTGTAAGTAATATTCAAGCAAACACGACTCTGACAAGTACCACAGGAGCAATAAACCTAAGCACAGTTGACGGCGTGGGAAATTTAACAATCACTGCTGGCACCGACATTACCATGGGCAATATCGGTGCTTCTTCAGTAATGGGCGCTGGTAGCTTTACGCTCACGAGCGGTACGAGTGGAACTGGTGGTGCGGTCACTCTGGGTACGGTCGATAACACCACCACCTTTAGCGTCACTGCTGGCACCGACATTACCATGGGCAATATCGGTGCTTCTTCAGTAATGGGCGCTGGTAGCTTTACGCTCACGAGCGGTACGAGTGGAACTGGTGGTGCGGTCACTCTGGGTACGGTCGATAACACCACCACCTTTAGCGTCACTGCTGGCACCGACATTACCATGGGCAATATCGGTGCTTCTTCAGTAATGGGCGCTGGTAGCTTTACGCTCACGAGCGGTACGAGTGGAACTGGTGGTGCGGTCACTCTGGGTACGGTCGATAACACCACCACCTTTAGCGTCACTGCTGGCACCGACATTACCATGGGCAATATCGGTGCTTCTTCAGTAATGGGCGCTGGTAGCTTTACGCTCACGAGCGGTACGAGTGGAACTGGTGGTGCGGTCACTCTGGGTACGGTCGATAACACCACCACCTTTAGCGTCACTGCTGGCACCGACATTACCATGGGCAATATCGGTGCTTCTTCAGTAATGGGCGCTGGTAGCTTTACGCTCACGAGCGGTACGAGTGGAACTGGTGGTGCGGTCACTCTGGGTACGGTCGATAACACCACCACCTTTAGCGTCACTGCTGGCACCGACATTACCATGGGCAATATCGGTGCTTCTTCAGTAATGGGCGCTGGTAGCTTTACGCTCACGAGCGGTACGAGTGGAACTGGTGGTGCGGTCACTCTGGGTACGGTCGATAACACCACCACCTTTAGCGTCACTGCTGGCACCGACATTACCATGGGCAATATCGGTGCTTCTTCAGTAATGGGCGCTGGTAGCTTTACGCTCACGAGCGGTACGAGTGGAACTGGTGGTGCGGTCACTCTGGGTACGGTCGATAACACCACCACCTTTAGCGTCACTGCTGGCACCGACATTACCATGGGCAATATCGGTGCTTCTTCAGTAATGGGCGCTGGTAGCTTTACGCTCACGAGCGGTACGAGTGGAACTGGTGGTGCGGTCACTCTGGGTACGGTCGATAACACCACCACCTTTAGCGTCACTGCTGGCACCGACATTACCATGGGCAATATCGGTGCTTCTTCAGTAATGGGCGCTGGTAGCTTTACGCTCACGAGCGGTACGAGTGGAACTGGTGGTGCGGTCACTCTGGGTACGGTCGATAACACCACCACCTTTAGCGTCACTGCTGGCACCGACATTACCATGGGCAATATCGGTGCTTCTTCAGTAATGGGCGCTGGTAGCTTTACGCTCACGAGCGGTACGAGTGGAACTGGTGGTGCGGTCACTCTGGGTACGGTCGATAACACCACCACCTTTAGCGTCACTGCTGGCACCGACATTACCATGGGCAATATCGGTGCTTCTTCAGTAATGGGCGCTGGTAGCTTTACGCTCACGAGCGGTACGAGTGGAACTGGTGGTGCGGTCACTCTGGGTACGGTCGATAACACCACCACCTTTAGCGTCACTGCTGGCACCGACATTACCATGGGCAATATCGGTGCTTCTTCAGTAATGGGCGCTGGTAGCTTTACGCTCACGAGCGGTACGAGTGGAACTGGTGGTGCGGTCACTCTGGGTACGGTCGATAACACCACCACCTTTAGCGTCACTGCTGGCACCGACATTACCATGGGCAATATCGGTGCTTCTTCAGTAATGGGCGCTGGTAGCTTTACGCTCACGAGCGGTACGAGTGGAACTGGTGGTGCGGTCACTCTGGGTACGGTCGATAACACCACCACCTTTAGCGTCACTGCTGGCACCGACATTACCATGGGCAATATCGGTGCTTCTTCAGTAATGGGCGCTGGTAGCTTTACGCTCACGAGCGGTACGAGTGGAACTGGTGGTGCGGTCACTCTGGGTACGGTCGATAACACCACCACCTTTAGCGTCACTGCTGGCACCGACATTACCATGGGCAATATCGGTGCTTCTTCAGTAATGGGCGCTGGTAGCTTTACGCTCACGAGCGGTACGAGTGGAACTGGTGGTGCGGTCACTCTGGGTACGGTCGATAACACCACCACCTTTAGCGTCACTGCTGGCACCGACATTACCATGGGCAATATCGGTGCTTCTTCAGTAATGGGCGCTGGTAGCTTTACGCTCACGAGCGGTACGAGTGGAACTGGTGGTGCGGTCACTCTGGGTACGGTCGATAACACCACCACCTTTAGCGTCACTGCTGGCACCGACATTACCATGGGCAATATCGGTGCTTCTTCAGTAATGGGCGCTGGTAGCTTTACGCTCACGAGCGGTACGAGTGGAACTGGTGGTGCGGTCACTCTGGGTACGGTCGATAACACCACCACCTTTAGCGTCACTGCTGGCACCGACATTACCATGGGCAATATCGGTGCTTCTTCAGTAATGGGCGCTGGTAGCTTTACGCTCACGAGCGGTACGAGTGGAACTGGTGGTGCGGTCACTCTGGGTACGGTCGATAACACCACCACCTTTAGCGTCACTGCTGGCACCATCTTGATTGGTGGCAATATCACCACCAGCGGTACGCAAGAGTACACCGGAGCGGTGACGCTTACTGGTGCCGGTGCAACGAGAACCTTACAAGGCACCACCGTCACCACAAGCTCCACCATTGCTGGTGGTTCAAATGCACTGACAATTATTGGTAATGCTGTTTTTGGTGGGGAAATCACTGATATAACTAATTTAAGCGTCTCGGGCACCACTTCAATCGGTGGCAACATCACCACCAGCGGTACGCAAGGTTATATCGGGTCGGTTACTTTAACGGGGTCTGACCGCATACTCACCTCCACATCAAATGGCACTATCACTTTATCGACGATTGACGGATCATTTGGTTTGACCATTAGTAATGGTAGTGGTTCTATTACTTTAGGTACGATTGGCGGCACCACACCGCTGACTGGACTTTCCCTCGCTGGAACCGGAGTCAATACACTCAATGGGGATCTGGTAGTTGCAGGCAATGTGGATTTGAGAGGCACTTCACGTTCCTCTACTTTCTCGGCGGACCGCACCATCACTACGAGTTCTGTTAACGGAAACGTCACGCTTGGACTTGTTAATAGCGCATTTGGTTTGACCGTTGCCGCGGGTAGCGGCACGGTCAGTACGGTTGCAATTGGTGGCATTACCCCTCTGGCATACCTCACACTTTCGGGGACTGGAACAAATACTGTGGGTGGCAGTATCAGCAGTACGGGAGCCATTGATTTAGGTAGTACCCGAACCAGTAACGTGGGGGCAAGTTACACGATTAGTGCTGGCGGTGACTTAACCGCAGGACTCATAAATCTCACGGCGGGTTCGACCCTTACTTTAGATGCAAGCGCTGGCAATATTGCTGTAACTAGCATTACGGGACCGGGTTCGGGAAGTAACGCCAATGTGACCTTTAGTAATAGTGGTACAGTGACCGTGAGTGGTGACATTACCACGCGCATTGGTACTTTATGGCTTAATAAGACCACGGGTAATGTGAGCTTTGCGGGTAACTTACAAATTACTCAGTTCAAATCCGATGCAAGTGCTGCTTATAACCTGAGCATTTTAGGTTCGAGCAATTCGATTGCGAGTTTTTCCACAACAACTGCGTTTGAAACCACAGGAAGTGTCACGATTGGTGACTCAGCCAGCGATTCATTCTCCTACTCCGGCGGCGCTTTTGCGCCCACTATGCCATCTGCGCTCAGTCTTGGCGGCACGATCGCCACAACCACGAGTACATCTGCTGGTGGCGCGATTACCTTGGGTAGTACCATCCCAGTGACCTTGCATTCGGATCTAACGTTAGACAGTAGTGCAAGCAATTCAAATATTACCGTGGCTCGGGCTATCGCAGGCGCCACAAAGAGCATGACGATTAATTCAGGTACGGGCGCGATTTCGTTAACTGGAGCCATCACCGGAATGGGGAACATCAGTTTGACGGGTAATAAGATTGATTGGTCCTCGACTCTGTCTGGAACTGGCTCTCTTACTTTAAAGCCAACGACAACGACTAATCTAATACACATCAATGGCTCGACCGATGCCACCAGCACGATCCTTGATATCACTGCGGCTGAACTGGCCAATTTGGGAACCAGCTTTAGTGATTTGACTTTTGGTGGCGCATCGCAAAGCGGTAATATTTTCTTGAAGGCAAATCTTGCTAGTTCCTTGCCTACCACTATGCAAACCTCAGGCGTCATTTATCTTGAGGGTAATTTCACCGGTATTGGTAGTGCTTCACTCAACCTAACTGGTCCAGTACAAATAAGTGCCTCTCGGACGTTGACCGCGACGACAGTGACCACCAGCTCCACGCTCACGACCGTGAGTGCTGCTGCGTACGATCTCAGTATTACGGGTAATGCCGTGTTTGGTGGCGCGATCACCAGTGTGCGAAATTTAAGTGTCTCGGGTACCACCTCGATTGCAGCAAACATTACCACCACTGGCACGCAAGGTTATACCGGAGCAGTGACCCTCACAGGCACTGGTGCTACCCGCACCCTGCAAGGCACAACAGTAACGACGAGCTCGACCATCGCCGGCGGTGCGAATGCTCTGACGATCACGGGTAATGCAGTATTTAATGGTGTGCTCAGCAGTATTACCAATCTCTCAGTCTCCGGTACGGCCAACTTGGGCGCCGACATCACCACTACGGGAACACAAAGCTATACCGGTGCAGTGACCCTCTCTGGCGGTGACCGAACCTTACAAGGCACGACGATTACGACGAGTTCCACCATTGCTGGTGGAACCAATGCACTCACGATTACTGGAAACGCAGTCTTTGGTGGCGCGATTACCGGACTGACCAACCTCAGTGTCTCGGGCACCACCTCAATTAACGGCAATATCACCACCACCGGTACTCAAGGCTATACCGGAGCGGTGACCTTAGGTGCTGCTGTCTCTTTGGCAACCACAGATAGTGCTGTATCGTTTGGTGGAGCAGTCAATGGCGCATATGCACTCACTATTACCGCTGGTTCGGGAAGCATTACTTTCAATAGTACGGTGGGTAATAGTGCTGCACTAACCAGTCTAGCCACCACCTCAACCCACGCTGTGGGTACCACCATTACTGGCAACATCACCACCACCGGTACCCAAGGCTACACCGGAGCAGTGACCTTAGGGGCCGCTGTGACTTTGGCAACCACCAATAGTGCTATCTCCTTTAGTAGTACGGTCGATAGCGATAGCAGTACACCACGCAACCTCACCGCCAGTGTCGGCTCCGGCAACATCACCTTCACGGGTGCAGTGGGCGGTGCGCAAGGACTCGGTAACATCTCTTTAACCAGCACCGGCACCACGACCTTTAGCTCTACGGTAGTCGCTAGCAGTGTGGTGCAAAACTCCAGTACGGGAACCACCGCGATCAATGGTGGTTCGATTAGTACCAGTGGTGTGCAAACCTACGGCAATGCCGTCACCCTAGGTGCAGCCACTACGCTGACTAGCTCCGCTTCGGGCAACATCACCTTCTCCTCGACCATCAATGGCGCTTACGCCTTAACCGTGAACACCTCAGGTGCCACCGTATTTGCCAGCACCGTAGGAGCCACCACTAATCTCACCTCGATTACGACCGACGCCGGTGGTACGGTCTCCTTTGGTGGCAACATCACCACCACTGGTGCACAAACCTATAACGATGCCGCGACACTCACTGCCGCGACCACCTTGTCGGCTTCTGCGATCACCACTGGTTCGACACTCGCTGCCAACACCTTTGCTCTGACGCTCACTACTGATGCGATTGCTCTAGGTGGTAATGTCAGTGGTAGCGGCGCTTTGGTCATTCAACCGAAGAGTAATGGTACGACGATTGGTCTTGGTAGCGGTATTACCTCCACTTCGTGTGGTGGGGCAGTATGTAGTTTGGCGATTGATGATACCGAGTTAGCTCGCCTAAGCGATGGCTTCTCATCGATCACCTTGGGTAGTGCTACCGGTACTGGTGCGATCGCCTATACCACTTCCACCAATTACACCTTTAATGATCCACTGACTATTCGCAGTAGCTCAGGCACCATCACCGCCACTAGTGCACTCAACACCGGCACCAACAGCTTAACAATTACCAGTGGTGGAGCAGTCACCTTAGCGGCCATTACCTCCGGCACCTTAGCGGTCACCGGCACGGGTATTACCCTCAATGGTGATATCACCACGAGTGGTACGCAAACCTATACGGGGGCGGTGACTCTCTCTGGCGGTGACCGTACCCTGCAAGGCACCACAGCCACCACGAGTTCCACCATTGCTGGTGGAACCAATGCACTCACGATTACTGGTAATGCGGTCTTTGGTGGCGCGATTACGGGTGTGACCATCCTGAGTGTTTCGGGGACTACTTCGATTGCAGCTGATATTACAACTTCCGGGACTCAGTCCTACACAGGTAATGTTGTGATTACTGGTACAAATGTGAATTTGTCCTCCATGGGTAATTCAAGTACTGGTGCGAATATTAGCTTTGGTGGAAACATTAATGGTACTGATGCCAATGCTAACAATTTGTATTTATTGAGTGGTAATGGCGAAATTATGATTAGCGGTAACGTTGGCAATACTACCGCTCTTGGTTATTTTGGCTTAGGTGGACTTGGAACATACACAAATACAGCTCCAATATCCCAGACTTTTTCATATTCAGGATCGCAGCAAACTTATGTTGTCCCGGCTGGTGTTACAACTGTTGATATTGATTTAAGTGGTGCTAGTGGTGGGCTTGCTTATAACAGCGGCACACCCGGTTTAGGCGGAAGGGTACAAGGAACCATAAGTGTGACCCAAGGTCAAACTTTATATATATATATTGGTGGTCAGGGTTCATTGGGTACTGGAGGCTTTAATGGTGGTGGGAATGGTGGTAATTGCTGCGGTAGCGGATATTTAGCTGGCGGTGGTGGAGGAGCCTCTGATATCAGAATAGGAGGAACTGACTATAGCAATCGTGTTGTAGTTGCTGGCGGAGGCGGAGGCGCTGGATATGATGGGGGATCTACAGCAGGGGGTAATGGTGGGGGGCTCACTGGAGCAACCCCTGCTCAGGGAAATAATGGGTCAACAATAGAGCCAACTGGTGGAACTCAATCGGCAGGGGGTAATGGAGGATCGCTTGGCGGTTACAACTCGGGCCAATCCGGATCCCTTGGTCAAGGAGGCGATGGCGGAACGAATGGCGGTGGTGCTGGCGGTGGAGGTGGTTATTATGGCGGTGGCGGCGGAACATGGGCCGGTGGCGCAGGGGGGTCCTCTTATACAAGCCCGTCGCTCATGACGGGAGTAAGCCATACTCAGGG
The DNA here is from genome assembly GCF_030297595.1 of Polynucleobacter sp. HIN7. Lineage (NCBI taxonomy): Bacteria > Pseudomonadati > Pseudomonadota > Betaproteobacteria > Burkholderiales > Burkholderiaceae > Polynucleobacter > Polynucleobacter sp. HIN7. The sequence continues at coordinate 1,336,846 of NZ_AP028138.1, read as the reverse complement.
ATCTAGGTCTGGGAATGGCCAATTAATATTAACGAGTTCCGGCGGCGTTACAGTAACGTTTTCTTCAGGATCGCAGACTGGAAAAATTCAGATTAATGGGTCTCTCAATACCAGTGAATTAAAAACAGGGAATACAGGATATGAATTAATCCTGGGTCTTGCAAATAGCAATTCGACTATTGGATCTGCTACCACATTCAATAACACCGGCGCATTAACTATTGGATCGGCGGGCTCAACTCGCACCTTGACAGTAAGCGGTGCACTAGTCGCAACCGCAAGTAGCTCACTCAAGATTGGCTCATCAATTACCACAGCAGGTGCACAAACCTATCGAGCACTAGAGGTTCAAACAAATAATTTAACGTTTAACAGTAATAGCTCTTCAAGTAATGGGGTAATTAGTTTCAATAACACGCTAAACAGCACAGCGACTAATACATTTGACTTAAATATAACAACGGGCTCCGGCAACATCACCTTCACGGGTGCAGTGGGCGGTGCGCAAGGACTCGGTAACATCTCTTTAACCAGCACCGGCACCACGACTTTTAGCTCTACGGTAGTCGCTAGCAGTGTGGTGCAAAACTCCAGTACGGGAACCACCGCGATCAATGGTGGTTCGATTAGTACCAGTGGTGTGCAAACCTACGGCAATGCCGTCACCTTAGGTGCAGCCACTACGCTGACTAGCTCGGCTTCGGGCAACATCACCTTCTCCTCGACCATTAACGGGGCACAGACTTTAACCGTGAACACCTCCGGCGCTACTGTATTTGCTAGCACCGTAGGAGCCACCACCAATCTCACCTCGATTACCACCGATGCGGGTGGTACGGTCTCCTTCGGTGGCAACATCACCACCACTGGTGCACAAACCTATAACGATGCCGCGACACTCACTGCCGCGACCACCTTGTCGGCTTCTGCGATCACCACTGGTTCGACACTCGCTGCCAACACCTTTGCTCTGACGCTCACTACTGATGCAGTTGCTCTAGGTGGTAATGTCAGTGGTAGCGGCGCTTTGGTCATTCAACCGAAGAGTAATGGTACGACGATTGGTCTTGGTAGCGGTATTACCTCCACTTCGTGTGGTGGGGCAGTATGTAGTTTGGCGATTGATGATACCGAGTTAGCTCGCCTAAGCGATGGCTTCTCATCGATCACCTTGGGTAGTGCTACCGGTACTGGTGCGATCGCTTACACCACTTCCACCAATTACACCTTTAATGATCCACTGACTATTCGCAGTAGCTCAGGCACCATCACCGCCACTAGTGCACTCAACACCGGCACCAACAGCTTAACAATTACCAGTGGTGGAGCAGTCACCTTAGCGGCCATTACCTCCGGCACCTTAGCGGTCACCGGCACGGGTATTACCCTCAATGGTGATATCACCACGAGTGGTACGCAAACCTATACGGGGGCGGTGACCTTAGGCAGCTCCATCACAGCTGCATCTACAGGCGCATCTTCTACTGGAAACAATATCTCGTTTAGTAGTACGGTCAATGGTGCCAAAGCGCTGACGATCACTTCAGGTATAGGTAGTATCACCTTTAGTAGCTCAGTGGGCAATGGAACAGCACTTACAAGTCTTGCGACTACGTCGACGCATAGCTCAGGAACTATCATTAATGGCAATATCACCACCACCGGTACTCAAGGCTATACCGGAGCGGTGACCTTAGGTGCTGCTGTCTCTTTGGCAACCACAGATAGTGCTGTATCGTTTGGTGGAGCAGTCAATGGCGCATATGCACTCACTATTACCGCTGGTTCGGGAAGCATTACTTTCAATAGTACGGTGGGTAATAGTGCTGCACTAACCAGTCTAGCCACCACCTCAACCCACGCTGTGGGTACCACCATTACTGGCAACATCACCACCACCGGTACCCAAGGCTACACCGGAGCAGTGACCTTAGGGGCCGCTGTGACTTTGGCAACCACCAATAGTGCTATCTCCTTTAGTAGTACGGTCGATAGCGATAGCAGTACACCACGCAACCTCACCGCCAGTGTCGGCTCCGGCAACATCACCTTCACGGGTGCAGTGGGCGGTGCGCAAGGACTCGGTAACATCTCTTTAACCAGCACCGGCACCACGACCTTTAGCTCTACGGTAGTCGCTAGCAGTGTGGTGCAAAACTCCAGTACGGGAACCACCGCGATCAATGGTGGTTCGATTAGTACCAGTGGTGTGCAAACCTACGGCAATGCCGTCACCTTAGGTGCAGCCACTACGCTGACTAGCTCGGCTTCGGGCAACATCACCTTCTCCTCGACCATTAACGGGGCACAGACTTTAACCGTGAACACCTCCGGCGCTACTGTATTTGCCAGCACCGTAGGAGCCACCACCAATCTCACCTCGATTACCACCGATGCGGGTGGTACGGTCTCCTTCGGTGGCAACATCACCACCACTGGTGCACAAACCTATAACGATGCCGCGACACTCACTGCCGCGACCACCTTGTCGGCTTCTGCGATCACCACTGGTTCGACACTCGCTGCCAACACCTTTGCTCTGACGCTCACTACTGATGCGATTGCTCTAGGTGGTAATGTCAGTGGTAGCGGCGCTTTGGTCATTCAACCGAAGAGTAATGGTACGACGATTGGTCTTGGTAGCGGTATTACCTCCACTTCGTGTGGTGGGGCAGTATGTAGTTTGGCGATTGATGATACCGAGTTAGCTCGCCTAAGCGATGGCTTCTCATCGATCACCTTGGGTAGTGCTACCGGTACTGGTGCGATCGCCTATACCACTTCCACCAATTACACCTTTAATGATCCACTGACTATTCGCAGTAGCTCAGGCACCATCACCGCCACTAGTGCACTCAACACCGGCACCAACAGCCTAACGATCAGCAGCGGTGGGGCAGTCACCTTAACAACGATTACCTCCGGCACCTTAGCGGTCACCGGTACTGGTATTACCCTTAACGGTGACATCACCACCAGTGGTACGCAAGGCTATACCGGAGCGGTGACCTTAGGCAGCTCCATCACAGCTGCATCTACAGGCGCATCTTCTACTGGAAACAATATCTCGTTTAGTAGTACGGTCAATGGGGCAAGTGCCAATACTCAAGCACTAACGATCAATAGTGGTTCATCAGGAACCATCAGCGTGAGTGGAGCTGTTGGAGCAACTTCTTTATCGACGCTAACAATTACCAATTCGGGCGGTGCGACATTTACTGGAAGTGTCACCACAGGTACGAGCATTATTATTACAAACAGCTCGTCGGGTACCTTAGTCACGTTTAATGACAACCTCACAACCGCGACATTCACCGTCAGCGGTACTGCCAATACCTACAATGTTCGTTTAATTGGCGCAACAAATTCGGTTACCAATAGTGTTACCTTCGCAAATACCGGAACCTTAGTCTTGGGTGATGCGGCAAGCGACAGTTTCACCTTTAGCGGTGGTATTACTGCCACGGCGCCAAGCAGCATTACCTTAGCCGGAAGCTTTACCAGTGGTAATGCCTGGAGTGTTGGTGATAGTAATACTGGAGTTACTCTAGCAGCTAATACGTCGATTACCACCGCTGCAGCAAATGCCAATTTAACCTTAGGCGGTGCAGTGACAGGCGCCACCTACACACTCACGCTCAATGCTGGTACAGCCACTATTACGTTTGGTAGTACGGCCTCGGGCCTGGGGAATACCTCATTAACAGCCAATGAAATCAATTTCTCCGGTAGCTTTGGCGGATCTGGAACACTCACGATTGTGCCTGCCACACTATCGCGGGATATTTATTTAGGCTCGGCTGACAATACAACCAATACCTCGGTTCTGAACTTAACAACAACCGAACTGGGGTATCTGGCAGACGGATTCTCGGCGATTACGATTGGTGGCGCTAGCTATACAGGTAATTACAGCTCACAAGCCAACTTAAGCTTTAAAGATCCGGTTACGTTCACCTCTTCAGGAACCTTTACCTTAAGTCATAACCTTGCTGCTGCCTCTTCAACCAACGCAGCATTTACGATCAATGGACCGCTGACTTGGAACGGTGGGGACATTACCACCAGTACCGGTTTGATTAGTCTCAATGGCAATATCACTTTGGGTGGTTCGGGTACCCGGACGGTTTCTAGTACCAGCGGTATCGTTACCGTGGGCGATGCTACAAGTGATGCCATCACCGGAAATGCTACCAATCTGACGATCAACAGCGGAAGTGCCACTACCACGATTAATGCCGCACTCAATAATATTGGTGCGCTGGGATTGGGTACCAGTTCGCAAACAGGAGCAATGACAGTTAATGGAGTAATTACTGCCACCAGTTTAGTAACGGGTAGCAGCGCTTATAACTTAACTCTAAATAATGGTACGGATGGAACCACCACAATTGGAACGTCTGGCTCAGTCAGCTATGCCTTAACGTTTAATAACACTGGCACCTTGACTATCAATAGCACTGCTGGTGATACCTTTATCGTTTTAGGATCGCTGACGATCTCGGCTCCCAGTTCCGTGACAATTAGTGGCACGATCTTAACTGCCTCAACCATCACAATCGGCTCAAATATTGTTATCAGTACCAATGTCACACTGGATACTACTGCCAATGGTTTGGGTGTCAGCGGTGGGGCAGCAGGCGCTGCAATTTCTGTTTCGGGAACAGTTCAAGCTGCTTCTGATTCGAGTATTCCGACCTTGTCCCTTAATGCAGGATCTGCAACTATTACATTCAGCGGTGCAATTGGGGGAACTGGAGGGTCTAGCTATCAATTAACCGCCGACGGTTTAAGTTGGGAGCAGGCTGAGGCTGCAGCAGTTGCTGCTGGGGGTCACCTGGTTACCATTAACGACCTTACAGAAAATTCATATATTTACGACACGTTTAGTGGTGCTAGTGGCTTATGGATCGGCTTACGGTTAAATAGCGGCTCCGCAACCGGTGGTGACTGGAGATGGGTCGATGGCTCAACCCTTACATTTACGAACTGGTCGGGTGGAGAGCCAAATGGTAATGCAAGCAGCACCTACGGCGGCGCTTGGATGTGGGCCACCGCTGGTCAGTCAGGAAACCGGACCACCATTAGTAATGGGGTATCCGTTGTTATCAACCAATCCGGTAGCAGGGGTGGTTGGGATGACTGCGATGGTTGTCGAATGAGGGGTCTCATTGAAACGGCCTCTTCAAGACCTATTTCCATCGCAATTAATAATTTGCAGACTGGGGCGGTCACATTTAGCAATGACACCAAGATTAAGAGTTTATCGACAGGCTCTGGGAACTACAACCTAAGTCTTACTGGTAGCAGTAACTCGGTTACGGATAGCACAACGTTTGGCAATATCGGAACATTGCAAATTGGAGCATCAAGTACAAGCGCCAATACTTTCTCAGCTGGATTTACTGCCACTGCACCAAGCTCTATCACTCTTGCAGGAACGATCACCAGTAATGGTACTACCTCCATTGGTGATAGTGGAACAGCCATTACGTTAAGCGCTGACACCACAATTGATACCTCTGGGGCCGCATCGGGATCGCGCAATTTAACCTTGGGCGGCGCGGTACGACTCTCTGGGCTTTATAACCAAGCATTAACGTTAATCTCCGGTACTGGGGTTTTAACTACTGCTCAGATTGGTGAGGGTCATCCCATTGGATCGGGTGCGATAACAATTACAGCCGATGAATTTAATCCGACAGCAAGCATTTATGGTGGATCAACGCTTATTGTTAGGCCTTATACATCTGGCAACACAATGGTGCTTGGTGCCTCAGATAGCACCAATAACAACACCGATACAGTGCTCGATCTCACAGTGACTGAATTGGGCTACCTCAATACATTAGGGTACTTAAATGCCACCTTTAGTGGGGTAACCTTTGGATCATCAACTACAGGTGCCATTAGCACGCTTTCTAATTTAGCCTTTAATAGCCCAGTAACCTTTGATACTAATGGCACTGCTGCGATTTATTTGGGAGGAAACTTAACTGGAAGCGGAACATCGGCATTCACATTCAGTGACAAGGTAGTTATTACTGCTACAACTGTTACGGTACAAACAGCTGATCAGGCAGTTACTTTTAATAGTACCCTTGACGGCACAACCGAATATGGTCAGAGCTTAACTTTAAGTGTTGGTGCTGGTAGCGTGACATTCAATGGTGCGATCGGCAGTACCTACGATTTAAATATCTTTACCTTAGAGGGTACCGGAACATATACGATTAACGCCCCGGTGAATACTGCATCAATTAATACCGGGGTTGGTGGAACTACGGTAATTGATACACCGACGGTTGCGACGGTAGGTACGCAATCCTATAACAATGCTTTATTAATTAAGCAAAATACTACGATCTCAACAACCGACTCGGCCATCACCTTCGGTTCTACAGTTAACACTCATTCGCTGGCCACTACGCCAACGCTCACGATTAATTCTGGGTCAGCCACTACTACTTTTAATGGCGCAGTCGGTGGCGTGAAAGTGCTGGGTACGACCTCTGTTACCGCGAGCTCCGTGGTAACCGGGGCGGGTGGCACGATTGCGATGGGCGCAAGCGCACTCTCGATTACCACCGATGCAATTAGTCTCGGTGCCAATATATCGGGTACTAATACCTTAACCATCGCTCCGAAAACAGCTTCTACCTCTATTGGACTTGCCGGAGGAGCCGGTACCCTGAGCCTCACAAGTACCGAGTTGGATTATTTGCAAGACGGTTTCTCAATCATCACCATTGGTAATGCGAGTGCCACTGGCAAGATCACCGTTGGTGCTTATACCTTTAGGGATCACTTAAAACTTCTCAATTACGGCTCCTCCAGTAATGGTATGCAATTGACCGGTGCGGTCTCTGTGGGTGCTAATAATTTAACCCTGTACACCACAGGCGCAGTGACTCAAGATAGCGGGGCAGATATCACTACCGCCGGTCTCGAACTCTTAGGCACGGGTGGCGCCTATACCCTTACCAATACCGGTAATGCGATTACTACCTTAGCAGGTAATACGGGAGTGATCTCCTTTACGGAGAATTCAGGCTTTGCGATTGGCACCGTCAACACCGTAGGTCTCACCACTACTGGTAACTTGACTCTAAACAGCACCGGCACTGTCACGCAAAGCCAAGCCATTAGTGCTGCGGGTCTCGAGCTTTTAGGTACTGGAGGAACTTACACGCTGACCAATACCAGTAACGCCATTACCACCTTGGCCGGTAGCACCGGTGCCGTATCGTTTACCGAGAACTCGGGCTTTGCCATCGGTACCGTCAATACCGTAGGTCTTACAACCAGCGGCAATCTGACATTAAGTAGTACTGGCACCGTCACACAGAGTCAAGCAATTACCGCCGCCGGCCTCGAACTCTTAGGTACTGGTGGAACTTACACACTGACCAATACTAGTAACGCCATTACCACCTTGGCCGGTAGCACCGGTACCGTATCGTTCACCGAGAACTCGGGCTTTGCGATTGGCACCGTCAACACCGTAGGTCTCACCACCACTGGTAACTTGACTTTAAGCAGCACGGGTAGCGTCACACAAAGCCAAGCCATTAGTGCTGCGGGTCTCGAACTCTTAGGTACCGGTGGAACTTACACACTGACGAATACCAGTAATGCGATTACTACCTTGGCAGCGAACACCGGAGAAATAACGTTTACCGAAAACTCAGGCTATACAGTAGGGGTTGTCAATACCACTGGCATAACCACCACCGGTAATGTGAGCTTGAGCAGTACCGGTGGCATGACGATTAGCAAGAACATCACCTCAGGTGCAGGTACTCAGATCTATACCGGCCCAATTACCCTATCGACTGGAAGCATCACACTCACTGCGACCAATGCGAACATTACGTTGAGTGGCTCGACCACTACCATCAATGGGGCGCAGGCTCTCACGATTAATGCCGGATCGGGGACGGTTCAAATTGATGGGGTGGTAGGTGCAACTACACGACCACTATCGTTAAGCATTCCCGGTAGTGGCTCGATTATTTTGAACGCTAACATTTCAACAACTGGTGACCAAACCTACAACGGTCCAGTTCAGTTAAACAATAATGTGACGTTAACCACCAGTGGCGCAACCTCTACGACCTATAACTATTCGTCCTCGGTGCAAGAAATCACCATTAGTGGCAGTTCATTTACCGTGACTTTAGTCGGTGCCGCTGGGGGTAAGGGGGGTGATGACGGCAATATTGGAATGGACACAGGCGTCGCTGGATCTTACACAGCCACTGTGACGGTTGATCCAGGAACCGTGATTCGAATTGCACCGGGTGCTGGCGGCAGCAGCGGTGGTTCATGCTCCAATTCCTCATGCGCTGGCGCTGGTGGAACCAACGCGCTGGGTGTTGGTAATGGTGGCTCAGGCGGTGGCGCAGGACCCTATGGATGGTCAGGCGGTGGCGGTGGCGGTGGTGCGGCCTCGGTGGTGCAAATTGGCAATACGGGAACGAAATACATTTTTGCCGGTGGCGCGGGTGGTGGTGCTGGTGCGAACAATACGGGTGGTGATGGTGAAACCACCGGAGCAGATGCCGGAAATTATTTAAGTGCGGGAACCTATAACGGTCAAATTGGCCCAGGCGCGGGACAAACCTCCACACTTACCATTGCAAGTTGCTGCTATGACGGTGGCGGTAGCGGCGGTGGCGGTGGCGGATTACAAGGCGGTGCTACTTCCTTCGGATCACGTCCTGCTGGTGAATGGCGAGGCTTGGGAGGTAATCGGGGCAGTAATGGTGTTACGACTGGAGTTATCGTGAGCGGTGTCACCGATACAACCACCACGGTAACCAATGGTGCACCGGGCACGATCATTATTTCATTGCCCAATGGAAACATTACGTTCAATAGTACGGTCAATAGTGATAGTGGACAGACTCGAAATCTAACCGTGAACTCCAGTTCCTCGAACATCACCTTTACAGGCGCAGTGGGTGGTGCTCAAGGACTTGGCAATATCTCCCTAACCAGTACCGGAACTACTACGTTCACTGGCACAGTCAATGCGGCGAGCGTTGTACAAAATGGCGCATCGGGAACTACCGTCCTCAATGGAGGAAGTGTTAGCACCACGGGAGGCGTACAAACCTATGGCAACAATGTCACCTTGGGTGCGGATACAGCGATCGCAGCGAGCACCGCCACGTTTAATGGCACGGTCTCCGGGGCTTATGCCTTAGCGATTACTGGCAATGCGGTATTTGGGAATGCGGATGCCGATACGGTATCCCTCACAGGTACGGCTAAAAATCTCTCCATCAGTGGCACGACCACGATTAACACCAATGCAATCACGACTTCGGGTTCACAAACCTATAGCGGTGCTCTGACCATTGGTACCAACACCACGCTCACGGCGAGTAATGCCGATATTACTTTTAGCTCAACCGTCAATAGCGCAACGAGCACTGCCAAAACCTTCACAGTAGATGCGGGTTCGGGAACAGTCAGCATGAACGGCGCCGTTGGTGGTACGAATATTTTGAGCACCACCGCGATTACTGCTGGCTCAGTGGTGACTGGAGCAAGTGGTAGCATACGGATGCTAGGTAGCGCTCTATCGATTACCACCGATGCAATAAGTATCGGTGCAAATATATCAGGTACGAGTACTTTAACGATTGCGCCTCGTACCGCAACCACGACAATTGGTTTGGCTGGAGCCACTGGCACGTTGAATCTCCTTAGTGCTGAGCTTGATTACCTGCAAGATGGTTTCTCCACCATTACGATTGGTAGCGCAAGTGCGACCGGTACGATCACGGTGGGTGCATATACTTTTAGGGATCACCTCCAACTCCTCAATTACGGAGCATCCAGTGGCGGTCTGCAATTTACGGGCGCGGTCTCGGTTGGTGCTAACAATTTAACTCTGTACACCACCGGCTCCGTGACCCAAGATAGCGGTGCAACACTCACTGCCGCAGGTCTTGAACTGTTAGGTACTGGCGCTACCTATACCCTCACTGATAGCGCGAATGCGGTTACCACATTGGCGGGTAATACCGGTACGGTGTCATTTGCCGAGACCTCTGGCTTTGCGATTGGTACCGTTAATACTGTGGGGCTCACCACTGGTAGTAATTTGACACTCAATACCGCAGGAACGGTAACGCAAAGTCAAAATATTTCAGCCAGTAGTTTGCGTTTACTGGGAGCGGGTACCTACACCTTAAGTCGCACCAGTAATTCGATTACGACCCTAGCAGCCGATACCGGTGTCTTAACGTTTGCCCAAAATACAGCGTACACCGTGGGCACCGTGACGACCGTGGGTATCACCACCACCGGTAATTTAACTTTGAGTGGTACGGCTGGCTACACCATCGCACAAAACATCGCATCGGGCGGCACGCAAACCTACACCGGTCCGATTACTCTGTCTACAGGAGCTATTACTCTGACGGCGAGCGATACCACTATTACCTTTAGCGGTTCGACCACTACCATTAATGGCGCACAAGCGCTCACCATCAATCCTGGTTCTGGAGCGATTAGTTTTGGTGGGGTTGTGGGCGGCACTACTGCCATTAGTTCCCTTACCTTACAGGGAACCGGAGTCAATACCCTACCGAGCGCAATCACCGCAACTGGCGCGATTAATCTGAAGGGAACTTCACGAACCAATACCCTGGCAGCCGCGACAACGCTTACCAGTAATTCAGCAGGCACCATTACTCTAGGTGATACGAACGGCGCTTATGCTCTCAGCATTAGTAATGGTGCTGGCGTGATTGATTTGGCCAATGTCGGAAATAGCACAAGCCTTGCTAGCCTGACTCTATATGGCACCGGTATTAACCAGCTGCGTGGTAATTTAACTACTACTGGTGCGATTGATTTGAAGGGTACCTCACGTACTACCCAACTGTTCTTTAGTCCAACCATCACCGCCACTAATTCCAACGTCACTGCTGGGACCGTTGATGGCGGAACTGGAACCCTTGCGGGAACTTATTCGCTAAGTATCGCCAACGGTTCCGGAACCATTACGCTTGGAAATGTTGGTGGCACGATCGCGCTCTATGAATTAACCCTCACTGGCACAGGCAATACAGTGGTCGGAAGTATCGATACTACCTATCGCTATAACTTGGGTGCGAACCGTGGCTTAACGCTGAGTGCGGACACAACTTACATTAACCCATCGGATGCGGTTGTATTAGGCAACATTACCTTAGCCAATGGTGTCACCCTTACACTCGGTAATGGTGGCCCAGCCACGATCACGATTAATTCCATAGCCGGTACTGCAAGCGGAACACCGTCTTATGTAGTGATTAATTCAGTGGGTACGGTAGGTGTGACAACAACGATTGGTACCGACATTGGCACCCTTACCATTACCAACTCGGGTGGTACGACCTTTAGTGGAACAGTAAGCGCAGCTTCGCTTGCCATTACCAGTACTACCGCTACAAACACCATTACCTTTAGTGACAATCTCACCCTAACCACCGGTATGACCGTGGGTGCTGGCTTGGCCGCATATAACGTTGCACTAAACGGCTCTAGTAATACGATTGCTGGCACCACTACCTTTGCCAATACCGGTACGGTGACCCTCGGAAATAGTGCAACCGATTCCAGTGCATTTACGGGCGGTGTCGTTGCTACTGCCCCAAGTCGTATTTACTTAGGTGGTACGGTCAGCGCAACAACCGGTGTGATTAATCTGGGTGCACCCGTTACGGTCAATTACAACACCACCGTTGGTGGAGCCTCCACCGGCACCATTACCCTAGGCGCCACTACGCTCGCTGATGGTGTGACCCTCACCATTGGTACGGGCATTGCCAACGCGATTAGCCTCTCCTCAATTGCGGGTACTGCAGATGGTACGAGTTCGAACCTGACGATTAATACCACCGGTGCTGTCACCGTCTCGAGCACGATTGGCACCGATATTGGTACGCTTACCATTACCAACTCGGGTGGTACTTCGTTGAGTGGTACGGTGAGTATCGCAACACTTACCATCACTAGTACTTCCGCTACAAACACCATCACCTTCAGTGACAACCTCACCGTTAGTACCGGCATGACCGTCAGTGCTGGCTCTGCGGCTTATAACGTCGCACTCAATGGTTCAAGTAATAGCATCGCCGGTGCAACCACCTTTGCCAATACCGGTACAGTGACCTTGGGTAATGGTAGTGATACCACTGCGTTTACCGGTGGCGTCACCGCAACCGCCCCAAGTGCCATTACTGTCAACGGTACGGTGAGTGCAGCCGGTACTGGTGTCATCACCTTAGGTGATAGCAATACCGCACTGACCATTGGTGGTACCTCTACGATTGGCGGTACTTCGACCGGTCAAATTACCACCGGTGCGATTAATCTCAATAACAACCTCACCATCGGTACGGGTGTGGCTATACCGATTAGCCTCACTACCGTGACTGGACCATCCACTGGTAGCGCAAACCTCACCATTAACACTACGGGTGCAGTCACTGTCAGTGGTGCCGTTGGTACCAACATCGGCACACTCACCATTACCAACTCGGGTGGCACTACCTTCAGTAGCACTGTGAATGCCACCACCGTCACCTTGACCGATACCACCGGTGCGATCACCTTCAATGGTGCACTCACTGCGACTACCCTGAACACCAATAGTGCAGGGTACAACCTGGCGCTCAACGCTACCACCGGCACGATCACCAATGCGGTGACCTTTAGTAACACCGGCACCTTAACGCTTGGCGCGAGTGGGGGGACCTTAGCCTTCACCGGTGGTTTAACAGCGACCGCACCAAGTTCAAGAACACTCAAAGGAACCATTAGTAGCACCAATGGGGCCATGAGCTTTGGTTCCATTACCTTAGGTGCTGCGACGACGCTCAATACGAATGCCACCACCAACGTCGCTGATCTCACCATCGGTGCAGTGACTGGTGCAACATATAACCTCACCTTAGTAACTGGTGGTGTAGCTGGCGCAGAAATTAGTGGCTCGTCGGTCTCTGACGTGGGAATACTCACGATCACTCACTCGGGCGGTACGACCTTTAGCAGTACAGTGAGTGCCACTACCGTAACACTAACCAACACTGTTGGCACGATCGCATTTAATGGTGCGTTGACTGCGACCACACTCAATACCGCAGCCCAAGCGTATAACGTAGCGCTCAATGGCACGAGTGGCACGATCACCAATGCGGTCACCTTTAGTAATACCGGTACCTTAACGCTTGGCGCGAGTGGGGGAACCTTAGTCTTTAGTTACGGCGTCACGGCCATCGCACCAAGTACCAAGTATTTATCGGGAACGATTTCGATTACTTACGGTACCAGCGCGCTCAATTTGGGCACGACCCCAGTGAGTGTTTTGGCCAATACGGCATTGGGAGGGGGATCCACCGGCACCATTACCCTAGGCGCCACTACGCTCGCTGATGGTGTGACCCTCACCATTGGTACGGGCATTGCCAACGCGATTAGCCTCTCCTCAATTGCGGGTACTGCAGATGGTACGAGTTCGAACCTGACGATTAATACCACCGGTGCTGTCACCGTCTCGAGCACGATTGGCACCGATATTGGTACGCTTACCATTACCAACTCGGGTGGTACTTCGTTGAGTGGTACGGTGAGTATCGCAACACTTACCATCACTAGTACTTCCGCTACAAACACCATCACCTTCAGTGACAACCTCACCGTTAGTACCGGCATGACCGTCAGTGCTGGCTCTGCGGCTTATAACGTCGCACTCAATGGTTCAAGTAATAGCATCGCCGGTGCAACCACCTTTGCCAATACCGGTACAGTGACCTTGGGTAATGGTAGTGATACCACTGCGTTTACCGGTGGCGTCACCGCAACCGCCCCAAGTGCCATTACTGTCAACGGTACGGTGAGTGCAGCCGGTACTGGTGTCATCACCTTAGGTGATAGCAATACCGCACTGACCATTGGTGGTACCTCTACGATTGGCGGTACTTCGACCGGTCAAATTACCACCGGTGCGATTAATCTCAATAACAACCTCACCATCGGTACGGGTGTGGCTATACCGATTAGCCTCACTACCGTGACTGGACCATCCACTGGTAGCGCAAACCTCACCATTAACACTACGGGTGCAGTCACTGTCAGTGGTGCCGTTGGTACCAACATCGGCACACTCACCATTACCAACTCGGGTGGCACTACCTTCAGTAGCACTGTGAATGCCACCACCGTCACCTTGACCGATACCACCGGTGCGATCACCTTCAATGGTGCACTCACTGCGACTACCCTGAACACCAATAGTGCAGGGTACAACCTGGCGCTCAACGCTACCACCGGCACGATCACCAATGCGGTGACCTTTAGTAACACCGGCACCTTAACGCTTGGCGCGAGTGGGGGGACCTTAGCCTTCACCGGTGGTTTAACAGCGACCGCACCAAGTTCAAGAACACTCAAAGGAACCATTAGTAGCACCAATGGGGCCATGAGCTTTGGTTCCATTACCTTAGGTGCTGCGACGACGCTCAATACGAATGCCACCACCAACGTCGCTGATCTCACCATCGGTGCAGTGACTGGTGCAACATATAACCTCACCTTAGTAACTGGTGGTGTAGCTGGCGCAGAAATTAGTGGCTCGTCGGTCTCTGACGTGGGAATACTCACGATCACTCACTCGGGCGGTACGACCTTTAGCAGTACAGTGAGTGCCACTACCGTAACACTAACCAACACTGTTGGCACGATCGCATTTAATGGTGCGTTGACTGCGACCACACTCAATACCGCAGCCCAAGCGTATAACGTAGCGCTCAATGGCACGAGTGGCACGATCACCAATGCGGTCACCTTTAGTAATACCGGTACCTTAACGCTTGGTGCGAGTGGGGGAACACTCAGTTTTGGTGCTGCGTTAACCGCTACTGCACCATCGGCTATCACAATGGCTGGAACGATCAATACCGATAGTGCGGCGGTTTCGATTGGCGCGACGGCCGTTACCACCACCTTAGCAGCAAACACCACGATCAATACCTACGCCAATGCAGGCGCCGGTGCAGCGATTACGATCCATGGACCGATTCAAGGAACTACCGCTGGGGTTGAGACGCTTACTCTTAAATCCAAAGGCGGAGTGATCACGCTCTCTGGTGTGATCGGGTCTTCCACCCGAATTGGTACTCTTACATTGGGCGATGCTAGTCAGACTGGAACCATTACGGTCAATGGCACCATCGTTGCACAAGCTCTGGTCGTTGGTGCAAGTAGCGGTTCCAATGCTTTTGCCATTATGCTAAACAATATTGCCTTAGCAGTTGGTGCTACAACTATTACAACAACTGCCACGTTCTACAACACAGGCACGATTCGGTTGGGTGATTTTGCGACAGATACCTTTAGTTTTGTGGGCGGCTTATCGATCGCCAATGCTTCTGCCGTTACGATTAAAGCCCAGACAATTTCAGCTACTGCCAGTGAGTTGTTTATCAATGTGCCAGTTCGCTTTGAGGTAAGCACAACCCTAAGCCCCACCACGGGCCGAATTACCTTAGGGGCGGTGACTTTGGATGATGGCGCCACCTTGACGCTTGGTGCTGGTGCGGCCACACCTATGACCCTAAGTTCGATTTCTGGAACTGCCGCTGGTGCTAAATCGCACATCACGATCAATACCAGTGATGCGGTTACTTTAAGTGGCAGCATTGGCACGGACATTGGTACCCTCACTATTACCAACTCGGGCGGCGTCACCTTTAGCGGCTCCGTTGGTGGTAGTGGTGATCGCATCTCAACGCTTGCATTGACCACGAGCTCCGGCACTATTGAATTTAGCAATAACCTCTATGCCGGCGCTATGAGTAACGCTGGCGGCACGGCTAATATTAAGTTCTTTGGTTCGGTGACCGATGTGACGAGTGCTGTGACTCTGAGTACTACCGGTGATGTGTACTTTGGCGATAGCACGAGTGATACCTTAACCTTCTCACGCGGTATTACACATACCACGGGGAATAATATTCTCGCGGGTACCTTCACTGCGGGCGATCCCACACAATGTACCAGTAGCGTGAACTGCTCGTTCAATATGGGCGGAACGACAAGCTTCCTCAATCAAACTAGCACCTTTGATTTTGGTACCTCATCGATCACGCTCAATAATGTGATATTGGGCGACGGTGTCACACTCAATTTAGGCGGTGGTAATTCGGGGGCGATTACGGTGGCCTCGATTACGGGCACAGCGGGTGGATTGCCTTCAAATGTTGTGATTAATACGACCGGTGCAGTAAGCATTACCGGGGCGATTGGCACTGATATCGGCACTCTCACTCTGACCAATTCCGGTGGCGGAACCTTTGGTGGCAACGTCACCGTAACGAGCGGCGTCGTGATCAGCGCCACGACTGGCACAGTCGCCTTTAATGGTGCCTTAAGCACACCATCCTTAAGCGTTGCTACGGGAAGCTACAACCTTGCATTAAATGCAAGTGATACAAGCGTTACCAATGCAGTGGTATTTAACAATACCGGCACACTCGCCTTGGGCGCATCGGGTGGCACACAAACCTATGCTGGTGGAATAACTGCAACGAGTCCATCGGCCACGACCTTAAAGGGAACAATTAACAGCACCAATAGCTCGATGACCTTCGGTGCTGTTACCTTGGGCGCAAATACCGTTCTTAACACCAATGCAAGCGCTAATACAGCCGGCATTACCTTGGGTGCAGTCACTGGCTCATCCTATAACTTAACCCTGTCAACTGGAAGTAGTGCGGCAGGCGCAAGTGTGACTGGTACCAGCTTCTCGGGCACTGGAGCCTTAGCCCTTGAGAACATTGGTGGTACAACGAGCTTTACAGGAGGTATCACTGCACAAGCTCTGACTGTGGCAAGTAGCGTTAATAATCTTGAGTTATTAGGAGCTACTGGCACGATTACGGATACGGTGACCTTTGGTAACACTGGTGCGCTGACATTGGGAGCAAGCGGTGGTTCGCAAACTTACAGCAATGGTTTGACTGCCGTCGCACCTTCGGGCATCACCGTCAATGGCAGTCTCGTACTGGGCGGAACCAGTTCGCTGGGTGACAGTAATACCGCGATCACCTTGGGTAGTGCTGCGACTCTCAGTGTGAACACTGGCGGCACACTCACCATTGCAGGCGCAGTGGGTGGCAGTGACAAAAATCTGACCATCAGTGGTGCAGGCAACACCACGATTAGTTCAAGTATTGCCACTGGCAGTGGTACCTTGACCAAGTCGGGTGACGGTACCTTAACCTTGAGCGCGAACAACACCTTTACAGGCGCAACCACGATTAATGGCGGTATTGTGGTGATTCATGCGGATGCTGCACTCGGTACGATTAGTACGTTGAATGCGGCTGCGATCACACTCAACAATGGCGCTTTACAAGCCAGCGAAACATTTACCTTAGATAGCAATCGTGGCATTACGCTGGGAACTTCTGGTGGCGGACTCGCGGCAAGTGCGACAAAGACCTTAACCTACGGCGGCGTGATTACTGGTAACAATCCGCTCACGATCAATGGCGCCGGTCAAACGGGCACCGTGATCTTAACGGGCACCAATGGCGCGAGTACGATCACCATTGGTGGCGGTACTTTACAAGTAGGCAATGGTGGCAGTACCAACTCCTTGGGCACGGGTGCGATTACGAATAATGGCAACCTCGTCTTTAATTTAGCGGGCGCACAAACCATTAGTCGCGCGATTTCTGGAACGGGTACGGTGGAGTTTGCTGGATCTGGAACCTATACCCTGTCGGGTACGAACTCCTATCAAGGCTTAACGACGCTCACATCGGGCACGCTCATCGTAACCAATGCTTCTGCCTTAGGTTCCAGCGGCCAAGGCATTACCGTGAATGGTGGCATCTTGGATCTGCAGGCGGATGTTGGTGCAGAGCCGATTATTCTCAATGGCGGATCGCTTGCGACCTCCTCGGGGTCGGGCGCATTCTCGGGAGCCTTAACGCTTTCAACGAATACCACCTTTGATGTGGCGAGCGGTACCTTGACAATCTCTGGCGTGATTAGTGAAACGGGTGGTAGTCGCTCCGTCACCAAAACGGGTAGTGGTATCTTAGTGCTAACGAACGCCAACACCTACTCGGGCGGCACCATCGTATCCGCGGGTACTTTGCAAGCGGGCGATAACTCAACGGGATCGCCTGTCACCAGCGGTCCATTTGGAACGGGCCTCATTACCGTTTCCGGTGGCGGTGCAATTGATCTCTATGGCAAGACGATTGGTAATGCACTCAACTTATCGGGTAGTTATGGTGCCATTGGTGCGCTTACCAATTCCGTAACGAGCGCAGAGGGTGTGGCTAGTGGCACGGTGACCTTAGCCGCCAACGCCTCAGTCGGTGGCGCTGGCAACATTCTCATGAGTGGCGCGTTAACGGGTTCGGCTAACTTGACGCTCATCGGCTCTGCCACTGTGACCCTGAGCGCTGCAAACGATAGCTCTTTCTCGGGTGCAATCACAGTCGATAGCGGAGTGCTCTCGGTGGGCGCTGATACCAACCTCGGTGCTAGTGCCGGTCGCCTTACCTTAAACGGTGGCGCACTTTTAGCGAATGCAAGTTTCACCTTGCATGCCAATCGTGCACTCACGTTGACCGCTGCGAGTGGCTTGCAAGCGGCTTCTGGAGCGACGCTCACCTACTTAGGTGATATTACGGGTGGTACTTATGCCCTCACTATCAACGGCAACAGTCAAACTGGCACCGTAGTGCTTGGGGGCAATAACACCTATGGCAACACCATCTTAAGTAGTGGCACAGTACGCATCGCTGCAAACACCGCACTAGGTAGCACCGGTACGATCTCATTTGCTGGCGGTACCTTGCAATACACCGCAAGCTACACCGCTGATCACTCGGCACGCTTTAGTAATGCGGCCAATCAAGCCTATGCGATTGATACCAATGGTGAGACTGTGACCTTAGCTACTGCGCTCACCAGTTCCGGCGGCACCTTGGTGAAAACCGGTACCGGCAACTTAATCTTTGCCGCCGATCAAACCTATACCGGCAGCACCACCATTAGTGCTGGAACGCTCACATTGGGTGCGGGCGGTACTGTTGGCTCTGTGGCCGGTCATATTGTGAACAATTCAGTGTTGCAATTGAACCGCTCGGATAGCCAAACGTATACAGGCAATATCAGTGGCACCGGTTCTGTGAGCAAACTCGGTAGCAATACGCTCACCTTAACCGGTAGCCAAACCTATTCAGGAGCCACGACAATTAGTGGTGGTGCACTCATTATTCGTAACAATGCCCCAAGCTTATCCACCAGTACGTATTCGGGTTCAGGTAGTCTCACAATTGAACCAGTCGGTACCAGCTTCAGTGGCACCCTGACCGTCAGTGGCATCACCTTTGATAGTACCTTGGCGGGCGTAACCCTCGGTAAGAGTTCGAATACCTCGAACCTGACCCTCTCGAGCGCCATCAATATTACCGGTCCAGTGACGCTCTATGGCGACACCATTACCGTTAACAGTGCCATTAGCACTCAGAGTTCGAATGCCATTAATGTAGTGGCTGCCACAACCGTTGATTTGACCTCCGGTGCAAGTCTCACTAGTAGCAGTGGAGCGATTAACGTCACGGGTGGCACGGGATACATCTATATTCGCAGTGGCTCTGGCGATATAGCAAGTTCGACCAACGGCACGATTACCTTCACAGCTGCGCCCAATGGTAATTTATCGAACGACCATCTGAAGTTTGCTAATCGCGGTGTGACCGCCCCCAACATCACAGTTTCAGTAGGACCCTGGAACGTTCTCTTGGGACTTAAATACGACGATACAGTCGGTTTGTACTTGAGCGATCTGCGTAATTTACGTGCGAGCAATACCTTGACCTACGGTTGCCTAAGCGATTGTGGTGAAAACAGTTTTATGCAAGTCACTCATAACATCGCGATTGCGGCGACCGACGTGCTTGGCAACTTGACCCTCGCGCACTCGACGATCTATATGTACAGTGGCACATCGATTACCTTGGGTACGGGTAAGGTACTGACCTTCCAAACGAATAAGGCGACATCAACCAGTACGATGGAAGGTAGCATTGGCGGTGCGACTTCACTCGCAAAAACAGGCCCAGGTACTTTACGTATCGACACCAATAACGCCTACACTGGAACCACAACCATTAGTGCTGGCACCTTGCAAATCAGTAACGCCAGCACCACCGGCACCTTAGGCAGTGGCGCTGTTACCAATAACGGTACCTTGACCTTCAATCGCAGCAATGCGATGACGGTAGCCAATGCGATTAGTGGTAGCGGTAGTGTGGTGCAGGCTGGTACCGACACCGTGACCTTGACCGCAGATAACAGTTACGGTACCACCACGATTAACAGTGGCGCTACCCTCCAAATCGGCAACGCCAGTACCACCGGTACCTTAGGCAGTGGCGCCGTTACCAATAACGGTACCTTGACCTTCAATCGCAGCAATGCCATGACGGTAGCGAACGCGATCGGTGGTACAGGTGCCGTCAATCAAACCGGTAGTGGTAGCACCACCTTCTCGGTCGCCAATACCTATACGGGACTCACCACCGTGAGCGCGGGTACTTTAGTCGTTACCCATGACAACGCCTTGGGTGGTACGGGAACCGGTACCACCGTGAGTGGCGGTATCTTGGATCTCCAAGCCAACATCGGGTCTGAGCCGATTACCCTCAGTGGCGGTGCCTTACAAACCACCGCCGGTACGGGTGCGATTGCTGGCACCATCACCCTCAGTAGTGATAGCACCATCACTGCTGATGGTACCTTAACCCTCTCGGGTGCCATCGGTGGTGCGTATAGCCTCACCAAAGCCGGTAGCGGTACTTTGAACCTCACCGGTGCCAATACCTACAGCGGTGGCAGCACCACCATCAATGCCGGTACGGTGGTTGTGAGTGGTTCCGGTAGCTTAGGTGCCAGCACGAACAATCTCACCTTGAGTGGCACGGCATCGCTGGATCTACAAAAGAGCCTCACGGTGGCGAATCTGGTGCTCGCTAGTGGCAACACCATCACCAATAGCACTGGTACATCAAGCCTCACGGTCAATGGCACATCGAGCCTAGCCGGCACGATCACCACGAGTGGTGATCAAACCTATACCGGTGCAAGCACCTTACTGGCGAACACCAGCCTCATCTCCAATAGTGGTGCTGGCAATGGCACGATTACCTTTAGTAGTACGGTCAACAGTAATAGTGGCAACAACTACAGCCTCACTACCACTACCGGTACTGGTAGCACCACCTTCAGTAGTACGGTAGGTGCTACCCAAGCTCTAGCAAGCCTCACCAGCAGTGGTGCGACATCGCTCGCTGGTAATGTGACCACCACGGGTGTTCAAAACTACGGCGGCAATCTCACACTCACTGGAGCAGACATCAACCTTAACACCACCAATAGTGCGGTGACGGTGGGGGGTAATGTGATTGCCACACTTGCTTCATCTGGAACGGTTTCAGTGACTTTGTATGATGGTTTAAATCAAACCGGTAATACCTATGTCTTTACTGGTGCTGGCAGTTACGACTACAACCCATACTTTGATCGTCCTGTATCTGGAATTGTTTGGAATGATCGCGCTCAGTCCATCAGGGTATCGAATGGCTCAGCAACCGTGTGGGAGCATCAAGTTACCGTAGGTCGTAGTGAAACCTTTACGAGCGGTTCATTTAATATCTCTTCGGGTATTGGTGGGGTGAGCTCAATCGTGTTAACGGGTGGCTCAGCGACATATGGCAATTTAGGTATCCAAACAGGTTCTGGTGCGATCACCATGAGCGGTACGGTTGCGAATGTTGCAACACTTACCATGAACTCGTCGAGCACCTCTAACCAAATCGTTGGGGCAATTAGTGGCAGCACCAATGTGGTCAACAATGGTACTGGTACCGTAACCCTCACAGGCGTGAACACCTATACCGGCACTACCACCATTAACGCCGGTAGAGTCGTTCTCTCGGGCAGCGGTGTCTTGCCCACGGGTGGTAATGTCACGATTGCGGGTGGTGAATTGGATTTGGGTACAACCAACCTCAACGCGGGTAACCTCACGATTAGTGCCGGTGAAATCCTAAGCACCTCGGGCGTATTAACGGGTACCGCCTTCACCATTAACAACAACGTAGCTAATCCAATCACAATTGGCGCCATCTTGGCAGGCACATCCGCAACCCTCACAAAATCGGGAGCAGGCACGCTCACGCTTACCAATATCAATACTTTTGATGGCGCCACCACCATCAGTGATGGTACTTTAGCGCTGTCGGGATCGGGAAGTATTGCAAGCTCGAGTGGCCTCACCAATAACGCCAACTTTGACATTAGTGCGAGCACATCCGGCGCCACTGTGACGAGTATTGCGGGATCCGGTACCACTACGCTCGGTAGCAAGGTTCTGACTATTGCTAGTGCAAGTGGATCACTCAGCGGTGTGGTCAGTGGTAGTGGCGGCATCGTGCTTACTGCTGGAACACAAACCTTGGCGGCTAACAATACCTATACCGGTGGTACCACTGTTAATGGCGGAACGCTCAAGGCTGGAGTTAGCAGTGTGATGAGTGGTGGCTCGATTAGCACCAGCGCGTTTGGTACCGGTGCAATTACGATTGCTAGTGACGCCACTTTAGATTTAGCAGGGTATACCGTTGCGAATAATCTCAACTTGATTGGTACTGGCACCAGTGCCACGGTTGGCGCACTCACCAGCACCAGCGGCACGACCGGTGTGGCAAGCGGTAGCCTCACATTCACGGGGCATACGTCCTTGGGCGGTACCCACGACTTCACGATTAGTGGCGCAATTGGTGATGGTGGCAATGCGTACAACTTGAATAAAGTGGGCGCAAATACTGTAACTCTCACGAATACCAATACGTATACCGGTAGCACTACGATTACTGCAGGTACTCTGAGCATCAGTGGCAGTGGCTCGATCACCAACAGTACGGTCAATAACAATGCAAACTTCGATATCAGTGGTGCGAGTGGCTCGGGCATTACGGTGATTAGTCTGACTGGCAATAGCGCAGGCACTGTTGCCTTGGGCGCAAAAACCTTAACCCTGAGCAATGCTGCCGGAACATTTGCTGGCGCAATTGACGGTACTGGTGGTGCTCTCGTGATTACTTCAGGCACTGAATTATTTACTGGAACCAATACCTACACCGGTACCACCACCATCAATAGTGGCGCTACATTACAAATCGGCAACGCCAGCACCACCGGCACCTTAGGCAGTGGCGCCGTTACCAATAACGGTACCTTGACCTTTAATCGTAGCAATGCCATGACGGTAGCGAACGCGATTAGCGGTAGCGGTAGTGTGGTGCAGGCTGGTACTAATACCGTGACTCTGACCGCAGATAATAGCTATGGCACCACCACGATTAATAGTGGCGCTACCTTGCAAATCAGTAACGCCAGCACCACCGGCACCTTAGGCAGTGGCGCTGTTACCAATAACGGTACCTTGACCTTCAATCGCAGCAATGCGATGACGGTAGCCAATGCGATTAGTGGTAGCGGTAGTGTGGTGCAGGCTGGTACCGACACCGTGACCTTGACCGCAGATAACAGTTACGGTACCACCACGATTAACAGTGGCGCTACCCTCCAAATCGGCAACGCCAGTACCACCGGTACCTTAGGCAGTGGCGCCGTTACCAATAACGGTACCTTGACCTTCAATCGCAGCAATGCCATGACGGTAGCGAACGCGATCGGTGGTACAGGTGCCGTCAATCAAACCGGTAGTGGTAGCACCACCTTCTCGGTCGCCAATACCTATACGGGACTCACCACCGTGAGCGCGGGTACTTTAGTCGTTACCCATGACAACGCCTTGGGTGGTACGGGAACCGGTACCACCGTGAGTGGCGGTATCTTGGATCTCCAAGCCAACATCGGGTCTGAGCCGATTACCCTCAGTGGCGGTGCCTTACAAACCACCGCCGGTACGGGTGCGATTGCTGGCACCATCACCCTCAGTAGTGATAGCACCATCACTGCTGATGGTACCTTAACCCTCTCGGGTGCCATCGGTGGTGCGTATAGCCTCACCAAAGCCGGTAGCGGTACTTTGAACCTCACCGGTGCCAATACCTACAGCGGTGGCAGCACCACCATCAATGCCGGTACGGTGGTTGTGAGTGGTTCCGGTAGCTTAGGTGCCAGCACGAACAATCTCACCTTGAGTGGCACGGCATCGCTGGATCTACAAAAGAGCCTCACGGTGGCGAATCTGGTGCTCGCTAGTGGCAACACCATCACCAATAGCACTGGTACATCAAGCCTCACGGTCAATGGCACATCGAGCCTAGCCGGCACGATCACCACGAGTGGTGATCAAACCTATACCGGTGCAAGCACCTTACTGGCGAACACCAGCCTCATCTCCAATAGTGGTGCTGGCAATGGCACGATTACCTTTAGTAGTACGGTCAACAGTAATAGTGGCAACAACTACAGCCTCACTACCACTACCGGTACTGGTAGCACCACCTTCAGTAGTACGGTAGGTGCTACCCAAGCTCTAGCAAGCCTCACCAGCAGTGGTGCGACATCGCTCGCTGGTAATGTGACCACGACGGGAGTACAGAGTTATGGGGGCGAAGTTTCTGTGACGGGTGACGCTAGCTTGCAAACCTCGAATTCCGACATTAACTTTAATAGCAATTTAGTTTTGAGTGCGAGTCTCACAGTCAACGCTGGAACAGCTAATGTAAATGTTTTAGGTAATATTTCTAAGGGAAGTGGTGTGGTGGCCAGCCAGGCTTCATACGAGGCTGAGGTATTAAGCAGTAATCCGTTAGTGTTCATACCGCTCACCGATGCAATTAATTCGAGCACAGCAACCAACTTAGGAACTTTAGGCGGCAACGGTACTTATTTCATTGAGAGTTCCGCAGGTGGCCCAGGAAGAACAGCCGGATTGTTTGCTGATACCACTGCGATGTATGTGCCTGGATCGAGTTACTTAACTTATCCGAATCAGGCGACATTAAATCCGGGTTCAGGCTCATTCACGATGGTTGCCTGGGTGAAGAACAATGCCGGCGGTAATGGCATGATCATGAATAAAGAAAATCAATACGAGATTGCAATCCAAGGTAATCGTATTGAGTGGGCTATTGCAAACTCCAGCCCAGGCTGGGCTTGGATTAACGCCAATAACTATTTACCGGCCACTGGTTCATGGACACAGATCGTCTTGACGAGCAATGGTTCGCAACTTAATGTGTATGCCAATGGATCGGCGATCCAAACAAACTATCCAATATCTGGAGCGGTATCCACAGGGGCTGGTGCAGCACTGATGGTGGGTAATAGGACCTATGGCCCACAATACTTTAATGGCGGTATTAGTAATGTGGCTTACTACAATACAGTTCTCACGCCAGCGACAATATTGAGTCAGTATCAGGCTGCAACCAGTGGCGTTAATGTGAGTGCAAGTTTATCCGTGACTAGCGCAACACTAAATATCAGCGGATCGGTTTCGAATCTGGCAACACTGTCGGTCACCACTACCAGCGCCTCCAGTAGCGTAGCTGGTGTAATTTCAGGAACGGGTGGTGTTGCCAAAACCGGTACCGGCACCTTAATCCTCTCCGGCAACAACACCTACACCGGTACTACCACCATTGATGCGGGTACCTTAAGTGTCACCGGTACCTTATCGGATAGCACGGCCGTGACAGTCGCCAGTGGCGCCACGTATAACGTCGCCGCCAATGACACCATCGCTTCCTTGGCTGGCGCTGGTGCTGTTAACCTCAATACCTCCTTCACCCTCACCACCGGTGATAGTAATAGCACTACCTATAGCGGTGTGATGAGTGGGGCGGGTAACCTCGTGAAGGTCGGTAGCGGTACCTTGACCCTCTCGGGCAACAACACCTACACCGGTACAACGACGATTAATGCCGGTACGGTCGTAGTGACCCACAACAATGGTTTAGGTAGCACCGCTGGCGGTACCACCATTGCCAGTGGTGCAACACTCGATCTGCAGAATGTAGCCGTCGGTGCGGAAGCAATAACCTTAAGTGGTGGCACTCTCAAAGATGTCACTAGCTCCCTAGCTGGTAATGTCACCTTAACCGCCGATAGTACGATTAGTGCTACTAATGTTGGTGATCAGTTCACCTTAAGTGGCGTAATCTCAGGACCTTACAGCATCACCAAGGGTGGTTTAGGAACCGTGATCTTCAGCGGCAACAACACCTACACCGGTACTACCACCATTGATGCGGGTACCTTAAGTGTCACCGGTACCTTATCGGATAGCACGGCCGTGACAGTCGCCAGTGGCGCCACGTATAACGTCGCCGCCAATGACACCATCGCTTCCTTGGCTGGCGCTGGTGCTGTTAACCTCAATACCTCCTTCACCCTCACCACCGGTGATAGTAATAGCACTACCTATAGCGGTGTGATGAGTGGGGCGGGTAACCTCGTGAAGGTCGGTAACGGCACCTTCACCTTGAGTGGCACCAACACCTACACCGGTACCACCACCATTAATGCCGGTACTTTAGTGGTTGGTGCAGATACCAACCTAGGTACCGCACCTGGATCGGCGACCACGGGTCAACTAGTTCTCAATGGCGGTACCTTAAATACCACCGCTAGCTTTACGCTCAATGCCAACCGCGGTATTACCCTTGGTAGCTCGGGCGGCACCATCGACACCAATAGTGCCACCACCTTAACGTATGGCGGCATCATGGCCGGTACTGGAGCCCTCACTAAAGCAGGCACCGGCACCTTAATCCTATCCGGCAACAACACCTACACCGGTACTACCACCATTGATGCGGGTACCTTAAGTGTCACCGGTACCTTATCGGATAGCACGGCCGTGACAGTCGCCAGTGGCGCCACGTATAACGTCGCCGCCAATGACACCATCGCTTCCTTGGCTGGCGCTGGTGCTGTTAACCTCAATACCTCCTTCACCCTCACCACCGGTGATAGTAATAGCACTACCTATAGCGGTGTGATGAGTGGGGCGGGTAACCTCGTGAAAGTCGGTAACGGCACCTTCACCTTGAGTGGCACCAACACCTACACCGGTACCACCACCATTAATGCCGGTACTTTAGTCATTACCAGCACTGGCACCCTTGGTGCGGCGACAAGCAACCTCACCATGAGTGGTAATTCGATCTTAGATTTGCAAACGGCAGTAACAATCAATAATCTTGTGATGGCCTCTGGCAACACGATTACCAATAGCGCCGGCAGCTCAAGCTTAACCGTCAATGGCACCTCCACCTTAGCTGGTGCGGTTATCACGAGCGGTAATCAAACCTACACTGGTGCAACAACCTTGGGGGCTAACACCACGCTCAACTCCAGTGCTGGAAATGGCACGATTACCTTTAGTGGTACAGTCAATAGCAACAGTGGTAATAACTATAGCCTGACCACCACCACTGGCACTGGCAGTACTACCTTCAGCAGCACTGTAGGTGCCACCCAAGCCCTCTTGAGTCTTACCACCAGTGGTGATGCTTCCTTAGATGGCAATATCACCACCATCAGTACACAGAATTATGGCGGCAATCTCACGCTTACTGGAACAGATATCAATCTCAATACCACTAATAGTGCAGTCACAATCAGTGGTGGGGTGAGTGCTAGCAATGGTACAACCACGACTTATTTAACTGGCGGTACCACATGGACAACCACTCAAAATGGTAGCAATCCATACACTATTAATAGTATTAACTTAGGCCAAAGTTGGACGTATCAAGCCGATTATCTCGTTGGCGCTATGTCTGGTGATGGATTGAATACGATCCTCTCGTATGGTGATTACAGAGACGGTGTCTTAGTTCGTACGCAAGGAAGGGGTGACAGCCTCTATCTAAAGGGTACTAACTATGGTGCGATCGATTTATTTGGTAATGGCAACAGCGGAACTGCTGGTATCTATCGAACAGTAAAAGTCACATATACAAACCCGAGCGGTATTGGAACACTAAGCGTCTTTACCGATAATGTTCTCAAAGCCAGCATGAGCGTTGCTGGAAACTTATCGCCCGCAAATCAAACTTTGTATATTGGCCGCGCAATTCACGCCTGGGGTGAAGGATTAAATGCCACCATTAAAAATATTAGTATTACTGGTGGCGCAACTGGCTCTGCACTCACCATTAATAGCGGAACTGGTATAGCCCTTATAAATGGTGCCGTCTCAAATCTCACCACCTTATCTGTGAATTCAGCATCCGCAACCAATGAGGTTGTTGGTGTGATTAGTGGCTCTACTAATCTTGTGAAAGCAGGCACCGGCACCTTAATCCTATCCGGCAACAACACCTACACCGGTACTACCACCATTGATGCGGGTACCTTAAGTGTCACCGGTACCTTATCGGATAGCACGGCCGTGACAGTCGCCAGTGGCGCCACGTATAACGTCGCCGCCAATGACACCATCGCTTCCTTGGCTGGCGCTGGAAATGTCAACCTCAATAGCTTCACCCTCACCACCGGTGATAGTAATAGCACTACCTATAGCGGTGTGATGAGTGGGGCGGGTAACCTCGTGAAAGTCGGTAACGGCACCTTCACCTTGAGTGGCAACAACACCTACACCGGTACTACCACCATTGATGCGGGTACCTTAAGTGTCACCGGTACCTTATCGGATAGCACGGCCGTGACAGTCGCCAGTGGCGCCACGTATAACGTCGCCGCCAATGACACCATCGCTTCCTTGGCTGGCGCTGGTGCTGTTAACCTCAATACCTCCTTCACCCTCACCACCGGTGATAGTAATAGCACTACCTATAGCGGTGTGATGAGTGGGGCGGGTAACCTCGTGAAGGTCGGTAGCGGTACCTTCACCTTGAGTGGCACCAACACCTACACCGGTACCACCACCATTAATGCCGGTACTTTAGTGGTTGGTGCAGATACCAACCTAGGTACCGCACCTGGATCGGCGACCACGGGTCAACTAGTTCTCAATGGCGGTACCTTAAATACCACCGCTAGCTTTACGCTCAATGCCAACCGCGGTATTACCCTTGGTAGCTCGGGCGGCACCATCGACACCAATAGTGCCACCACCTTAACGTATGGCGGCATCATGGCCGGTACTGGAGCCCTCACTAAAGCAGGCACCGGCACCTTAATCCTATCCGGCAACAACACCTACACCGGTACTACCACCATTGATGCGGGTACCTTAAGTGTCACCGGTACCTTATCGGATAGCACGGCCGTGACAGTCGCCAGTGGCGCCACGTATAACGTCGCCGCCAATGACACCATCGCTTCCTTGGCTGGCGCTGGTGCTGTTAACCTCAATACCTCCTTCACCCTCACCACCGGTGATAGTAATAGCACTACCTATAGCGGTGTGATGAGTGGGGCGGGTAACCTCGTGAAAGTCGGTAACGGCACCTTCACCTTGAGTGGCACCAACACCTACACCGGTACCACCACCATTAATGCCGGTACTTTAGTGGTTGGTGCAGATACCAACCTAGGTACCGCACCTGGATCGGCGACCACGGGTCAACTAGTTCTCAATGGCGGTACCTTAAATACCACCGCTAGCTTTACGCTCAATGCCAACCGCGGTATTACCCTTGGTAGCTCGGGCGGCACCATCGACACCAATAGTGCCACCACCTTAACGTATGGCGGCATCATGGCCGGTACTGGAGCCCTCACTAAAGCAGGCACCGGCACCTTAATCCTATCCGGCAACAACACCTACACCGGTACTACCACCATTGATGCGGGTACCTTAAGTGTCACCGGTACCTTATCGGATAGCACGGCCGTGACAGTTGCGAGTGGTGCAACGTATAACGTCAATACTGCTGACAGTATCGCTGCTTTGTTGGGCGCTGGAACGGTAGCACTTAATGCCAACTTAACGATTGGTGGTACCAATTTAGATAGCAATTTCACAGGACCCTTGGGCGGCACTGGATCACTCATTAAGACAGGCTCCGGTGAGTTGACCTTGTCGGGTGCGAATACCTATTCGGGTAATACCGTGATCAATAATTCTGTCTTGAATCTTGGTAATGCCGATGCCTTAGGTAGTGGACTCTTGGTAATCGATGCTGGTCAGCTCAAACTGGCGGATGGCGTAACGCTCACCTCATTGCGGGTGAGTGGTTCGATCCGTATTCGCAAGGATATCCGCACCACTGGAGCCCAACTCTATGACGGCAATGTAGTAATTGATCCGGAGACTGGTTCGACGATTTCGCTCACGAGCTCGAATGCCAACATTACTTTTAATGGATTATTAGACGGCACTGCGAAAGTAACGTCTAGTAACTTGACGGTGAGTGCGGGTACCGGAACCGTCACGCTGGGCGATAGCGTGGGTTCGATTAATCCTTTAGGTCGATTGGAGGTGCGTGCTGGTCAAATTATCATCAAGGGCGATGTGCTTACGCTCTTGCAGCAACTTTATTTTGGTGATGTCACGATTAGTGATAATGGTCGTGAAGGATTCTTGTACGACTCGTTTACAAGAAATACGAAGCCGGTTGAACAGTTCCGTATGATTTCACGGGTGAAGACACGCACCTTTATGTCGATGGATCCTCTTGTTGAATTTAATAATAAGGTCGATGGCGATGCCAAAGATGTTTACTCGCTCTTAGTAGCCTCGATCTTTAATGGTTTTGCAGAAACTGATGCGGATCCAAATTACCCAATTGTCAGCTTTAATGGGGCTGTAGGATCGATTAATCCCTTCTACTCGGCTAACATTCAGACTTTGCAATTTAGAGATCGCTTAAGCACCAGCTTGGACATTGGCGGCATTATTAATGTCACCAGCGGTGTACAAACCGCTACTGATCAAAACTACAGTACCGATCGCATGAATATTGTGGCTGATTCCACAACGCTCGCAACCACCTTTAAATCATCGCAAACGGGAATGATTAACTTTGATATATCGCAGGTTGGCGGACAATTTAATGTGAATGGCACGGGTCGCATGATCATTGATGGCGAAACAAACTTTACAGGCTCTGGCATTGGATTAACCGGAGTGAGCTTCCCGGTACAAGAGGCTCGTGCCGCTGCCGCTGCCGCAGCAGCCGCTAATAAGAGTGCCTTAACAACCACCTTAAAGGTTAATAAACTGTTCAGACTCAATGAGGATACTGGGACAACAGGCGAAGTGGTAGTTGCCATGGATGAATCTGTTCAAGTGAGAGATCAGCTGGCCAATGGTGAAGAGTGCGAAGAAGGGTCGACACAACTCGCTTGTGCGCGATAATCGATCTCATACAATTGAGAGATTTCTAGATGAAACAATTCATACGCTTGCTTTGCTTTGTGGGCCTTACTAGCTATTCCTTTTTAATAAACGCTCAGAATAAGAGTGAATTAGCCTTTGTTGCTTCTGTTAATAGCACCCCGATTTCACAACAACTCTTTGACATGGCACTTAAAAATGCCATCGAACGGGGTGCTAAAGATTCGCCCGAACTGCGGCAAGCTATTAAGGAGGAGCTCATTAATCGCGAGCTCCTAGTCCAAGAAGCCAAGAAAGAGGGTCTTGAGAAATCCCCTGAATTCATTACACAGGTCGATCAATTTGAGCAAACTCTCTTATTGCAACTCTATATTGATCAACACTTTCAAAAAAATCCCATCACGGACGAGCAATTAAAAACTGAGTATGAGCGCCAAAAGAAATTAATTGGGGATACGGGGGGCGAAGTGCAGTACCGCTTTAGCCAGATTGTGACTGCTAAAGAGAGCGAAGCGATGCTACTCATGAGTCGCTTACAAAAGGGCGATTCCTTTGCCCAGTTGGCGCGCGAGTTCTCAGCCGATGCAGCCACAAAAAAAGAGGGGGGTAGTGTGGGGTGGGTTAATGCTTCGCAGATGAATGCGAATGTTTTACAAACTCTGCGCCTTCTCAATAAAAACGAGTTTGCCAAAAAGCCCATTCAGATTGGGAGCGCCTGGGTGATTGTGCGCTTGGATGATAAGCGTGCCATGAAGATCCCGACCCTTGAAGAATCCAAACCCCAATTGCGTCAAGCGATTGTGCAGCAGTATTTGACGGAGACCGTGCGGCGCTTGCGTCAAAACGCCAAAATTGTGATGTAAGGGTGGTATGAGTTTTCAGTTTCAGTGTCGCCTTGGACTGGGCACCTGGCAAATGGGGGAGAGCGCTCGCTCTGAAGCCCAAGAAATCACTGCGATTGCGTCCGCCATTGAAATGGGCTATCAACTCATTGATACTGCCGAGATGTATGGCTCTGGTCAAGCTGAAACCTTAATTGGTAAAGCATTACAACGCGTTGGTAAAAGTACGCGTGACCATCTCCAAATTGTCAGTAAAGTATTACCCAGTAACGCGAGCACCAAAGGAACCATCACGGCTTGTGAGCGCTCAATTAGGCGGATGGGGTGTGACTATCTGGATTGCTATCTCTTGCATTGGCAAGGCTCTTATTCGTATGAGGCGACACTCGAGGGATTCATCAAACTTCAAGAGCGAGGCCTGATTCGTAGTTATGGCATCAGTAATTTTGATGCGCCTGATGTAAACGATTGGCTCGTAGCTGAACGTAATGTGGGCAGTCCCTACAAAACGGTATGCAATCAAGCCTATTACGCCTTGAATGCCCGTGGCATTGAATACGATTTGATTCCATTTCTGCAAGAGAAGGGTATGGCATTAATGGCATATTCCCCGCTGGGCGCTGGTGCTCTGATGCACCATCCCCAACTTAGCGTACTAGCTAAAGAGGCTGGCTTGACCCCAGCGCAAGTGGCTCTCGCTTGGGTCTTGCGCCAACCCAACGCAGTGGCGATTCCGAAAACGGTTCATTCCGAGCGCCTTAAAGAAAATCTATATGCTGCTAATCTGGTGCTGGATGATGCCTTACTCAAGGCGCTTGATCAAATTTTTGCGCCACCCATTCAGAAAAAACCGCTAATGGTAATTTAAGGGGTAGTGGGATTACCCAGCGCGCTGCATGGCAGGATTTTCGAAGACGCCTTCCAGGCGATCTTCGAGTTCTTCGCTGGCTTGCTTCATCGCAGCGCGCATCTCATCATCAGGCTGCCAGTAATTGCGATTGGATGCTTCCATGAGACGATTGGCCATGCGGGCAGACGCGGTGGGATTGAGTTGCGCTAAGCGCTCACGCATCTTCGGATCCAGAATAAACGTCTGGGTGAGTTGCTTATAGACCCAGGGTTGCACTTGCCCCGTTGTCGCGGACCAACCCATGGTATTGGTGATGTGAACCTCAATCTGACGCACACCTTCGTAACCGTGCTTCAGCATCCCCTCAAACCATTTGGGATTAAGCATACGCGTACGGGTCTCGAGCGATACTTGTTCGGAGAGCGTTCTCACCACCCCTTCACCTTGAGTTTGATCACCGATATACACCGGGATCTCTTCACCCCCCTTAGCGCGTTTCACGGCTTTGGTAATGCCACCTAAGGTATCAAAGTAGTTATCGATGGTAGTCACCCCGAGTTCCATCGACTCCAAGTTCTGATAACTCATGCTGACATCCGCTAAGACGCTTTTCAGAAGAGCGTTATTGCAAACCGGTTTACCGGATTTACCATAGGCAAAACCCTTGCGACGCATATAGGTCTCGGCAAGTTCATCGTCCTCTTCCCACACGCTATGCTCAACCAAGTGGTTCACGTTCGCTCCATAGGTACCATCGGCATTGCCATAGACCCGTAGTGATGCAGTTTCAAGATCGCAGCCGTGCTCTGCCATATAAGCGAGCGCGTGTTTGCGAACAAAGTTTTGCTCGATTGGCTCATCCGCAGCAGCAGCCAGATACGCTGCTTCAGCCAAGAGCTTAATTTGCAAGGGCATCAGATCGCGAAAGATCCCAGAGAGAGTAATCACCACATCAATGCGGGGGCGTCCAAGTTCTGCGAGTGGAATGAGGGTAGCACCCGCAAGTCGTCCGTAGCCATCAAAGCGTGGTAGTGCTCCTAAAAGCGCTAAGGCTTGACCAATTTGCCCACCTTCGGATTTGAGGTTGTCACTGCCCCACAGCACAAGAGCAATCGATTCAGGGAGGGCTTGGGCATCATCGATATGCCGTTGCAAAATCTTCTGGGCTTGCTTGGCGCCATCTTTGACCGCAAAAGCACTTGGAATGCGGAAAGGATCAAAGCCGTGCAAATTGCGCCCCGATGGTAAGACCTCGGGGTTACGCATCACATCGCCACCCGGCGCAGGACGAATAAAGCGACCATCAAGCGCCTTCAGAATACTGGGGATCTCTGTCTCTTCTTGGATCTGCCGATCCCAGTGTTGGAGCTTCTCCAAGATCGCAATCGCTTCTTCTCGAGCGAGCTCTTGAAGGTCTTTATTCTTATTCACGATGGTTTGAATGGGTTTACCTTGCACCAATTGCGTAATCGCTGAATTCGGTAAGGTTTGACTAAACGAACCAATTGCCATGGCGCTCAATAAATCCACACGCTCGGATTCGCTAGGGGTGGAGCCGACCACATGCATGCCATGCGGGATTAAGGTGTACTCCAGCTCCAAAATCTGCTCAAAGAGTTTGGTGATTTGCTGTTGGATGAAGTTCGCATCGCGCACATCCCATAGCGGCTCTGCCTTACACAAATCCATCTGCGCCGCTTGTGCCTGAATCAGTGCCGCCAAATCATGATCCTCTTCTTCACCACGTTGCTCGGGCGAGAGACCGCGCCAGCGCTCAATCGAGGTTTTGAGATCGGCAAGTCCTGCATAAATCCCTGCCTGGGTCACAGGTGGTGTGAGATAGCTAATGAGTGTGGCACCTGCACGGCGTTTGGCCAGCGCGCCTTCGGAAGGATTATTGGATGCATAGAGATAAAAGTTGGGTAGATCGTTAATTAAGCGATCGGGCCAGCACGAACCACTCATGCCTGCTTGCTTACCCGGCATAAATTCAAGGGCGCCGTGGGTGCCGAAGTGCAGAACAGCATTGGCAGCAAAGTCTTCCCGCAAGTAGCGATAAAACGCGGAGAACGCATGCGTTGGCGCAAAGCCTTTTTCAAAGAGTAGGCGCATCGGATCACCCTCAAATCCAAAGCCGGGCTGCACGGTCACTAAGACGTTACCGTATTGCTTACCCAAAATAAAAATACCCGAGCCATTGCTCCATTGCTTACCAGGAGCAGGACCCCATTGCGCTTCAATCTCGCCAAGCCAACGCTCACGCTTGACATGATCATCCGCACTAATGATGGTGTGCACATTGGCTTCTGCGCCATATTGCTGAGCGTTGCCTTCAATGATTTCTTTGCGTAAGGCTTCTGGAGTTTCTGGCACGGTCAGTGTGTAACCATCGGCTTTGAGTCCCAACATGGTTTGGTGTAAGGACTCAAAGACATTGAGATAAGCGGCGGTACCGGTATGCCCCGCATTGGGAGGAAAGTTAAAAATCACCAGACCCACTTTGCGATTGGCTTTATCCGAGTTGCGCAGATCCACCAACTTAGCAGTGCGAGATGCGAGCATGGCAGTACGCTCGACGCAGGTAAACATATCTTGCGGGTTGTGGTCTTCGGTAAAGGTGCAGCGTTGATGGCAGCCGGTGCAGGTGGTACCTGCTGCACCGGGCCTACCGCCGTACACCATCGGTTGGGTCGCGCCATCCAATTCCGGAATTGCGACCATGATGGTACTCTCGACTGGCATCAAACCACGATCGGAACCACCCCATTGCGTGAGCGTCTGAAACTCTACGGGGTGAGCAGCGATGTAAGGCACATCAAGCTTCGCAAGTACCTCTTCAGCCGACTTGGCATCGTTGTACGCTGGGCCACCGACTAATGAGAAGCCGGTGAGGGAGATCACCGCATCGACCGTCACCTGATTGTTTTTCATGAAATAGGTATCAATGGCAGGGCGCGCATCAAGACCCGCAGCAAAAGCGGGCACCACTTGCAAGCCATGGGCTTCTAATGCAGCAATCACAGGATCGTAGTGACCACTGTTGCCAGAGACCAAATAGGAGCGCAGTAGTAGAAGACCAACACGTCCTCGGCGCTTGTTATCGGAGATTACTTTAGGAAGGTCAGAGAGTTTTTCACTCAGACGATTTTTCATGCGCGGGTGATAAACACCCAAATCGGGATACTCCACCGGATCGGTGGGCTTTGCTAAACCACGCAGGACTTCCCGCGGACCAGAGGAGTAACGGTTGATGAGGTAACTAAAGAGATTGAATAAGTTTTCTTCGGAACCACCCAACCAATACTGCAGGGTTAAGAAATACACCCGCACGTCTTGCGCCGTCCCCGGAATCCATTTGAGGATTTGCGGAATGAGGCGCAGCACTTTCATTTGCTTGGCGCCCGAACTGGTTTGCTTCTCGCCCTCGGTCTTGGGTTTGGGGCGCAGTTTCTTGAGGATTGCCATCGGCCCACTGGCGGGCTTACTCATATCAAGCTTACCAATCTTGGTGAGCTTCACCACATCCCCAGCTGACATGGCACAGACCATCGCATCGCAATCATCGCGCTTCGCTTTTAAAGCTTCAAACACTGGAAGGTAGTGATCTTCCATGAATAACATGGTGGCGAGCACAATATCGCCATGGGTAATGTCGTGCACTGCCTTCTCAATTAACTCAGGATTGCCGGTAAATTCACTAGCGGCATGAATCTGCAAGGACAGACCTGGAATGGCGCGTTGGAGCTGAAATTGG
Source organism: Polynucleobacter sp. HIN7 (assembly GCF_030297595.1). Classification (NCBI taxonomy): domain Bacteria; kingdom Pseudomonadati; phylum Pseudomonadota; class Betaproteobacteria; order Burkholderiales; family Burkholderiaceae; genus Polynucleobacter; species Polynucleobacter sp. HIN7. The sequence goes on along the minus strand of NZ_AP028138.1, from coordinate 1,300,082 downwards.
GCGCGTCGTGCCGCACTATTTAAGTGCGTGTCCATGGTCACCAATACCAAACGAATGGGTACGGCTTCCTTCTTGGACTTGGATTGAACGGCCATAGCTGCCTAACTCGGGTGGGACTCCTCTTTTTATATTGAATTGTGCTAAATGTGTCAACTTATATTGACACTTAGTTCTGTATTACCTATTAAAACTAGGGTTAACCCTTAAAAGTAAACATTCATGGCTTCATTTACCCGAAAGATCTATAAAGAAACCGTAGATAACGACGCAAAAAAATAGGCCTGATTTTCAGTGCAGCTTGGCTAGCCTAAATGGAAGCGCCACAGATAGAAAATCGGAGAACGCATGCCCCTAAGGCGATATGCCGGCCTCATTAAGGAAAAATTATTTTCCAAAAGTGAGGAGCAACAAAAGGTCAACCCCCAAAGGGCTGAATGGGATGCTTGCGCAGAAGATAACCTAAGTCATTCTCACGATCAGCGCGTCAAGCAATTAGCGGTCGATATTGGAAATCAGCCATTAAGTCTCAAAGCAGGGCCGCAGGAACATCCGGATTGGTTGATGCAAACCATTGAGACCAATGTGATCCCACGTCTATTGGTGGCTCATAGCAGTGCGATTGAGGCCAATCGTTCGCCTCTGATGAATGTTCGACTCAACGATCCGCAACGAGTGGATGAACTTACGCACTTAGTATTGCGTGACGATGCAACGAAAGCCGCTGAGTTCGTGCAAGCTCTCTACGAGCAAGGTGTACCCCTCGATGAAATCTACCTTCGCTTATTGGCTCCAGTCGCTAGGCGTTTAGGTGTGATGTGGGTAGAGGATAGTGCTAGCTTTACTCAAGTGACTACTGGTATTTGGCGTATCAAACAATTGATTTATGACTTTAGTCCGCTCTTTCAGGAGTTCGCGCGCACCGACGATCAAGCACCGCATGCAGTATTGGTTCCATTACCCGGATCGCAACACACTTTAGGCCTCTTTATGGTTTCAGAGTTTTTCCGAAGAGCCGGATGGAAGGTGTGGGGTGAGTTGGCGGCAACGCAAGCCGATATCGTTGTTGCCGTGAAGACGCAGCATGTCGATTTAGTTGGGCTCTCAGTCAGTACCGAGGATCAACTACCGGCCTTACATCGCTTTATCAACTTACTCAAAGCCGAATCACTGAATCCAACGATTGGGGTCATGGTAGGCGGCCCGATCTTTAATGCAAGACCCGAGCTCAAACAGGAAGTGCAGGCCGATATTGTGGGGCTTGATGCAGAGGAAGCCTTAGCGCAGGCGGAGTTCTTCTTAGAGAAAAATCAACACCATTAGGTAAAAAGTTCTAAAAGTAATCCCCTAAGCATCATACGGGGTAGTTTCCTCAGATTTGCTCGATTAACATAGTGGGCGATGGCAAATATGATGAAGAAAAATCCTAAAAACAAACAACATGATATTCGTGAGTTTGATATTGCCCGATTACTGAAAAGTAAACGGGCAATGACAGAGTATTTAAATCAAGTGATGAATGAGGGTGATGATGCAGAGTTGGCTGCTGCACTAGGTCACATTGCTCGCGCAAAAGGAATATCAGTTACTTCAAGGTCTTCAGGGGTAAAACGGTAGACCCATTTGCCAACTTTTTAAAACTATTTTACGGATTACGGTTCATGCCTAATCCGCATCACACCATAGCTTCCCACCGCTAGCCCAGTCTTCTTTCTTGACATCGGTGATGATGATGTCAACCGATCCAGGGCTGCATCCCAAGGTCTCGCAGGTGACACGAGTTACCTCAGCAACAAATTTTCGTTTCTGCTCGACTGTTCTTCCTTCAAACATTTGCACATTGAATGTGGGCATATCAACTCCTTGTCTGTGATTTAGTTAATTAATCTTTATAGCTCTCATCAAAGCGATCGAGCATTCGTAGTAGGGCGGGCCACTCTAGTATTCCTTCTTCGGCACCGCCATCATGTAACTCATCGGCAGCTTTTTGGATCACACTTTGCTTGGGTAGATGCAGTTGTGGACTCGATAGAGCGGCAATCTGAATCTCGCAGGCTTTAATCAGGGTGGCCATTACCACATAGGCTTCACCGATGGTACGACCTACGGTGAGCGTGCCGTGGTTACGCAATAGCATGGCAGGGTGCTTACCCAGGGATTCAGTAAGGCGCTTTCCTTCGGATTCGGTGAGAGCAACACCTTCGTAATCGTGGTATCCCAGATGTCCCATAAAGCGCATGGCATGCTGCGAAAGGGGTAATAAACCGTTCTCCTGCGCTGATACCGCAATCCCAGCGGTGTTATGTAGATGCATCACGCAGTTCGCATCGGGGCGGGCGCGATGCACTGCCCCATGAATCGCAAAGCCGGTGGGATTAACGCGGTAGGGTGAGTTGGGATCCACAATCTCACCTTGGGTATTGACCTTTACCAAATTCGATGCGGTGATTTCATCAAACTGATAGCCAAACGGATTAATCAGATAATGATTGGGCTCTCCTGGAACCGTTGCTGAGATATGGGTATAAATGAGATCATCCCAGCCCTCAAATGCACACAAGCGATAACAGGCCGCTAAATCAATCCGGGTTTGTTGCTCAGTAGGACTCACGTTTAATCACCACCCGGATGATCGGTTTTACTGGGAAATTTATTGGAGGCATAGCGTACGAGAGCATTGGCGAGTGCTAAGACGAAAATGGTGAGGCCCATTAGCAAGATGCCCATGTCGGCTTCGTGCTTCGTGCCAACCAGATCGATGATCAGCCGCGTGACGGCAGTAATGGCAATGTAAATCAAGAAGCGCACAGGCATGTGATTGGTCTTAAAGTAAATGCCAACCATTGCACCAATTTCTAGATAAATAAATAGAAGGAGTAAATCTTGAACTGAGGCATAGGGCTTATGCATCATTTCCAGAAAGCTCATCCCAGCGGCCCATACGGTAGCCGCACCAATTGCAAAGAGGGCAATACGATGAAACAGGGAAACAAACAGATTGCCAGTTGGAATAAACCAAGACTCGATGCGCTCTTCAACGCTTTTAATGCTCTTTGGGGTCTTATCGCTCATCGTTTTTCCTCAATTGGGCTCATTGCCCGTTAGATGCCTTATATTTAACCTTAATTTGGCGACAAACCAATAAAGTTTATTCAAGGAGCGCTTGCATGACCCGTAACTACCCCTTCTCAGCCATTGTGGGCCAAGAGGATATGAAGCTTGCTATTTTGGTAGCTGCATTGGAGCCTAGTATTGGCGGTGTACTGGTGATGGGAGATCGCGGCACCGGGAAGTCAACTGCGGTTCGAGGTCTCGCAGCACTCTTACCCACCATGACCGTTGTGAAAGACTGCGCGTATGGATGCGATCCAAAAGCGATGGCAGGCCTATGTACTATTTGTAGTTCGGGAGCAAAAACCAAACCCAAAACGGAGCTGCGCCCCGTACCCGTGGTGGACCTCCCCTTGGGGGCAACCGAGGATCGAGTACTTGGGGCCTTGGATATCGAGAAAGCTTTAACGCTTGGTGAGAAAGCCTTTGAGCCCGGCTTGTTAGCCAAAGCCAATCGCGGATTCTTATACATTGATGAGGTTAATTTGTTGGATGATCACTTAGTTGATCTACTCATTGATGTCGCTGCTTCGGGACAAAATGTGGTGGAGCGCGAAGGCTTGAGTGTGCGCCATCCTGCCCGATTTGTATTGGTGGGCAGTGGCAACCCCGAGGAGGGCGAGTTGCGCCCCCAACTCTTAGATCGTTTTGGCCTAGCCGTGGAGGTGAAAACCCCAAGCGATATGCCCAGCCGTGTCGAGATCATTAAACGACGTGATGCCTTTGAGCGTAACCCCGAGGCCTTCATGAAGATCTGGGATAAAGAAGACGCGAAGATTCGGGAGATGATGGCCAATGCGCGCAAGAAACTAGCCAGCGTCAAGGTTGATGACAAATTGCTACACGATGCCAGTACGCTGTGCGCCCATCTTGGTACCGATGGCCTACGTGGTGAGCTTACACTCTTGCGCGCCTCACGCGCAGTCGCTGCCCTCGATGGAAAGAATAAGGTCACGCGCGATCATCTCAAGCGCATTGCAGTGCCTGCCCTACAACATCGCTTGCGTCGCAACCCTCTCGACGAATCCAGTTCGGCAACGCGTGTGCAACGGGCACTTGATGAGTTATTTGCTTAAGGCATGAACCCTTACTGGTTAACTTGCCTGCACGTTGCGCAGTTAATGACTCTCGTACCCCATGAATTTGGTGGGGTGATTGTGCATGCGCGCTCAGGACCTGTGCGCGAGCGCTGGTTACAAACCCTTGAACAGCTTGCACGCCATCATGGTTTAGCAACACCATTACGGAAGATCCCCAGCGGTATCTCAGATGAGAACTTACTAGGTGGTTTGGATATTGAAGCCACCATCATTGCAGGTAAGCCAATCTTTCGACCGGGGCTCTTAAGTCACTGCGATCAAAGCCTCGTGATTTTGCCAATGGCTGAGCGAGTGGAAGCAGGCACAGTGGCACGTATTGCAGCCGCCCTCGATCATGGCGCCATTCAGGTTGAGCGTGATGGTCATGGAGAACGCATTGCCTGCGCGATGGGAGTGATCGCTCTTGATGAAAGTATTGAAGAAGACGAGAGTGTGAATCCAAAATTGATCGAGCGCTGCGCGTTTTATATCGATTTAGATTCGATCGCATGGCATGACCTACCCGATGCCAAACTCGATGCGGAGTTCATTGATCTCGATCGCGAAAATATTCAAGAGCGGGTTGAGCAAATCACCCTCGGTGATGAGCAATACGTGGCACTTGTCGGAATTGCGGCGCAGTTAGGCATTATTTCCTTGCGCGCGGTGCAATTTGCAGCAAGAGCTGCGAGGTACTTGGCCGCGATGGATCTCGAATGGCATGAGAGTGAGCCAAGCAAAGAACATCTTGAGCGCGCGGTGACCCTGGTACTGCTGCCGAGAGCAACCCAACTACCCAATACGACCGACGAGACTCAAGCTGAGGATGAGCCCAATCCTGAACCAGACACCGAAGAAAACGAGGAAGCTAATTCAGAGGAGACTTCATCTCGGAATCAAGAGACAGAAGTTCTTGAAGATCAAGTATTAGAAGCCGCACAGGCAGCGATCCCTCGCGAGCTGCTTGATCGACTCACTCAACTCGCGTTGGTACGCCAAAAAAATCACTCAGCTGGTAAGGCAGGCGCGAGTCAATTGAGTCATCAGCGTGGTCGACCAATGGGCTCAAAGCCCGGTATGCCCTCTGGTAATCAACGATTGAGTTTGATGGATACTCTGCGCGCTGCAGTACCCTGGCAGCGGATTCGTCAAGTCCAACTTAAGAGTAGTCAGAATCCGTCTCAGCCAAAAATCCTCATTCGTAAGGATGATCTGCGCATCAAACGCTATCGACAGCGTAATCAAACACTCACCACTTTTGTGGTCGATGCCTCGGGCTCTGCGGCGATCAATCGTTTAGCCGAAGCAAAAGGTGCAGTGGAGTTACTGCTTGCAGAGTGCTATGTGCGACGCGATCAGGTAGCACTCATTAGTTTTCGGGGAAGCGAAGCAGAACTGTTGTTAAGCCCAACCCGTTCCCTGGTTAGAGCGAAGCGCTCATTAGCGTCACTGCCTGGTGGGGGCGGCACACCGCTAGCCCTTGCGATTGATACAGCTTTTGCACTGGCGAAGGGGTCACTTAAAAAAGGCATGACCCCCACCTTGGTGTTCTTAACCGATGGTCGCGCCAATATTGCACGCGACGGCACACCAGGTCGCACCCAAGCGCAAGTTGATGCTGAGCAATCCGCAAAGCTAGCATCACAGATCAAGGTACGCAGTTTATGGATCGATACCTCGCCGCAAGCGCGCGAGGAGGGGGGGCATATTGCCCGACTGATTGGTTCGTACTATTTGCCCTTACCGCATGCACGCGCGCACGAACTCTCGCAAGCAGTCTTAGGTGTTTTGCATACCTAGAGCCAATTACTTCTTCAGGGCGCGCAGCTCACTCAAGATTAGATCAGCGGTCTTGGCAGTTTCCACTTCGTGCATGATGTGACCACCTGGCCAATAGATCACGGTGGATTTAGGAAAGTACTGGCTGATGATTTTCTTCAAGCCCATTTCTGGGACCCATTGATCACTCTCGCCAATCACCCAAATTAACTTGCTTGAAAGGTTTGAGCCGGCTTTGAGTACTTGATCGATATTGGCCGAGGCCATAAAGTTCATGGCACCGCGCACATGCTCGGGTGATTGAAAGAGGCGCCGATAGTAATTGCGATTCGTTTCTGGCAAATTGGTATTGGTGGAATCTAGTAATCGATCGGTCATACCTGAGAGTGGTGCAAGCTTTGCCAGAATCGATGCCAGCGTTGCTGATTTAGTGACTGGCCCCAACATGGGTCCAAAAAATTGGGTGTAGCTCGGCGGCGGCGGAATTAGTGAGGGATTTAGACCAATAATCACTTGTGGTTTGGTGGGTGCCAGATTAGCAAAGGCGAGTGCTAGGGGAGCGCCAGCAGAATGACCAACGACGATGGTTGGCCATCCCATTTTGAGTTCGCCAATCAGTGCAATCAAATTACTTGCGATCTGCTCGAGTCGTAAGGAGTCCACTGAAGCTCCCAGAGTAAAGGCGTGCCCTGGTAGATCGACGTTAAGAACTTGCGCCTCTTGATTGAGTAAAGGCGTGAGCTCGCCCCAAGAGTGTGTGGAGGAACCGGTGCCATGCAGTAACAAAATTACCGGCCCTTTGCCTGAGATTTGGATGTGCCAGGTGAGGTCGCCCACGGTGACGGAGCGGCTAATTTGGCGGTTTGGCCAGTCGTAGGGAATGCGATTAATGGAACTCATTAGGGTTTTCCCTAGATATGATTGATTGACCCTCTTGCATTAGCTGTCTATATTCATCATCATGATAAGTGTAAAAAAATATTTACACTTTTTTACCCGTATTGCGACCCGATTAACTCTGAAAGCCGGCCATGAGCTCAAAAATCAGCCCCAGTCAAGCGATGCAAGAACGCATTGAAAAGGGCTTGCATCAAGCGCTTGCCATCGCAGAGTCTAAGACAGCCCCACAAAATTTACAAAGGGCATTGCATCACGCCGTGTTCCCAGGAGGTGCGCGCATTCGGCCGCAACTGTGTTTAGCGGTCGCTGCCGCCTGCGGCGATGACGATCCGGATTTATCGATTGCAGCTGCGGGCGCGATTGAGCTATTGCATTGCGCATCCCTGGTGCACGATGATTTGCCCTGTTTTGATAATGCCATGGTGCGCCGTGGCCAACCCTCAGTACATGCCGCATTTGGTGAGCGCATTGCCGTGCTTGCGGGTGATGCACTGATTGTGTTGGCATTTCAGTACATGGCTTCGTGCAGCATGCGCTCGCCATTACGCTTAGCACCACTTCTAAAAACGATTGCTGCATCCGTCGGTGCGCCGCACGGCATTGTGTCGGGTCAAGCGTGGGAGTGCGAATCCAAAGTCCAACTATCGCAATACCAAAAAGAAAAAACCGGTTCACTCTTTGAGGCGGCAACCGCAGCGGGCGCACAAGCCGCAGGAGCGGATGCCGATACTTGGAAACCACTCGGTGAGTGGTTAGGTGAAGCCTATCAAGTGGCTGATGACATTCGTGATGTATTGGCTGATCAAGCGACGATGGGTAAACCACAAGGTCAAGATTTAGCTCATGATCGACCAAGCTCTGCGCGAGATCTTGGATTGGTGGGCGCGGTTCAGCATTTTGATGAGTTGGTCTACAAAGCAATTCATTCGATACCGTCGTGTAAAGGCGAGAAGATGCTGCGCGCTTTAGTAGCGAAAGAGGCAGAACGCTTGATTCCGGAAGCATGGTTTATCAATACGAGTCGACCGCTGCATCACCATGCCACTGTCTGAGCGTGTGTCCGAAGACACGCAAACCCATCACCGCTCATTGAAAGACACCTTCGCCGATTGGCGTAATAGTGTCATTGCCTCACCCCGATTTCAGCGCTGGGCTGCGCACTTTCCATTGACACGCTGGGTTGTGCGGGGTCAGGCTTCCGCACTTTTTGATGTGATGGCGGGCTTTGTGTATTCCCAAATTTTATTGGCTTGTGTCAAAGTCAATTTGTTTGAGTTGCTCGCAAACGGCTCTTTGTCTAAAGCACAATTGCAAGAGCGCATTGCGTTACCGCCCGCAGGCCTCAATCGTTTACTCGACGCAGCAGTTGCCATTCGTCTTTTAACAAAACGAGACAACGAGCACTATGCACTTGGCATGCTGGGGGCGCCTTTAGTTGGTAATCGCGCACTCGTCGATATGATTATTCATCACGGCGATTTCTATCGTGATCTGCAAGATCCGTTAGCACTCTTGCGTGGTGATATTTCTGGGAAAGCGGCGATGGCCGAGTATTGGCCCTATATCGATCATGCCCACGATCCCAAACCAGAATCGCTATCGGCCGAGCGCGTTGCGAACTATTCAAAGCTCATGGCGCACACTCAACCTTTAGTCACCGCCGAGGTAATAGATGCCTACTCGTTTGCTAAGCACCGCCAATTACTCGACATTGGTGGTGGGCAGGGCGCGTTTGCGACTCAACTTGCAAAACTTTATCCGCAGTTGAGGTGCACGATTTTTGATCTTCCTGGCGTGGCTGAGTTGGCCACCACTCAGATTGCTAAAACGGATCTATCAAACCGTATCCAAGCGATTGGGGGGAATTTCTTTGATGGTGAATTGCCCAAGGGCGCCGACGTAGCCACCCTGATTCGAGTCATTTTTGATCATGATGACTCCCGGGTCAAAATCTTATTACGTAATGTTTTCAATGCCTTAGAGCCAGGAGCGAGCTTGATTTTGGCAGAACCAATGGCTAATACTCCGGGGCAAGAAGCGATGGGGGATGCCTACTTTGGCTTCTATTTGCTCGCAATGGGTCGGGGTAGACCGCGTTCCCAAGCGGAAATTACCCAAATGCTGATCGAGGCCGGCTTTGAGGCTGTTCGCCTATTGCCATCCGCTATCCCCTTGAATGCACAGATCTTGCATTGTAAAAAGCCAATGATTTCAGTGGGTTAGAGTTTAAAAGCCAATTTTTGCCCAAAAGCCTTGTAAATACTAGGGGTCATTAGTAGAAACCCCTAGATGAATTATCCCTAAAGTGGTGAAGAATGAGTCATGTAAATAAATATTTACACATAAAATATGTAAATAAGAAATGACACTATGAACACAATCTATCAAGCAAAGGCCATCGTGCTCGAGAAGCCCGAGAGCGTTGTCTTGAGTGAGCTGAAGTTATCACCCGTCACAGAGACGGATGTTGTGGTTGATATTGAATGGAGCGGTATTAGTACAGGTACTGAAAAACTTCTATGGAGTGGGCGCATGCCCCACTTCCCGGGCATGGGTTATCCACTCGTTCCGGGTTATGAGTCCGTCGGCAAAATTTATCAAGCAGGGATTCGGTCAGGGTATCAGCCTGGCCAACGCGTATTTGTTCCAGGAGCACGTTGCTTCGGTGATGTGAAAGGTCTCTTCGGTGGCGCAGCATCACGCGTAGTGGTACCGGCCAGTCGGGTGATTGGCGTGGACAACAAATTAGGCGCAGAAGCCGTTTTGTTTGCATTGGCAGCAACTGCGCATCACGTCACATCGGCTGAAGGCAGTCAACAGCCTGATCTGATTATTGGCCATGGTGTTTTGGGCCGCCTGATTGCACGGATTGCCGTACTTGCTGGAAAAAGCCCAGTGGTTTGGGAAACCGATGCTGATCGTCGCACCGGAGCAATTGGCTATGAAGTGATTGATCCAAAGGCAGACCAAAAACGGTATTACAAAACGATTGTGGATGTGAGTGGCGACGCTTCATTACTGGATACCTTGATTTTGTGTTTGGCGCCCGGTGGTGAAATTGTCCTGGCTGGCTTTTATGACGCACCCATGACCTTCTCATTCCCACAAGCATTTATGCGCGAAGCCCGCATTCGGGTGGCAGCGCAATGGCAGCCTAAGGATTTATTAGCCGTGAAACATTTAGCCGAGTCAGGTCGACTCTCACTAGATGGATTAATTACGCATCATGCATCACCTGCGCATGCGGATAAAGCCTATCGCCAAGCGTTTAGCGATAAAGATTGTTTAAAGATGGTCCTTGATTGGAGAACCTTGCAATGAGTCCAGCAACCGCAAAATTAGAAGGTGTGCCAGCCGAAGCAACGGTGCAATTTGTCAATCTCAAAAAAGAGGCTGACATGGAACCAGACCCAGTCCACAAAGGACCGGTGACCAAAGAAACCCAAATCATCGCCATTTACGGCAAGGGCGGAATTGGTAAAAGTTTTACCCTCGCCAATCTTTCTTACATGATGGCGCAGCAAGGTAAGAAAGTATTGCTGATTGGTTGCGATCCGAAGAGTGATACGACCTCCTTATTGTTTGGAGGCAAAGCCTGCCCAACGATCATTGAAACCTCCTCGAAGAAAAAGTTATCGGGTGATTCTGTATCGATTGGCGATGTGTGCTTTAAACGCGATGGCGTATTTGCGATGGAACTCGGTGGCCCTGAAGTAGGGCGCGGTTGCGGTGGTCGCGGCATCATTCACGGTTTTGAAACCTTGGAGAAGTTGGGTTTTCATGATTGGGGATTTGATTACGTTCTCTTGGATTTCTTAGGCGATGTGGTGTGCGGTGGTTTTGGATTGCCGATTGCACGCGATATGTGTCAAAAAGTGATCGTGGTGGGTAGCAATGATTTGCAATCCCTCTACGTTGCCAACAATGTCTGCTCCGCCGTAGAGTATTTCCGTAAGCTGGGCGGTAATGTCGGTGTCGCAGGCATGGTGATCAATAAGGATGACAACACCGGTGAAGCCCAAGCCTTCGCAGAAAAAGTAGGCATTCCGGTCTTGGCAGCGATTCCTGCGCATGAGGATATTCGGCGTAAGAGTGCTAGCTATGAAATCATCGGCCGTCCTGGTACGCAGTGGGGACCGCTGTTTGAAGAGTTGGCGACCAATGTTGCCGATGCACCGCCGGTACGACCCAAGCCGCTCAGCCAAGACGATCTCTTAGGGCTCTTCTCATCAGACATTACTGGCCGTGACTACGTACTTGAGCCCGCTACCGAAGTTGACATGATGGGCAAAGACGCGGTCGTCAAGAAAACCCTTGAAGTGGTGTACGACAAAGTTTAAATCCATGACAAAGCCTATCATTCCCATCGTGCCCGAGCAGTTGGTCAACGATCCATCCCAAGGGGATGGCGTGGGATGCCATGCGGGTGAAAAGCAAATGATGGATGCAGCAAAGTCTGCGGGCAAAGCGGAGGTATTGCAACGCTATGCACAGGACTATCCCAAAGGGCCGCACGATCAACCACAAAGTATGTGCCCAGCCTTTGGATCATTGCGGGTTGGATTGCGCATGCGTCGCACCGCTACCATTTTGTCGGGCTCTGCCTGCTGTGTGTATGGCTTAACGTTTACCTCGCATTTCTATGGTGCGCGTCGTAGCGTGGGTTATGTGCCATTTAATTCCGAGACCCTGGTCACTGGAAAACTCTTTGAAGATATTCGGGACTCGGTGCACGAACAGGCCGACCCCAGCAAGTACGATGCGATTGTCATTATTAATTTATGTGTCCCCACTGCAAGTGGCGTACCGCTGCAGTTGCTGCCTAAAGAAATTAATGGGGTACGTATTATTGGTATTGATGTGCCAGGCTTTGGTGTGCCAACCCATGCTGAGGCAAAAGATGTACTAGCCGGTGCCATGTTGCAATACGCCCGCCATGAAATCATGGCTGGTCCCGTGCAAGCGCCGCGTACTGGCGTGCAAACCAAACCGACCATCACGCTTTTAGGAGAGATGTTCCCAGCCGATCCCGCAGTCATTGGCGCCATGTTGGAGCCGATGGATCTTGCGGTAGGCGCTACAGTACCAACGCGTGAATGGCGTGAGTTGTATCAAGCGCTCGATTGCAAAGCAGTCGCAGCGATTCATCCGTTTTATACAGCCAGTGTTCGGGAGTTTGAAGCCGCAGGTCGACCCATCGTTGGATCTGCGCCGGTTGGTTACGAGGGAACTGCTGCATGGTTAGAAGCGATTGGCAAAGTAACCAATACACCGCAAGACCGAATTAATGCCGCTAAACACAAAATCTTGCCAGCGATTAAAGCAGTGCTTGGCGCAACCCCGATTAAAGGTCGTATTACCTTAAGTGGTTACGAAGGCTCTGAACTTCTAGTCGCACGCTTACTCATTGAGAGTGGTGCAGATGTTCGGTATGTTGGATCTGCCTGTCCCCGCACAGTCTGGAGTGATGCGGATCGGGAATGGTTAGAAGCAAAAGGTGTGCAAGTGCAGTTCCGCGCCTCACTTGAGCAGGATTTAGCAGCGATGGCCGAGTATCAACCCGATTTAGCCATTGGTACCACGCCGGTAGTACAAGCAGCCAAGCAAGCATCGATTCCTAGTCTGTATTTCACGAACCTCATTTCAGCACGTCCTTTAATGGGGCCTGCAGGCGCTGGATCGCTAGCGCAAGTAATTAATGCCGCGATTGGAAATCAAGCACGCTTTGATGAGATGAAAGCCTTCTTTGGTGAAGTGGGTGCGAGCCATAATGCCGGTGTTTGGGAAAGCGTTCCCAAAGATCGTCCTGAGTTCAAAGCCGAGACCCGTCGCAAGTTAGAAAAAGCGATCAAGAAGCGCAAAGCCGAGGAGATGATCTGATGTACGTCATTGATCACGATCGTGCTGGCGGCTACTGGGGGGCCGTATATGTGTTCACGGCCATCAAGGGATTGCAGGTGGTTATTGATGGGCCAGTAGGATGTGAGAACTTACCCGTTACCTCGGTCTTGCATTACACCGATGCCTTACCGCCGCATGAGTTGCCCATCGTAGTCACCGGATTAGCAGAAGAGCAATTGGGGCGCGAGGGTACCGAAGGTTCGATGAAGCGCGCTCATGCTACCTTAGATCCTGATTTACCCGCAGTAGTTGTAACCGGATCAATTGCCGAGATGATTGGTGGTGGTGTTACACCTGAAGGTACAGCAATTGCAAGATTCCTACCGCGCACCATTGATGAAGACCAATGGCAGTGCGCGAATCGCGCGATGTATTGGTTATGGTCTGAGTATGGCATTAAGAATGTGCCGGCCCGTAAGCCCCGCAAAGAAGGTGAGAAGCCGCGCGTCAATATTATTGGTCCTGCTTATGGCACGTTTAATATGCCGAGCGACTTGGCTGAGATCCGCCGTTTGGTCCAAGGAATTGGCGCTGAGATCAATATGGTGTTTCCACTCGGTAGTCACTTAGCCGATGTGTCGCGTTTAGTCGAAGCCGATGTCAATATTTGCATGTACCGCGAGTTTGGGCGCATGCTCTGCGAAGCCCTTGATCGCCCTTATTTACAGGCACCGATTGGTCTTCATAGTACGACCAAGTTCTTGCGCAAACTAGGTGAGTTGCTTGATCTTGATCCCGAGCCATTTATTGAGCGTGAGAAGCACACCACGATTAAGCCAATTTGGGATCTGTGGCGCTCGGTGACGCAGGACTTTTTTGGGACCGCAAATTTTGCAATTGTTGCAAACGAGACCTACACGCGCGGGATCTCTCATTTCTTGAGCGAGGAGATGGGGCTGCCATGCAGCTTTGCCATTTCACGTAAGCCTGGTCAGAAAACCGATAGTGAAGAAATTCGTAAATTGGTAAAAGAAAAAGCACCTCTCGTATTATTTGGTAGTTACAACGAACGAATGTATCTAGCCGAAGCGGGTGGTAAGGGTATGTATATCCCTGCATCATTTCCTGGCGCAATTATTCGGCGCCATACTGGCACGCCATTCATGGGATACGCCGGCGCAACCTATTTAATCCAAGAGTTTTGCAATGGGCTGTTTGATGCACTGTTCCATATCTTGCCCTTAGGTACTGAAATGGATAAGGTCGACTCCACCTTGGCACGTGGTCAAGCAGCGAATGCCTTCTTGTGGGATAGCGACGCACAAACCATGGTTGCTAATTATGTTCAGAAACAACCGGTCTTAGTGCAAATCTCGGCAGCCAAGCAATTACGTGATCGCGTCGAGCGCGATACCGAATCCTCAGGTGAAGCACGAGTCACTGCAGAGCGCGTGCGCCTGTCTTGTCCTGAGATTGTGCAAGAGAAAACACCCAACCCCATATCGGAGAAAGTATGAATCTGACTACTTTGCTCCATCCCCAATGTGGCAGTTCCATGCCATATGCCCTTGTCGCGCGGGCTTTGCGCGGTGCTAGCCGAAAGGCTAATTTTGAAGGAGGGATCTCGAATGAGTGATCACAGAGGCTCTATTTCTGGTCTTACCGACGACGAGGCGAAAGAATTTCACCAGTTTTATGTCCAAGGTTTGGTCGGGTTTACTGCAATAGCGGTCATTGCTCACATTTTGGTGTGGGCTTGGCGTCCTTGGTTCTACTGAAATCGGAAGTAACAACGTAAAGGTAACGATATGAAAGATATCCATTTAAACCACTCGGTACAAGAAATCGCTAAGAACGATTCAATCACGTTCAAGACGATTTTTGTCTTGTGTTTTGTGGTGTGTTTTGTACTCGCGCTCTTTACTGTGTTCTTACCGGGTCAGTGGAGATCCTGGTTACCAGGATCAGAAGAGAAGTCAATGATCGACGGCGTAAGGTCTGCGGTTTATAGCTTTATGTCGTATTTAACTTAGGAGAAATACCATGTGGAGAATTTGGAAACTATATGACCCATTACGGGCTATGGCTATTCAAGGAATCTTCCTGTTCGGTTTGGCAGCAATGATTCATTTGATTCTGCTAAGCACAGTTCGTTTTAATTGGCTTGATGGTTTAAGTCAGGCTGAGTATGTAAAACAAACTGGTAACAGTGGAGCAGCTAAACCACCAGCAGTACCAGCAGCAAAGTAGTAAGCATCATGAAAACCGTGGTGGATAGGACTTGACTACATATCGAGTCTTATCTACCAATTAAAGGAAGGACTAAAAAATGGCCATGCTCAGCTTTGAACGAAAGTACCGAGTACGAGGGGGAACCCTGGTTGGCGGAGATTTATTCGACTTTTGGGTGGGCCCTTTTTATGTCGGATTTTTTGGTATCACCACGATCTTCTTTACCTTTTTAGGCACTGCACTCATTTTGTGGGGCGCATCGCAAGGACCAACTTGGAACTTGTGGCAGATTAATATCGCCCCGCCCGATTTGAAATACGGCCTAGCACCCGCTCCACTGATGGAGGGAGGACTGTGGCAGTTAATTACGATTTGTGCGCTAGGCGCATTTGGATCATGGGCACTTCGTGAAGTCGAGATCTGTCGCAAATTAGGTATGGGCTTTCATGTGCCATTCGCCTTCTCAGTCGCGGTCTTTGGGTATTTCACGCTGGTTGTGATTCGTCCCGTATTGATGGGCGCTTGGGGGCATGGATTCCCCTACGGTATCTTGAGTCACCTCGATTGGGTCTCAAACGTCGGCTATCAATACTTGCACTTTCATTACAACCCCGCGCACATGATTGCGATCACCTTATTCTTTACGACGACCCTTGCACTTGCTATGCACGGTGCATTAGTGCTGTCGTCAACGAATCCGCAAAAAGGCGAGTTTGTTAAAACCCCCGAGCACGAAGATACCTTCTTTCGAGATTTGATTGGCTACTCCGTTGGTACCTTAGGAATCCACCGACTTGGTTTGTTTTTGGCATTGGCGGCGGTCTTTTGGAGTGCCGTTTGCATTGTTATTAGTGGGCCATTTTGGACTCGTGGTTGGCCAGAGTGGTGGGGTTGGTGGTTAAACCTCCCCATTTGGTCATAAAAAGAATCGAGGGATAAGAATATGGACTATCAAAATTTATTTACCCAGGTTCAGGTGGTTGCTGAACCGCATCATGGCTCACCACTTAATCCCAGAAAGGATGAGCGCGAGCGGATTGGCAAACCCTTTTTAGTCCATTTATTTGGGCGTCTAGGCAATGCGCAGATTGGCCCTATTTACTTAGGAACGATTGGGATTGCCTCCTTATTCTTTGGCATGATCGGCTTTCAGATCATTGGCTGGAATATGTTGGCCTCGGTGAACTGGGATCCCATCCAGTTTGTGCGCCAACTCTTTTGGTTATCGCTTGATCCGCCCTTGCCGAAGCATGGCCTGAACTTCATCATGCCGCTCTCTGAAGGCGGTTGGTGGATGATGGCCGGTGCATTCTTAACTGCATCGGTACTGTTATGGTGGTGGCGAACCTACCGACGTGCGGTTGCACTTGGTATGGGTACCCATATTGCTTGGGCTTTCTTGTCAGCAATTTGGTTGTTCCTCGTCTTAGGCTTCTTTAGACCGCTATTAGTGGGCAGCTGGAGTGAAGGCGTGCCCTTTGGTATCTTCTCGCATTTGGATTGGACTGCTGCATTCTCTTTGCGTTACGGTAATTTGTTTTACAACCCATTTCATATGCTCTCCATTGCCTTCCTGTATGGATCAGCACTGTTATTTGCCATGCATGGCGCAACCATCCTAGCGGTTGGTCGCTATGGTGGTGAGCGCGAGATTGAGCAAATTGTGGATCGCGGTACTGCATCGGAGCGTGCCGGATTATTCTGGAGATGGACCATGGGCTTTAACGCCACGATGGAGTCGATTCACCGTTGGGCCTGGTGGTTTGCCGTGCTAGTGCCACTCACTGGCGGCATCGGCATTTTATTAACCGGTACTGTGGTTGATAACTGGTACTTGTGGGCTGTGAAGCATGGGGTTGCACCTGCATACCCTGATGTCTATAGTATCCCCACGGTTGACCCAGCAGCAACATTTGTGCCACCTCCACCTGTTGCGAAATAAGGAGCAATCATGAACTCAATTCAACGCATATTGGGCATTGCTGCTCTGGCCGGAGCCACATTATTTCTAACGGCATGTGAACGCCCGCCAGTGGACTCAGTGCAGAGTGGTTTCCGTGGCACCGGTATGGCAATGGTATACAACCCACGTACGTTAGAGGCGCAGGCAGAAAAGAATCAGGTACCGGTATCGATTCCTGCTGATGCGGATGGTCCAAAAGCTGGCGCTGTCTACAAAAACGTCAAGGTCTTAGGAAATCTGAGCGTTGCCCAGTTCACCAACTTTATGGTGGCAATGACCAGCTGGGTTGCCCCTGAGCAAGGTTGTGCCTACTGCCATAACGTCGCAAATTTTGCTGAAGACTCGAATTACACAAAAATTGTCTCGCGCAAGATGATTCAGATGACCCAACGAATTAACGTGGAATGGAAATCACACGTGGCGGATACTGGGGTGACCTGCTACACTTGCCACCGTGGAAACAACATTCCACAAAACGTTTGGTTTACCGATCCTGCTAAGCAACAGGGCAGTGGGTTCTTAACGGGCAAGAATGGCCAAAATACCCCCTCACAATCAGTGGGCGGGAGTGATTTGCCCTATGACCCATTCACCCCTTACTTATTAAAAGCTGAAAACATTCGCATGAATGGACCAACGGCTTTACCCACTGGCAATAAGAACAGCATCCAGGATACTGAAAAAGTATTTGGCTTGATGGTGCATATGTCGAACTCATTGGGTGTGAATTGTGCGTATTGCCACAATACCCGCGCAATGCCTGAGTGGTCGCAAAGTCCACCGCAGCGGATGACCGCATGGTATGGCATTCGGATGGCGCGTGACATTAATAACAACTACATGGTGCCGATTACCAATGTATTCCCGGCCCATCGATTGGGACCCGAAGGGGATGTGGCAAAAGCGAATTGCGCAACCTGTCATCAGGGAGCCTATAAGCCTCTCTACGGAGTTTCGATGCTCAAAGATTACCCATTCTTAACAGGCACGCCTGCACCGCGCGTTGCACCAAAGCCTGCTGAGAAGAGTAATACTGTAGCGATGAAGTAAGGAATGATGTAACCGGTACTTATGGCGTCCTTCGTGGCGCCATTTTTTTCTAAATTAGGAAGCCATGCTCAAACGAACCTATCTGCCCAGTGATGACCGCCCGATTGCGGTGGTGATTGGGAGTGGTTTTGGTGGTTTAGCTGCAGCGATTCGGCTTTCGCATAAGGGCTACCGCGTGAAGGTATTTGAGAAGCTCGATAAGCCCGGTGGGCGCGCCTATGTACATCAACGCGACGGTTATACCTTTGATGCCGGGCCCACCATTATTACGGCTCCCTTTTTACTTGAAGAGTTATGGGAGCTATGCGGTGAAAAACTTGTGAATGATGTTGATCTGCGGCTGATGGATCCGTTTTATCGAATTCGGTTTGATGATGGCAGCCATTTTGATTACACAGGCGATCTGGCGCGCATGCGTGATGAGGTTGCTAAGTTTAGTCTAGCAGACTTGCCGGGCTATGATCGTTTTCTAGCTGAGGCCGAGAAATGCTATCAACTGGGCTTTGAAGAACTCAGTAATGTCGCCTTTGACTCCCTAAGTGATTTATTCGAGGCATTCCCATCGATGGTGAAGATGAAGGCCTGGGAGAGCATCTACACACTGGTTGCAAGACATTTGAAGAACGACAAGTTACGCCAAGTGATGAGTTTTCATCCGCTTCTCATCGGCGGCAATCCTTTTTCGGTAACGGCGGTGTACTCGCTCATTAATTCTTTGGAGCGCAAGCACGGCGTGTTCTCAGCCATGGGCGGTACCGGCTCCCTGATTAAGGGCTTAGTTCGTTTATTGGCTGATTTAGGGGTGGATGTGCAATGCAACCAGGAGGTAAAGCGCATTGAGGTGCGTGATGGCAAAGCCGTTGGTATTACGCTAGCAGATGGTAATTTTGTGCCAGCCGATATCGTGGTCTCGAATGCTGATGCCGCTTGGACCTACCAGAAGCTGATTGAACCGCAGCATCGCAAGGTTTGGACCGATAAGAAAGTAGCTCGTAGCAAATATTCAATGAGTTTGTTTGTTTGGTATTTTGGAACTAATCAGCAATATCCTGACATCCCCCACCATATGATTTTACTGGGCAAGCGTTACCGCGAGTTGCTGGAAGATATCTTCAAACGTAAAGTGCTGGCGAAAGATTTCAGTCTCTATTTACATCGCCCAACCGCGACCGATCCGAGTCTTGCGCCCACAGGTCATGACACCTTTTATGTCTTGTCACCTGTGCCAAACTTAGACAGTGGCACAAACTGGCAAGAGACTGCAGAGTCCTATCGCCAGGCGATTGCAGAGTATCTGGATCAATCAGTACTGCCTGGTTTTCAAAAACATGTCACTACCTCGTTTTGCACCACACCGCAGGATTTTCAGGATCGGTTGTTGTCAGTCAAAGGTGCTGCCTTTGGATTTGAGCCGCTCTTATTGCAAAGTGCGTGGTTTAGACCGCATAACCGTAGCGAGGATGTAAAAGGACTGTATATGGTGGGTGCCGGCACCCATCCTGGCGCCGGAATTCCGGGTGTTTTGTCATCTGCGAAGGCTTTAATGTCAGTGGTTCCCCATCCCATTAATGTGGCAAAGGGGTATGCGCAATGAATCGCAGCTCGAAGCGCTTTGATCAGGACCTCAGTGAGTGCGTCGAAACCATGCGCGATGGCTCCAAATCCTTTTTTGCTGCCTCGCGTGTATTGCCCAGTCGTGTACGGGATCCTGCTACGGCTCTGTATGCATTTTGTCGGATCACCGATGATATTGCCGATGCAGCAGACGCTACTGAGCAATCGATTATCACTCTACAAAAGCGATTAGATGTCATCTATTTAGGTCAACCCATTGATGAGGCGGCTGATCGGGCGCTAGCAGAGGTGGTGCGTGCCTTTGATATCCCTAAAGAGTTACCACTCGCATTGATTGAGGGATATGCATGGGATACGCAGTACCGCACCTACGAGACCTTTGATGAGTTACTCGATTACTGTGCACGCGTCGCTGGTACGGTTGGCGCCATGATGTGTTTGATCATGGGAAAGCGTGAGTCCGAGACCGTGGCGCGTGCTTGTGAACTTGGCCTTGCGATGCAATTAACCAATATTGCGCGTGATGTGGGTGAAGATGCGATGAACGGCAGGATCTACCTGCCCATCGAGTGGATGAGGGAGGAGGGGCTTGAACCCAAGGAGTGGTTAGCAAACCCACAATTTAATGAGGCAATCTCACGCGTAGTAGCGCGGCTTCTCAAAGAGGCCGACAAACTCTATACGCAAGCCGAGATCGGAATTAGTGACTTGCCGTGGGACTGTCGCCCAGCGATTGCTGCAGCACGTCTGATTTATGCGGAGATTGGTCGTGAAGTCGAGCGCTTGAACCTGGATTCTGTATCAGTTCGGGCGGTGGTCTCAAAGCAACGCAAACTGGTCTTATTAACCCATGCCACTTCAGCCATTATTGCGAAGTTCTCGATCCGACGTTTTAACCCAGAAGCACATCCCTCGATTCAGTTCTTGATTGAGGCGGTGAATAAAACACCGCACATCCGTCATTACGGTGGAACTATTCACGAAAGACTGACTTGGGTCGTTGATCTACTCGAGCGAGTTGAGGAGCGAAAGCGAGAAGCGGAAATGACTGTGGCCGATCGTTTTATTCAACCACTGCGTTAACCGCGAATCAATTACTTCACCCTCGGCATCCGCCAAGGAAGCATAAACTGCACTGCCCAAGATGAGAGTCTTGGAACATCGAGCGTCTCATGAAATGAAGTCACACGCTCACCGAGTAGCTCGCTGCTGAGAACCGAGCGTGCATAAAAAGGCGTATCTTCCAGTGTTTCCAAGATCTTGAGTTGGGCATCCTTCGGGTTACGCATTTGCCTCTGAATCCGCCAACCTGTTTTGGGAAGAGCTTGACGAGGAGGGGGTTCAAAGTGCTCAATGCGACCATCCGGAGTAAAAATGAGCCCCAAGACTCGTTCTATCCCATTACGCTGGCGCACATCATAGATGACTGCAGTACGCTCACCACTTAATTGTGCACGTGACCAATCCCAATCTTTAAACGGAATTGCAATCGGTTCATCTCCCTCATTAGAATCAAAATAAGCATTACCTTTCCATTGAATGTTGGGTGACTCTAGTTCAACCTCGATACGCGCGGCAGGGGCTAAGGGTCCCCAGCGATGCTTATGCTGATCATCTAGATGGGTTGAGAAATTAAATAATTGTTTTGGGTATAGTTTGAAGTGCCCAACGACGCGTTGACCAAATGGGACGGCGCGTTCCACAAAATCAACCCGCAAATGGTCACCATTCCAATGGAGGCTGCTAGGCCCAATTACAAACTCGGTTTGATTGCGAGAAATACTCGCTGCGCTGCGCTCGGTCATGGTCCAGCGCTTATTACCCGGACTATAGATCGCTAAATTAATCGCACAATGGTTTTCTGGATCAACATGGGCATGGCGACGGCGTGCTAAGGCATAGTATGGGGAGAACACGCTCCCCACAAATGCAATCATGACCAGACCATGCTGGCCATCATCACTTAAGGCATCGACGTACCACCAGAGATAAGCACCCGACCCGACCGCTTGGTCAAACCGAGGTGACCCATCAGGGTTGCGGCCGCCATACGACCTGAGAGGGCCGCCATGGGCACTCCCGCCCCCGGATGCGCGCTGCCCCCCGCTAGATAAAGACCCGGTATCGCTGTTTGAGCTGCTGGCCGACGAAAGGTATCCATCCAGCCGTGATTGGCTTGGCCATAAAGAGCCCCACCCGTTGCCGGAAAGAGGCGATGAAAGTCCTGTGGCGTAGTGCGCGTTACCGTTGCATCCGCTAAGGAGAGATTGAGGCCACAGTGTTCGAGTAGGGAAAGGGATTTTTCTTGACATGATTCAATCTCGGCTTGAGTGGGTTGTTGGTGATCACCAGTGGCTGGCGCATTGACTAAACATAGGAGTCGCTCTCCTTCGGGGTGCGAAAGATGATGGTCGGTTTGATCTTGGGCGCAAATGTAAACCGTTGGCTTTTGTGGCAAACGCTTGCGGTAGAAGATATCCGTGAACTCGCTATCGTAGTCTGAGTCAAAAAATACATTGTGCCGAATCAGTGGGAAACCCTGAGGCTTCGCAAACATCGACCAGGTAATTGCGGATAGCGAGCGGGTGGTTTGGGTAATTGGAGAGGCT
This sequence comes from Polynucleobacter sp. HIN7, assembly GCF_030297595.1. Taxonomy (NCBI): domain Bacteria; kingdom Pseudomonadati; phylum Pseudomonadota; class Betaproteobacteria; order Burkholderiales; family Burkholderiaceae; genus Polynucleobacter; species Polynucleobacter sp. HIN7. The sequence continues at coordinate 1,277,946 of NZ_AP028138.1, read as the reverse complement.
TGACGATTGGCTTCGCCCAATAAGCCAGCTTGTAGTGCCATGGCATCGCCATTAAAGATAACGGCTTGCGTCTGAATCGTTTCGCCATTACTTAAACGCACCCCTGAGACCTTTCGGTTGCGTTGCATAATCTCTTCGCAGTTCATGCCGCAGATCAAGCGTACTCCTTTGGAGCGCGCCAGATCTGAAAGTGCTTGAGTAATGGCGATCATGCCGCCTTGCACGGCCCAGACTCCTTGCATTTCCACATCTGCGATGAGCATCAGGGTCGCAGGCGCCTGAAACGGTGAGGAACCGCAATAGGTGGCGTAGCGCCCAAAGAGTTGATGTAAGCGCGGGTCTTTAAAGTAGCGACCTAGACTTTTCCAAAGATCATTAAATAAACCAATTTCATACAGTGCTTTTGAGCCAGTTGGTCCTAAATCACTCATCATGCCCATCATCGAGGGCCGTTGCGACAACATATAGGGTTTTTCTAAGGCGCGATAGAGTTTGCGGGTTTGTTCGCAAAAATCAATGAAGCGCCTTGCCTCTGCAGCACCGGCAAAATCTTCAATTGCTTTAGCCGATTCATCACGATTGGCAAAAAGATCTAAACGCTCGGATTTGCTCCATGCATGGCGGGCTAAAATTTTGAGAGGTTCTATTCGCAGCACATCTTCTAGTCGTGTGCCTGCATTGGCAAAGATGCCGTCAAAGACCCAGCGCATGGTAAATACGGTTGGCCCAGAATCCACTCCATGACCAGCACAATCAATCTGTCGGATTTTGCCCCCAAGGCTTTGCTCTTTCTCAACCACGATGACCTCTAGACCGGCGCTAGCAAGTTCAAGAGCGCTCACTAAGCCACCGATGCCGCCACCGATCACCACAATGGGTTGATTACCAAGGGATTTAGGCAAGCGTTCTTCCTTTCCATGAACCGGTTGCGTCAAATGGTTGAAAGCGCACAAACATGGATTCCGAAAAATATTGACCTTGCATGGCGGATTTGATGGCTGCCAAGTGTGCGCCCGAGCGCGCGTAAGTATCCATCGCTGCCTGAGATTCCCAGATGGTAAAGGTTGCTTGCCGTAAGATCGGCGCCTCACCAATACCTGCAGAGATTAGGCAACCCTCGGTATGCAATAAATCGACTTCTGCAGGTGGTGCCTTGGTCCAAAACGATATTGCTTTTGAGGGCTTAATCGATGCCCGCGTAAGTGAGGCGATTGGCCCTGAGCTTGGTGGAGCAATCGACTCACTCAATTGATGGCCAGACCATTGGCCTTTAACTGAATAAGCACGCAGTTTGACGGTAAATAGTTCATGGGCATGTTCTTGATACCACTTTAGCAAGGGGGATTCGCGAACAAATGCATTTGCATGCTCCAAAGAATCAAAGAGACTAAATAAACCTTGATGGGTTCCACTGGGGCTCACCGAGAACCCGGCATTCTTCCCAGACCCCATGTGTTTTTGGAGCAATAAGCCGCTTGGTCGATAGGTGCTAAATCGGTTGAACATCAGACGCGCAATGCCGGCGAGTTTGGCTTGCGGTTGGATGCTGACCAAGCTCATGACTGCTACCTGTGAAGACATCTTATTCCTCGATGTCGCTATCTTTGCTTTGATCGCTCAGATTATATTTACGTAATTTAATGTAGAGACTTTGCCGAGAGAGACCAAGCATCTCAGAAGCAGAGACTCGATTGCCACGCGTGAGCTCGAGTGCGGCTTTAATGCAAAGCTGCTCAATCAAATCAGTCGTCTCGTTAATAATTTCTTTTAAAGGTAAGCGGCCAACCAGTTGTGTGAGTTCTTCACTCGAGCGTGTAATTGACTCTTCGGGTTGGATCTTTGAGCGAATGCGTGAGCCAACCTCACGAATCGTAAATCCTAAGCATGCATGTGGGTAGGCAACCGATACAGCAGAGATCTCAACCGGATGCAAAGTACCAAACGAGTCTCGAATCGAGGTTGCAAATAACTTAATAGATCCCTTTTCTTGAAGATTGGAGAGCATGACACGTAAATCGACACTCGAACGCTCAAGCCAGCGCTCCAGAGGCTCATTTAAGATTTGATCGAGCTTATCAGCCATGATCAGACGCAAGAATGCTTGATTCGCTGTTAATATTTTCCCGGCTGAGTTGGTCACAATAAAGCCATCGGGCGCATTTTCGAGCGCTTGAATCACTAATGATTGTGCGCCTGCATCTTGACGGTCAACAAATTCACCCGAGCGCTTAATCGTGATTAATAGTAGGGATTGGTTTTCATTGCGAAACGGTGCGGCTGATAAAAATGCCTCTTGGCCATTAAGTAGGTGGGTATTGAGGTCAGCCGCAGTACTGGTATACGCAACTTTACTCAGTAATGACTGAGCCTGAATGCGATCGCCCTTCGATAAATAATCAATCAAGGAACGGCCATTGAGCTTTCTAATAGACTCGCTTAACAAATTAGCAGCACGGGGATTGGCCTCAACAATCTTGAACGTATTTGCGTCAAGCACTAATACGGCCTCGGAGGCCATTTCAAATAAAACGCGATACCGCGTTTCAAGTTGGCGCAGGCGAGTGTAATCACGCTCAATCGCTTGCTGTGCGTCGACTAAGCGTTGTTGTAGGAGGGAGATCTCGCGTAAATCACGAGCGAGCGCAATAATCTGCCCTGTACTTCCAATTTTCAGTGTTGCGCAGAGGAGGGGCAAATCACTGGCGCCCGGCATCGCAACATTAATTTGCCGAAAGCGCGAGAGGGAGGATTCATTGGCATCCGTTAAGAGCGCCTGAATCTTCGGACGGCTTTCTACAGTGACCACATCGATCCAAGATTTACCAACCCAGTTTTCTAAGTTGGGGCTTCGTAAATCGGGGTTACCAAACGCAATACTTTGAATCACACCCTCTGAGTTCAGGGTGAGCGAGATATCTGCCGAAGCCTCGATGAGATTGGCAATCTCTTCGGGGTTGAGCTGCCCAAAAGTGTGAGCGGTGCTGGCAATATTGGTCACGGTCTCGATCTTTTATTCGTTTTTCTTAAACTCGCGATTTTAAGATATTCTCAGCGGCAATTACCGCATCTGGGGCGCTCAAAGTGCAAATGTCTGCAGCGCATTGATCCATTAATTCTGGCTTAGCATTAAAGAGTGCGCCCCCAGCCATAATCCCAATTTGGGAGTTAGCTGAACATTTCCGAATCGCTTGGACCAAATCCTGCATGGCGTCCCATTGCAGCTCATACGAAATTGAGATCCCAACAATATCAAATGTTTGTTCGCGGCAAAGCCTAAGGATTTCCTCACCAGAGGGGTTGGCTACTGTTGTGACATCCCAGCCTGCTTGGATAAAGAATTCGCTCAACATTAATACCCCCATCGTGTGTTGGGAGTGGGGCATTGCAAACAGTAGCGCTCTTCCGGATAGACCTTGCTGCTCATTTTGAGTGTTTCGAAAATCAGGGCTAAGTTCTTGCATGATGCGCTGAACTCGACCGAGGGCAAGGGTCACGGTTGTAAAACTTTGCTCATCGAGTTCCCAATAACAGCCTAAGCGCCTTGCGGCTGGTGCAATTAAATCAAGATAGATCTCGTTTAAATCCCGACCTTCAAGGCGCATGGCTTGAATATATCCAAGACAAATATCATTCGAGCTATGAATGAGCAATTCAGCAAAGTGTTTCACCTCATCGCTTGATATTGGCTCCTCAGCACTTCCGGAATCAAGGTCCGTGTGCTTATTGCCGTGCTGCATCAGAAGGCGGGGAATAATTTGTGCCTCGATGGTTTTATTCAGTAGATTATTGAGTTCATGGGATGGTAGCGAATCCACCTTTTGGGAAATCTTGGTATTGAAGCGCGGTTTTTCGTGCCATGGTTGGCCTTCCTTGCCTTCTGATGCCTGATTATTGTTTCTCGGTAGATTAAATTGATCCACTCTTAACCCCTAAGCCATTTACATATGTTGCGATGCAATATTTATCGCATTCCAAGCACCTTTTTTTAGATGACTCCTTTCAGAAATCCAACTAAAAATAGGCTAATCCAGGCCAAAAACCTTCCTTTTTTGACCAATTTCCCTAAGGTTTACCACTAGGAGTCTAAACTGTCAAAATAATTTGACATATATAAGGGTTTATTCCTAGATTTGTCTACATAAAAAAGCGTAAACTTAGGTTTACATATTTATATAGGAGCCAGGCTGCGTAAGGAAAAAAGCACATGGCAAGTCAAATTCACCCCCTTTATACACCCGAAGAGCGAATTCGACGAGATCGTTCGAAGTGGACCTTGGTTCAGGGGATCTTGGCGCCTGTGCAATTTGTCATTTTTTTGGTGAGTTTGTATTTCGTGATTCGATTTTTAATCACGGGGCAGGGCGAGTTTGCCGCCAATGTCTCGATCGTGATTAAGACCTTGATTCTCTACACGATCATGATCACCGGCAGCATTTGGGAGAAAGAGGTATTTGGTAAGTATCTTTTTGCCCCCGCTTTTTATTGGGAGGACGTGTTCAGCATGCTGGTTTTGGCATTGCACACTGCCTACTTAATCGCGCTTGTATTTGGTGTTTTAGAGCCCCGCGCACTGATGGTGTTGGCCTTATCGGCTTATTTGGCGTATGTGATTAATGCCGCCCAGTTTTTATGGAAACTGCGCCAGGCTCGTTTGCAAGAGTCAAGTCAAGGAACAGAGCGGGTGATGGCATGAACCGTGTCATCCCTTTACAGTCCGCTGCCGCTGCGTGCGATTCGCAAGATCGCGCAATCCTCAAAGAACGTGGTCAACGCGAGGTATTTTGTGGTCTAACCGGCATTATTTGGCTGCACCGCAAAATCCAGGACGCATTTTTCTTAGTGGTTGGCTCTCGAACTTGCGCACACTTGGTGCAATCGGCTGCGGGCGTGATGATTTTTGCGGAACCCCGTTTTGCTACGGCGATCATCGATGATCATGACTTGGCGGGATTGGCTGATGCCAACGAGGAACTCGATCGCGTGGTTGATCAGCTCCTCACTCGCAGACCCGATATCAAAATGCTCTTCCTGGTCGGCTCATGTCCATCGGAAGTGATCAAACTCGATCTCTCACGCGCTGCTGAGCGTTTAAGTAAAACCTATACGCCACGCGTGCGTATTCTCAACTACTCGGGTAGTGGCATTGAAACCACCTTCACACAGGGTGAGGATGCTTGCCTGGCCGCACTTGCCAAAGAAATTCCGCGGCATGCACAAGATCATCCGGCACAGAGGGAAGTGGATCTATTGATTGTTGGTTGCTTAGCCGATGTTGTGGAAGATCAGTTTTCCCGAATCTTTAATGAGCTGGGCATTGAGTCATATGCATTCTTTCCGCCCAGACGGTCTGGTGATATTCCCTGCCTAGGACCAAATACTCGGTACTTGCTTGTACAACCATTTTTAACCGAAACTGCTCGAGTCCTCGATGATATGGGCGCAAAGCGAATTCCAGCCCCATTCCCACTTGGTGTGGAGGGTACAGAGGGGTGGTTTGCTGCCGCAGCGAAGGCATTTGGAATTGATCCAAATCATGTTGAGAAGGTGATTGCACCTAAACGTCAACGCGCAAACCTGGCGCTTGAGCGCCAACGGCAAGTACTCAATGGCCGCTCAATCTTTTTCTTTCCAGATTCACAATTGGAAATCCCGCTGGCGAGATTTTTGCACCGCGAACTGGGCATGCAGCTTACTGAAATCGGGATGCCTTATATCCATCGCCAACATCTGGCGGAGGAACTAGCTTTACTGCCAGCTGAAGTGAGCTTATCCGAGGGGCAGGATGTGGAGAAGCAACTCGATCGCTGTCGTAATTATCGTCCCGATATGGTGGTTTGCGGCTTGGGTTTGGCAAATCCATTGGAGGCTGAGGGCATGACCACCAAGTGGTCGATTGAGTTGGTGTTCACACCGATTCAAGGGTTTGATCAAGCGGCTGATCTGGCTGAACTCTTTGCGCGGCCATTGGTGCGCAGAACTAAATTTGCGGCTTAGGAGAGCTCATGAAATTAACGCTCTGGACCTACGAAGGACCGCCTCATATTGGTGCGATGCGTATCGCAACGGCAATGGAGGGCGTGCATTACGTCTTGCATGCACCACAGGGCGATACCTATGCAGATCTGCTCTTCACCATGATCGAGCGCATGAACAAGCGCCCACCAGTGACCTACACCACCTTTCAGGCACGTGATCTTGGTGGTGATACCGCTGAGTTGTTCAAAGATGCAGCGCGTTCTGCTTACGCACGTTTTAAGCCCGACTTACTCATGGTGGGTGCGTCATGTACCGCTGAATTGATTCAGGATGATCCGGGTGGATTAGCGGCTGCATTGCAACTGTCAGTCCCGGTATTGCCATTGGAATTGCCCGCCTATCAGAAGAAAGAAAACTGGGGCGCCGCAGAAACTTTTTATCAAATGGTACGTTTGTTAGGTAAAGACTACGTTTTATCCCCTGGAGAGAAACGTAAACCACGGCCTGCTGGATTGCCACCAAGTTGCAATATTTTGGGACCAACCGCTTTAGGATTTCGGCATCGCGATGATTTGGTGGAAATTCGGAAGCTACTACGACAGATTGGTGTGAGAGTCAATGTTGTCGCACCCTTGGGCGCTAAACCTGAAGACATTTCACGACTGCATGAGGCAGACTTTAACGTGGTGCTCTATCCCGAGGTGGCTAATAGTGCAGCCCAGTGGTTAAGTAAAAACTTTGGGCAGCCCAGTACTAAAACCATCCCAATCGGATTTAATGCAACACGTGCCTTTATCGAAGAGGTATGCACCCTAGCGCAAATCCATTGCGATATCGATGAGTTGACAAAACGCTCACGCGCACGCTGGTATGCCTTATCGGTGGATTCAACCTATTTAACGAATAAACGTGTCTTCATCTTTGGTGACGCAACTCATGCAATTGCGGCTGCAAAAGTTGCATCCCAAGAAATGGGCTTCCAGGTCGTTGGTCTTGGTACCTACAGCCGAGAGTTGGCCAGGGAAGTGCGAGAGGCCGCAAGTCAGTATGGCATTGAAGCCTTAATTACGGATGATTACCTAGAGGTCGAGCAACGCATTACCGAACTACAGCCTGAGTTGATTCTGGGTAGTCAGATGGAGCGCCATATTGCCAAGCGCCTTAAGATTCCATGTGCTGTTATCTCAGCACCAATTCATGTGCAAGATTTCCCAGCACGCTACTCGCCACAAATGGGATTTGAGGGAGCCAATGTTCTCTTTGATACCTGGGTCCATCCATTGATGATGGGATTAGAAGAGCACTTGATTGGTATGTTCCGCGAAGACTTTGAGTTTCATGATGGCGCAGCTCCATCTCATTTGGGCCATGGACATCAGCGCACCCCCGCGAATGAGGCGAATGTCGCGTCTGAGCCCACACCGGTTCCTGAGGTGGCAGTAGCTAATGGCGCCCCTGTTACTGAGAGTGTGTGGGAGCCAGAAGCACAGAAAGAGCTCAATAAGATCCCATTCTTTGTGCGCGGTAAAGCCAAGCGCAATACCGAGCGCTTTGCGATTGAGCGCGGTTTATCAACGATTTCTTTAGAAACTTTGTATGACGCAAAAGCCCATTTTGGACGCTAAGCGCACTGGAGCCATGTTATGAACGTAGTCAATATTCCCGTAAGTGAGATGAAGTCACGACGAGCTGACGGAGAGGGCAGTGTTCAGGTACAACTTGATCCTAATTTAAAGATTGGGAAGGCAAAAGTCTTTGCGGTTTATGGCAAGGGTGGAATTGGTAAGAGCACGACCTCCTCGAATCTCTCGGTGGCGTTCTCTAAGTTAGGAAAGCGTGTGATTCAGATTGGTTGCGATCCAAAGCATGACTCCACCTTCACGCTCACCAAAAAATTAATGCCGACCGTGATTGATGTCTTAGAGAAGGTTGACTTTCACTCGGAAGAATTGCGCGTCGAGGATTTTGTCTATGAAGGCTACAACGGTGTTATGTGTGTCGAAGCCGGTGGCCCTCCGGCAGGTACGGGCTGCGGCGGCTATGTGGTAGGCCAGACCGTGAAGCTACTGAAAGAACATCATTTACTCGATGACACCGATGTGGTGATTTTTGATGTCTTGGGTGATGTGGTGTGTGGTGGCTTTGCAGCACCCTTGCAACATGCGGATCGTGCACTGATTGTGACCGCTAATGATTTTGATTCGATCTTTGCGATGAATCGCATTGTGCAAGCGATTGGAGCTAAGGCCAAAAACTATAACGTGCGTTTAGGCGGCGTGATTGCTAATCGCAGCGCTGGTACCGATCAGATTGATAAGTTCAATGAAAAAGTGGGCCTTAAGACAATGGCACATTTTCCAGATCTTGACGTGATCCGTCGCAGTCGCTTAAAAAAATCAACGCTCTTTGAGATGGAGCAATCGCCAGAGCTCGATAAAGTTCAGCAAGAGTATCTCCGTTTAGCGGCAGCCCTCTGGGCGGGCGCAGATCCCCTGCCAGCAGTACCCATGAAGGATCGTGACATTTTTGATCTCTTGGGATTTGATTAATTAAGGCATCAGCATGCAAGAGCATTCGTATCTCGAAAAACGCAGTCAGTTGCAGCAGTACTTTGATCGAACTGCCTTTGACGCTTGGGCAAAATTAACGTCCACTGCACCGGTAAGTGGTATTCGTAAAACGGTACGGGCAGGGCGCGATGAGATGCGTAATGTCCTTTTAGGCTACCTGCCTAATGATCTTCATGGACAGCGGGTTCTGGATGCGGGTTGCGGGACTGGTGCACTCGCGGTCGAGTTAGCCAAGCGCGGCGCGCAAGTGATGGCCACCGATATCTCACCAACCTTGATTGATCTAGCACGCGAGCGCTTACCGACCGATTTGGGTCGGGGGTCAATCGAGTTCTTTGCTGGCGATATGTTAGATCCGGCCTTGGGAGATTTTGATCACGTGGTTTGTATGGACTCCATGATTCATTACCATCGCCGCGATATTACCAAGGCACTAGCGGGGCTTGCGCAACGGACGCGGCAACGGATTGCATTTACTTTTGCGCCTAAGAACCCATTTTTATCCACCATGATTGCCGTTGGACGTTTATTTCCACGCGGTGATCGTGCACCTTTTATTGAGCCAGTTGCTGAGCAAACGCTGGCGAAGTTAATTACACGCGAGCCTGATCTGAGTACCTGGAAGATTGATGCGACCCAAAAGATTGCACGCGGGTTTTATATTTCGCAGGCGATGGTGCTAAGTCGATGATGCGAGTGATGAACCTTAATCTATTCTCGGCCTGGCGACGAATCTCGCCACGGTTTATGCCATTTTCTGATGTGGCAACCAAGGATTTGCCTTTAAGTAAATGGCTACGCTTGGCATTGTTTCAAGTATCGGTGGGGATGGCGACTGTGATGCTGATTGGTACCCTCAATCGCGTCATGATTGTTGAAATGGGTGTACCCGCGAGCCTGGTCGCGCTGATGGTGGCGCTACCTTTATTGTTTTCCCCGTTTCGTGCTTTAGTGGGATTTAAGAGTGATCACCACCGCTCCTTTTTGGGCTGGAAGCGCGTTCCTTACATTTGGTTGGGTAGTTGGTTGCAGTTTGGCGGTCTCGCCATCATGCCATTCTCTCTGATTCTGTTGTCAGGGGATTCCAATTGGCCTCATTGGTTTAGTTACATTGCCGCAGCGCTGGCATTTTTATTAGTGGGCGCTGGGATGCAAATTACCCAAACCGCCGGCTTAGCGCTCGCCTCCGATTTAGCAACGACAGAATCCCGTCCACGGGTGGTAGCCCTTATGTATGTCATGTTTCTAATCGGTATGGTCTTTAGTAGCGTGATATTTGGACTATTGCTAACAAACTTCTCACCACTGCGTTTGATTCAAGTGGTGCAGGGCGCCGCAGCCCTAACGATGGTACTGAATCTGATGGCGCTGTGGAAACAAGAGGCACGCCAACCAAAGACTAAGGAGCAGCTCAATCAAGAGCCAATCACTCGCTTTAAAGAGTCTTGGAGCCGATTTGCCAAGCAAGACAAGGTGATTCGATTCCTGGTTGCGCTAGGGATGGGAACCGCAGCCTTTAGCATGCAAGACATCATTTTGGAGCCTTATGGAGCGGAAGTACTTCACTTATCAGTGAGCGCTACCACCTTGTTAACCGGCTTGACCTCGATTGGAGCCTTATTGGCATTTATGTTGGCGGCCAAGGTCTTAAATCGTCGGATTGATTCGCATCGCTTAGCTGCGATTGGGGCGCTCTGCGGGATCTTTGCCTTTACTTGCGTCATCTTCTCTGAGCCATTACTGGCGCCTAATTTATTTCGAGTCGGCGCATTCTTGATTGGTTTTGGTGGGGGATTGTTCGCAGTTAGCACTCTCGCAACCGCCATGAGTTTTGATTCCTTGGGCATGAATGGTTTGGTCATTGGTGCGTGGGGTGCGGTGAGCGCTACTGCAGCTGGTCTAGCAATTGGACTTGGTGGGGTGATTCGGGATGTGGTCTCGACCTTAGCAGTATCTGGGTCACTCGGATCCGTTTTGGTCTCACCGGGAACGGGGTACAGCTTTGTCTATCACATTGAACTGTTTTTGTTGTTTGCAACCTTAGTTGCGATTGGTCCTTTGGTTGTGATGAAACGTCCAAAGCCATCGCTGTCAGATTCGAAGTTTGGATTAGCAGAGTTTCCAAGCTAATTCATTGTTAAAGAGGGGAGTACGTTATGGGAACTGGAGCAATTACACAATACGTGGATGTCGCGCAATTAGCCCTGTATGCATTTTGGGTTTTCTTCGCCATCCTCATTTATTACCTCACCATTGAGAGTAAGCGTGAGGGATTTCCGCTTGAGTACGATCAAGCCGGCAAGGTGCGTCGTGCCGAAGGCATTGCAGCGATGCCTAAGCCAAAAACCTTTAAGACCCAATTTGGTGGCGATGTCACGGTGCCACGAGATGAGCCCTTAGAACGTTTGGCTGCTAGACCAGCAAACGGGATGAATGGCGCACCGATTGAGCCAACCGGCAACCCAATGCTCGATGGTATTGGCCCAGGCGCATATGCCAATCGCGCTGATGTGCCCGATCACATGCCAGAAGGCGGCCCGCGCATTGTCCCAATGCGCTTGTTGGGTGACTTCAGTGTAGCCAGACAAGACATTGATCCGCGTGGTCTCAATGTAGTGGGTGCCGATGGCGTACGTGGTGGCACCATTAAAGAGATTTGGGTTGATCGCCTCGAGATGATGATTCGGTATCTGGAGCTTGAGACCACCCCTGAAGCAGGTGCACGTCGTGTGCTATTGCCCATGAACTTTGCTCGGGTCGGTCGCAATCAGGTATCTGTGAAAGCAGTCTTGGGTAAGCACTTTGCTAAAGTACCCGCGACCAAGAGCATGGAGCAAATCACCTTGCTCGAAGAGGAAAAAATTATGGCGTACTTTGGGGCAGGTACCTTGTACGCCACTCCTGAGCGCAGTGAGCCACTGGTGTAATTGGAATGAGCACCATCTACCAATCCCCAGAGCATGAGTTCGAGGCACAGCCCGGATTGCCCGAGCCATTGCCTCAAGATGAGCGTATTCTTTGGCAAGGAAAGCCAGACCTCAAATCATTTGCACTTCATGCGGCACATTTGCAATGGTTTGCACTTTACTTTTCTGCCATGGTGGTTCTCAAGATTATTGCGATTAGTCGCTCTACGGGCGGATGGGCTGAGGAATGGCCTGGCTTTGCCTGGGCTCTGGGACTGTCTCTGTGCGCATTGACCTTGTTGGCCTTGCTCACCTATTGGTCGGTGAATGCAACGATGTATACCTTAACTAATCGACGTCTAGTGATGCGCATTGGGATTGTGCTGACGATTACATTTAACTTACCCCTCAAGCGTTTGGCTCAAGCAGGTGTCCACATTTATCCAGATGGTAGTGCGGATATTCCCATCAAACTCAATGCGGATGACAAAATCCCATTCTTGCATTTATGGCCCCATGCCCGCGCTTGGAAGTTGGCGCATCCCGAGCCCATGATGCGATGCGTACCGGACGGTGCCAAGGTAGCTAAGTTATTTGCAGATACCTGGGCAACCATGAATCAAGTTGAGTTGCGCCCCCAACCCATCAATCAGCCCGAGTCGTCCGCAAGTTCTTATGGACAGGGAATGGCGATCGCAAAGGTATCCCAATCGCGTCCATGAGCCGCTCATCGTCACCCCTTCTCAGCAAAACAACGGTTCTGATGCTCGCACTCGGAGTGTTTGCCGCGTTCATTGCTTGGGTGATTACGCAGTCTCAACAGATCGCGCGCTATCCCGATGCGCCAGCAAAAATGATTAAGCAACTCCGATTTGAAGATCGTCCCGATGGCTCAATTGCGGTAGTCGACTATCAATCGAAGCAGCAAGTTGATGTGATTATTGGGGAGGCTGGCTTTGTGCGCGGAGCATTACGGACCTTGGCGCAAGAGCGCAAGCGTCGCGAGATCGGAAGCGAGCCACCTTTTGAGTTAATTGCCCGTCAAGATGGGCGCTTAACCCTTGCCGACCCCAGCACCGGACGCATGATTGATTTGGAATCTTTTGGGGTTATTAATTCACAGCATTTTGCACGCCTTCTTCGGACGGATGCAAATCAAACCCAACAACGTTGATATTGGAGAACTAGATGGAATCCGCAGAAAGCCTATTACGAGACCAGATTCCGGCGACCCCGCAAATTAATGATTCAACGAAGAAGGCATTGCAAGATGCCATGTTGAGTCCGCGTTTTTACACCACCGACTTTGCCGAAGTGGATCGGACTAATATTGATGCATTGCGCTCGGAGTGGAATGTTCTAATGGCTGAGTTTGCAGCCGATATTAATTCTGATCACTTTCAGCGGCCTGCTGATATGAGCAAGAACTATTCCAATGTGGATCCGGAGCTCTATGACGAGTTTGTTGATTTCTTGATTAGCTCGATTACCTCGGAGTTCTCAGGATGCATTTTGTATGCCGAGATCAAGCGTAAGGTCAAGAATGAGGATATGAAATTGCTCTATGGCTATATGGCGCGAGATGAGTCGCGCCATGCTGGCTTTATTAATCAGTGGTTAAAAGATTTTGATATCGGAATTGATCTTGGTTTCTTAGCGAAGGCTAAAAAATACACGTATTTCAAGCCCAAATTTATTTACTATGCGACCTACCTTTCAGAGAAGATTGGGTATGCCAGGTACATTACGATCTTTCGAGAGCTTGAGAAAAAACCAGAACTCCGTTTTCATCCGATCTTCTTGTGGTTTGAGAGATGGTGTAACGACGAGTTTCGCCATGGCGAAGCGTTTGCATTAATTATGCGCGCCAACCCCCACTTATTAACGGGGCTCAATAAGTATTGGATTCGGTTCTTCTGCTTAGCGGTCTACAGCACGATGTATGTCCGTGATCATTCACGACCACAGTTGTATAAAGCGATGCAAATTTCACCCACTGACTATGACAAAAAGGTCTTGCGAATTACCAATGAGATTACCAAACAAGTATTCCCCATCTCCCTGAACTTAGATGACCCCCGTTTTTATGAGTGCATGAACCGCATGCTGGCCTTATTCCAAAAAATGGATGTGTATAAAGCCCGCGGAGGTTTCATAGCAAAAGTGATGGTGCCGCTCTTAGGGGTGCGTGCTGGTCTAGTCTTTGCCCGCGCCTATTTCTTACCCGTACACAACCATGAGCTACCCCGTAATGTCCGCTTGGTCCCTAGTTGGTAACGAACGATGAGTCTGAGTAGCTTTCTTTTTCCAATGCTCTACACCATCTTCTTATGGTGGTTTGGCACCGGAATCATTTTGTTACTCAATCAACGTCCGCGTTCAACCCATCAGGCGACCTTTTGGATGAGCGGCATGGTTTTGCTGTTTGCTTTAGTGGGCCTAAAGACCAGTGCTAATCTCAATACAGTGGCTGGAGCGTATTGCGGGTTTACGTGCGCTTTATTGGTTTGGGCTTGGCAAGAGATTGGATTCTTATTAGGGTATGTGACTGGCTCGCGCCGAAGCCCATGCCCGCCCGATTGCAGGGGTGTACGCAAAGCGATTTATGCGTTTCAGACCATCTCGCATCATGAGTTGGCTCTCATCATTCTCGGAATTGCTGTTGCGGTCGCTACATGGGGTGGCAGTAATTTAGTCGGTTTATGGACCTTTCTCATCCTCTGGGCGATGCGGCAAAGCGCCAAGCTCAATGTGTTTTTAGGGGTATTGAATCTAAATGAGAAGTTCTTGCCTGTGCATCTGCAATACATGCATAGCTACTTTACCAAGCGGTCTATGAACCCCTTATTACCGATTTCAATTCTCTTGGCAGGTTTAGTGGCCTTACCACTTTGGCAGCATGCGTTTGCCATTAATGCCAATGCATATCAAATTGCGTCCTCGACCATTTTGGCGACCTTACTCTCGCTTGCCATCTTGGAGCACATCATGATGGTCCTACCATTTTCAACTGACGGATTATGGAAATGGGGACTTCGGTCTTAAACCAAACTTCGCAACGGTCTTGGCCAACTCCATTTGCAATTCTGGAGTTGCTCAAGCCCATTACGTGGTTTCCACCCATGTGGGCATTTGCCTGCGGAGTGATTGCAACTGGTGTCGCCATCACCGAGCGTTGGCAGATATTACTCGCTGGTGTATTGCTAGCTGGTCCGATGGTGTGTGCCACTAGTCAGGCGATCAATGACTGGTTTGATCGACATGTGGATGCGATTAATGAGCCCAATCGTCCGATTCCATCGGGACGTATGCCTGGACGTTGGGGTCTGTACATTGCCATTCTTTGGACTGGATTATCGCTTCTAGTGGGTTGGTGGATAAGTCCTTGGGCATTTGTTGCTACCTTAATTGGCCTATTCTTAGCTTGGGCTTATAGTGCGCCACCGTTACGCCTCAAACAAAATGGTTGGTGGGGCAATGCAGCTTGCGGCTTATCGTATGAAGGTCTTGCATGGTTCACCGGTTCCGCGGTGATGTTGGGGGACGTGTTTCCCTCAACCGCATCGATCATCTTAGCCTTGCTTTATAGCATTGGCGCACACGGCATCATGACCTTAAATGACTTTAAGTCGATTGAGGGTGATCGCCAAATGGGTGTGCGTTCATTACCAGTGCAATTGGGTATCAACGGAGCGGCTTGGAATGCCTGCTTGATGATGATCATCCCGCAATATCTAGTGGTTGGATTCTTGTATTGGCATGGCAGTTCATTTCATGCATTGGCGATCCTGGTCTTAATCATTGCGCAATTGCTCATGATGAAGTATTTCTTGGAGGACCCCGTAAAGCGCGCTTTATTCCTAAGCGGTTTTGGTGTCCCATTATTTGTGAGCGGCATGATGGTCAGTGCCTTTGCAGTAGGTCGATAAGATGACGTCACATACGACCACCCTCAATTGGTTTGGAATCGCTCGCTTAGGTCTGGTGCAAGCCTCCTTGGGTGCGGTGGTGGTATTAACCACATCGGTTTTGAACCGAGTGATGGTCATTGAACTCGCGCTTCCTGCTTTATTACCTGGATTGCTAGTGGCGATGCACTATCTGGTGCAATTTATCCGACCCCGTATGGGTTTTGGGTCGGATCGCAGCGGTCGTTCAACGCCCTGGATTCAGGGTGGGATGTTAGTTCTGGCGAGTGGGGGTGTGTTAGCAGCAAGTGCTGTCGCTCTCATGAGTCGTGATGTCAGTTGGGGCATTGGTCTTGCTTTTATTGCCTTCATGATGATTGGCTTGGGAGTGAGTGCAAGCGGTACTGCCTTACTGGTACTCCTGGCAAAACGCGTGGATGAGAAACGTAAAGCCGCGGCCGCAAGTTGTGTTTGGCTGATGATGATCTTTGGCTTTGCCATGACCGCAGGAATTAGCGGAAAACTGCTCGACCCATTTTCTTTTGAACGCCTCATCATGGTGTCGCTTGGGGTGTCGTGTTTGGCCTTAGTCATCAGCTTCATTGCGCTGCATGGGCTTGAGCCTAAATCATTGGCGCAAGCGGCACAAAACGCCAATGAACCCAAGCTGCGCTTTAAAGAGGCCTTAGCCGAAGTGTGGCAAGAGTCCCGGGTGCGCCGCTTTACCGTATTCGTCTTCATTTCGATGTTGGCATATAGCTCACAAGATTTGATCTTAGAGCCATTTGCAGGTACTGCGTTTGGTTTAACGCCTGGAGAAACGACAAGCCTATCAGGCCTTCAGCATGCAGGCGTGCTTTGCGGGATGCTTTTGTGTGGATTTGTTACGAGTAGAAGTAAGAATCCCAACTTATCGTCCTTGCGGATGTGGACGGTAGGCGGTTGTATCGCCTCGTCACTCGCCATGTTGAGTTTGGTGATGTCTGGATTAGTGGGCCCAGGTTGGCCATTCTTTAGCACGGTATTTATATTGGGCGTATCCAACGGTGCGTTTTCAATCGCTGCGATTGGCTCCATGATGCAATTTGCTGGCATGGGCAAGGAGCGTCGCGAAGGTGTGCGAATGGGAGTTTGGGGCGCAGCGCAAGCGATTGCCTTTGGTCTGGGTGGTATTTTAGGAACTGGAGCGAGTGATCTTGCGCGTTATTTATTAGGCGACCCAGTGACCGCCTACGCGAGTGTGTTTTTCATTGAAGCCATTTTATTTATGGCTGCTGCCATCTTGTCCTTTTATATCCGACCAATTGAACGAATTACCAAGTCCCAGTCGATTGAATCATCAATCCCTCGTCAGCTTATTTCCCATGGAGGATCATCATGAGTACCCTAGAAACCTTTGATGCAGTGGTCGTTGGTGGCGGGCCCGCGGGGGCGACTGCTGCGGGCGATCTTGCCAAAATGGGGCATACCGTCTTATTACTCGATCGTGCAGGGCGTATCAAACCCTGTGGTGGTGCAATCCCACCCCGTCTGATTAAAGACTTTGAGATTCCCGATGAGTTATTGGTGGCTAAAGCCCGCTCGGCCCGCATGATCTCTCCCAAAAATAATCAAGTGGATATTCCGATTGAGGGTGGCTTTGTGGGAATGGTCGATCGCGATCAATTCGATGAATGGCTTCGAGTCCGAGCAGCCAATGATGGCGCTAGGCGTCGCACTGGTATTTTTGAGAAGATTACACGCGATACCGATGGCACTGCAATTGTTCACTATCGGATTCACTCAACGAATCGATCTGAGCCAGAGAAGACCGGCGCAGTCCGAGCGAAGGCGATTATTGGTGCTGATGGCGCGAAATCAGGAGTCGGGCGTCAAGCCATCCCTGGGGCCAAAGATGTGGACTATGTGTTTGCCTACCATGAGATTGTTCGAGTACCCGAGGCACCTCCTCAAGGTTATGACGGATCGCGTTGCGACGTGTTTTATCAAGGGACGCTATCCCCTGACTTCTATGGTTGGATCTTTCCTCATGGCAATACCATGAGCATTGGGACCGGCAGTGCTGACAAAGGGTTTTCATTGCGTGGTGCCGTTGGCCAATTAAAGAAATTGACCAATTTAGAGAACACCGAGCTTCTTCGTCATGAAGGTGCACCGTTACCGATGAAGCCACTTAAAAAATGGGATAACAATCGGGATGTGATTTTAGCTGGCGATGCCGCTGGAGTCGTTGCTCCCGCCTCCGGAGAGGGGATCTATTACGCCATGGTGGGTGGCCGCCTAGCCGCAGAATCGGTGCATGAGTTATTGGTGACAGGAAATGTCAAAGCACTAGCCCAAGCACGTAAGCGTTTCATGAAAGAGCACGGTACCGTCTTTTTGGTACTTGGGATCATGCAACGTTTTTGGTACGGCAACGATAAGCGGCGTGAGCGTTTTGTCAAAATGTGCGAAGATAAAGACGTTCAACGTCTAACTTTTGAGTCGTACATGCATAAGAAATTAGTCCGCAAAGACCCCATGGCCCACATCAAAATCTTCTTTAAAGACATGGCCCACCTATTGGGTATGGCTAAGGTATGAGTGCGGAGTGGTTTGCACACTATAAGCCGATCATTTTTGCTGTTGTTTGGGGTTTAGTGCTCGCATTGGCTGGGGCCTGGGCTACCGATATCGGTGAGTGGTACAAAAGTCTTCAGCAGCCCGCCTGGAAACCACCCGATTGGGTATTTGGTCCCATGTGGTCGACTATCTTTATTCTTGCGGGCATCGCTTTTGTGATGGCCTATCACCGAGCTCCTAATCAAGAGACCATTCGCATGTTGGTCATTCTCTTTATTGTGAATGGCTTATTTAATTTCATCTGGAGCGTGTTGTATTTTCGGATGGAACGACCGGACTGGGCTCTGATTGAGGCGGTTGGGTTATGGCTTTCTGTATTAGCGATTGTGCTGGCCACCCGTTCGTATTCGCCGATCTCTAGCCTCTTAGTATTGCCATACTTGGCTTGGGTCTCGGTGGCCATGCTTTTGAACTGGACCACGATTCAATTAAACGGCCCATTTGGTCGGGGTTAATAAAAAAGCCAAGCATTGCGCTTGGCTTTTCTCGGGGCAGGGTACTTATTAACCCAAGCTATCCGCCCAAATATTACGAGCCCAACCCCAGGCATAAACACCCTCAAGTTTGGTGGGTTCGGACGATAAGCCACCAGACCCAGGAACAGTCTTGAAGGTCTTATCTTTAGCATCGTACTGGTGGACGCTAGCAACGTGGACCACCTCGTCTGCATTGACGAAGCTATAACAGGTGTTGGTGAGTACAGGTGCTTGATTAATCTCAAAGCCGCCGAGCTCAGCAACCACAGCTGCTGCTGCAACCTTCGCATGCGAGTTCGCCATGTGGCCTGATTTAGGCATTGCTGGCGCAATCTGAATCGAATCACCAAGAACATGAATATCTTTGGCGGCAGTGGATTCAAAGTTGATGTAGTTCACATTGACCCAACGGGCATTCGAGTTGGCAATGCCGGTCTTCACCGCAATATCACCTGCACGCATGAGGGGTAGAACATTCAATACATCAGCCTTAACATCGTTTTGTACATCAAATTTGAGAGTCCTTGTTTTGCTATCAACCTCAACCACGTTGTGCTTGGGGCGGTATTCAATCATGCCGGGATACATCGATGCCCAAGCTTTCTTAAATAGACCGCCCTTGGAGGTCACATCATCATTCGCATCCAAGATCAATACCTTGGACTTGGGCTTAAATTGCTTAAAGTAACTGGCCACTTGGCAGGCCCGCTCATAAGGCCCAGGAGGGCAGCGATAGGGTGCCATTGGGATGGAGATTGCGTAGACGCCACCATCTTTCATAGACTCCAGTTGTTTGCGAAGCAGGACGGTTTCAGCACCAGCTTTCCATGCCTGAACCGTAACCCCTTCTTGGTTGGCCTTATCTAAGCCTTTGATGGTATCCATCATGAGACCAATGCCAGGTGACAGGATTAGCTTGTCATACTTCATTGAGCCGCCGGAGGCAAGACGAATAGTCTTTTGCTTTGGATCAATGGCGGCCACCATATCCTTCACAACCTTAATGCCGTGACGCTTCGTCAAGTTGTCATAGGGGGTTGAGATATTCGAGATGGTGGTATGGCCTCCAATCACGAGATTGGAGAGTGGGCAAGAAATGAACTCAGGATTGGGTTCAATTAAGGTAACTTGGGCGGTATTGTTTGAGAACATCCGCACATACTTGGCAGCGGTTGCTCCACCATAGCCACCCCCAACCACGACCACATTGGCTTTACTGATATTGACAGGAGGACTGCTTGCGCAACCGGCTAATACGCCGAGAGAAGCAGCTGAACTAACACCTAGAAAGTGACGACGATCCATTTTTTTATCCTCAATTATTTTTTGCCAAGTACATTGGAAATGGTTTGAAGTTGCTCATCGGTATAGCCTTTGGCCAACTGATGCATGATGGTGCCAGTTCTGGCGCCGCTCTTGAAGGCCTTGAGTTGGGTGAACATCGCATCGGGCGTTAAATGATTAATTTGTGGCATCCCTGCATTGGGTACGCCAACGCCATTGGTGCCGTGGCAATTAGCACAAGTAGCTGCCAAGGAAAGTTGATTGATATTAGCTGGACTGGTCTGACTCGCGGCAATACCGCTAAAGGTCAGCAAACCTGTGGTGCCAATGCTAAGCCCTACGAGCTTGAGCTGACGTGCAGATGGAAAGTGCATTTTAATAATCTCCATTGGTTTTAATGCGAACAACAAAAAGCTTTAGTGATATTAAATGATTGATGGGCAATATTTAAAAGAATGTCTCACGAATTCAATACTTATTAGTCATAATGATATAACCCAAGGGATCCCCTGGGATTAAGGTTTTCCCTAGGTTTTGTGCAAATCTATTTGGGAAATGAAGAGGCCTATACGCCAGACTAATAAACTAGCGACTATGCAAACGCCCATTTCTATTCCGTCGATTCTGTTTGGGCTCGTTCTAGCATGCATTACTTATCTGTATGGGGTTGATAGTCGCTTTGCTCCCAAGAATGGCGATGAATACCCTTATACCCATATTGTCCGCATGACCAATGCATCCGATGCATGGTTGCCGCTGCAATCAGAAATGATCGGTATTAAAAATACCAAGCCGCCATTGTTGTTCTGGCAGGGCATGCTCTCAAGCGAGCATGGCAATGCATGGTCGCTATTTAATTTGCGCTGGCCCAGTTTGGTGTACACCGCACTTACTACCCTCCTAATTGTGTTGAGTGCAGTCGCAATGAGTAAAAATCTCTCGGCTGGAGTATTGGCAGGGGTTATTTGGCTTGCCTTTTTTAATACCTATCGCTATGGGCGCCCCTACCTGGCCGAGCCCCCAGAGATCTTTTGGCTCTCCCTTCCATTTTTTCTGTTACTCATCGTTGGCAAAAGACTGGCTGACTCTAGATTCTTATTCCCATTAATCACGGGCTTTGCCTTTGGTTGCGCATTGCTTTATAAATCGGTGGCCTACATTGTTCCTGCCTGCC
Source organism: Polynucleobacter sp. HIN7 (assembly GCF_030297595.1). Taxonomy (NCBI): domain Bacteria; kingdom Pseudomonadati; phylum Pseudomonadota; class Betaproteobacteria; order Burkholderiales; family Burkholderiaceae; genus Polynucleobacter; species Polynucleobacter sp. HIN7. Next base: position 1,257,030 of record NZ_AP028138.1, on the reverse strand, counting down.
TCGTATTATCCCTGTGGTACTGGCAATGGCGCGATCGTCGGGTGATGGAGTGCATCCAGCGCGACCTCCTCAAAGTGATCTCGATTGGCCTGATTGCATTAGGCTTATTTGCACTGTGGTTTGTGTTGGATCCGGACCCGCTGGCGATCTGGAATGAGTTCGTGATTGGTGAAAATGCAGGTAAGTTCGCAGCCAGAAATACGAGTTATTTAAAAGACTTCGTCTGGGGTGGTGATAGTGTAGGCATGCTCTTAGTGACGGGAGTAGCTAATGCCGGATTTTTAACATTCGCGGTATTCAACCTCTTTTATCTGGCAATCCGTGATCGCAAGCCAATGAGCACCGAAGAGAAGTTACTATGGATTTGGATCGCAGTGTTCTTCATTATCTTTTCTCTTCCAAGTCAGCGCTCAGGCCGATATCTGCTACCGATCATGCCAGCGATTGCGATCTTACTGGCTATTCATTGGCAGCAACTCAATCGCTGGACCTTATGGATTGGCTTGGTATTACAGGGCATTGTCTTGGTGGCTTTGGCATGGCTCTCTTGGAACATCTATCTTTGGTCCTATCCCGTATGGCATTGGTTCTTACTGCTTGGTGCAATCGGCATCGTTCTAGCTGGGCTAGTTCAGACCCGTTTTACCAAGACAGCAACATTACTGGCTTGTTTTCTCACGATGCTGAGTTTAAGTAGTAGCATCATGCCGCTTGATGGCGTGGCAGGGCGGTTTGATACCAAAACCATTACCGCACTCCAAGGTAAAACGGTGTGGTTCCCTTGCGACTTTCGAGCTAAAGACGAGGAGTATCGCTTTTTGATTCCAGGCGCTGAAATTAAGGGCTATCCCGCGAGCGAGGCTAAAAATCTCACCCAGTTGGCTAATCGCTATGCCTATTTTGCAGTTCAGGCCCCGGTGAATACCAAGTTTGCCCCATGCCCTGATTGTGAGGTCATTGGTGAGCGCCTTGAGATGCGTGCTCGACACTCGTCTGATGAGATTAAGGCGATGCTGTTGGGCCAAGTGAGCGACAATCTCTTTGTGAAAGAGTACATCGTGTTTGCCCCATTCAATATCGGTAAAGATACCTCCACCGAGAAAGATGCATGTCGATGATGCGGGTGTTGGCATTTGTATTCTTAGTGGTTGCGATCGCAATGGCGTATTTTCAGTTGGACGATCATCCGGCTTGGGCTGATTTTCAAGTTCCTACCGAGTTAACCAATACCGATCCAATCCTATCGTCCATTCCAAGCCCATCGAAAACGAAGACCATCGTTAATGCGCCCACATTGCAGGGCTTAGCGGAGTGGTTACCTGATACCACAAGACCCTCGGTGCATGCGGCAAGTGTCATTCCATTAAAAGACGGAAACTGGCGTGCGTTTTGGTTTGCTGGTTCGCGAGAGGGCGCGGCCGATGTGGTGATTCAGAGTGCGGTGTGGGATTCAACAAACAAGCAATGGGGTCCAGCGAGCGTGGTCCTCGATCGAGAGGGCGCGCAAGCAAGTCTCGGACGATACATTGCCAAGCTTGGTAATCCTGTGCCCATGCGCAATATCAATGGGCAATTACAACTTTATGTGGTAGCGGTATCGATCGGCGGTTGGGCTGGTAGCTCCATCAGTGTGATGCATTCGGATGATGATGGATTGACTTGGACTGGCCCAAAACGTCTCATCACTACACCCTTAATTAACCTCAGTACCCTAGTGAAGGGTTCTGGATTTTTGTTTGCGGACGGCACCATGGGAATGCCGGTCTATCACGAGTGGATTGGTAAATACGGAGAGTTATTGCGGCTTGATCCGACCGGTCAAATGCTTGATAAACGACGCATGACCTCGGGCCGCGGCACTTTGCAACCCATTGTCTTTATTGATGATGCCCAGCATGCGAGCGCTTATTTTCGTCAAGCTCGTCGAACGGGCGCCAAGCAAATTCCGGTGAGCTACACCACTAGCGCTGGTGAGCGTTGGGAGTTAGCGCCTGACTTAGGTCTACCCAATCCGAATGCAGCCATCACTGGAGTGGAGCTATCGGATCGAACTCGTTTGATGGTCTTTAATGATTTAGAACACGGACGTCATCGCTTGGTCCTCGCCGCGTCATGGTCCGGCCAGACACAAGCAGATAGTAGCCAGCCAGCTAAGAGCAACTACTCTCCATGGAAGACGATTGCCGTGCTTGAGGATGAGACGGCCTCAATGACCAATCCCAAGGAAGAGTTTTCCTATCCCTATATGAGTCTGAATCAACAAGGCCAAGTCTTGCTGGTCTATACCTGGAATCGCAAGCGAATTAAGTCTATTCTTTGGGATGCTGGTAACTTACAGTTGTATCTCCAGCATGTAAAAGCAGAAACGGATCAAACCCCATGACCTTGGCTACCCTCATTCATCAGCTGCCGCTCATCGAGATCAGTCTTGTGACGAGCATTATTTGCTTACATCTAGTTCGCTCCATACTCAATAAGGCTCATGGCTTGATTGCGGGCTTGTTCTTTGTCACCATTGCATCACTCGTTTTATTGGCCCCATTCGCTGCAATTGGTGCACCTTGGAACTTACCGTTTGCGGCTTACATTCGTGGCGTGACCGGCGATTTGAGTATTTTGAGTCTGTTGCTAATCTTATTTACATGGAGTGGATGGAGTGCATTTCGAATCGCAAGCGTGACCCCAATACTGATTGCAGTGATAGCTATCCTGTTTTATCCATTTGCTTTGGGACTTACCTTTTTTGACCCCTACGCTTGGGGTTACCACTCTAGCGTTTTTGCAGGAACTGTTTTGTTGATCGCCGCAATTTATTTCTTTGCCAAGCACTCCTGGGAAGCTCTGATGTTATCGATTGCCGTGATTGCTTGGTCCATTCACTGGCATGAGTCGAATAATTTATGGGATTACCTCTTAGATCCGTTTCTCGCTGCCTGGGCAATTGGATTAAGTATTCGATGGGTGATTTGGGGTAGACCCAAACAAAATGATCTGGATGGATGGGGCATCGATGCAAGTCTGATGGCGCGTCGCAAACGCGGTCGGATGTTTGGCTAATGCCCAAATAAAAAGGCCGGTTTGCACCGGCCTTGGAATCATTGAAAGTCCAACAAATTAATCAGGAATGTTGGCTTTACGAATGATCGGACCCCAACGGTTGATCTCGGCATCCAAGTGAGCTTTCAGCGACTCACCGTTTTGCTTCGCAACGGGAACGATATCAATATTCGAGGAATCCAAGCGAGCCTTCAGATCAGGATCGGTCAACGCCTTCTTGAGAGCAGCATTAAGTTTCTCGAGAACTGGTTTTGGTGTGCCAAGCGGAGCATAAATACCATGCCATACCTTCACATCAAAGCCTTTCATGCCTTGCTCATCCAAGGTTGGAACATTGGGGAGGGCGGAAAGACGCTTAGGAGTGGTTACGCCATAGACCTTCACCTTGCCGTCTTTAATGAACGGAATGGTTTGGGTGGTCTGGTCGCACAAAATGTTAACTTGACCACCAACTAAGTCAGTCAAGGCTGGGCCTGTACCTTTGTAAGGAACGGTTGTCACGCGCACACCCAAACGGCTCTGAAAAATCAATCCGCACAATTGAGATACGGCGCCAGGACCCGCATTGGCCATGGTCACTTTGTCTTTATTAGCGCGAATGTAGGCCTCAAGCTCTTTGAAGTTGTTAGGTGGGAAGTTTTTGCTACCTAAGAGCACCATTGGTACGTCAGCAACTTGACCGATGTACTCAAAGTCTTTGAGGGGGTCATAGGGAAGCTTGTCGTATAGAGCTTGAGCAGTAGCCATGCCCATGTGATGGATGTAAATGGTGTAACCATCGGGCTTGGATTTAGCAACTTTTGCAGAAGCAACAGTACCACCTGCACCAGGAACGTTTTCAACGACAACCGATTGACCCAAGGATTTACTCATTTGGGTTGCCAATAGACGAGCAATGGTGTCGGTTGGGCCGCCAGCAGCAAATGGGACCACGAGGCTAATTGGTTTATCAGGGTATTTTTGTGCGTTTGCAGTGCCGCTTAACAACACACCAGCACCCATCACCGCAGCAAGTAATGCATTCAAAGGTTTTTTCAAGTTCATTCAAAAGTCTCCGTTAGGGATAAAGCAAACGCCATTTTGCCATGGTTTTGTGGCGGCAAACCTAGGGATTACCAGCCAAACTTAGGATGCGGCGCGCTAACATGACAACTGGCCGATCAATCATCTTGCCATCCACCTTGGCGGCTTGCCCCCCAGAGGCTTGATCTGCCGCAATCACCCGTTGGGCCCAGTCGATCTCTTGGGGAGTGGGGGTAAACGCTTGTTTCACAACAGGTATTTGCTTCGGATGAATGCATAACTTGGCGCCAAAGCCAAAGCGTCTAGCTTTTTGTGCATGTGCAAAAATGAGTGCTGTATCGGTCGTCGATTGAGTAACCCCATCGATTGGTGGGGCTATCTGCGCTAATTTTGAGGCCAAAGTCATCATAAATCTGGCGGTATCTAGTTCCGTTTCATTCTCATCGCAGCTGATGCCAAGCTCGACTTGCATATCAAAGTTACCCAGCGCAAGCCGTAAGACCTGCTGCGAACTTGCGATGTCATTTAAATGATGTAGACCAAGTGGGGTCTCGATCATGGGAATGAATGCGGTGTTGGGGAGCTCTTCGGCAGCGCCATTGATATGATCGCGCGTCTCCGTTTTGGGGATCATCAGGCATGGTGCTTGCAACTCTTTGAGTAATACCAAATCCGCTGCATAAAACGGCGAACCTGGTGCATTACAGCGGACCACCAGCCGCTCTTTATCAGAGTCTGAAATCGATGACCAATGTTGTTTGAGTAGTTCGCGCGCTTTGGGCTTGTCGTCTAGACCAACGGCATCCTCTAAATCAATAATGACGCCTTGTGCCCCACTAGCAAATGCTTTGCTGTAGCGCTCCGGTTGATTCGCTGGAACAAACAAGAAGCAACATGCATCACTAAGTGTTAAGTGGGGGAGGTTCATGACAGCAATCCTTATTTTGAAAAAATAAACGGGACAGCACTTGCCTGACGAACATCAAATAGCAATGCGATAGCTTTGCGCATTTCAGGTTCGGTAGCACCACCACTAAACGCAGCCAAACGTAGGGCTTTTTCTTGGATTTCCGCTCGCGATAGCGTATTGCCTGGATCACCTTTAGGCTCATCGACGCGACCTTCATAAATGCGACCATTTTTAAGATAGACCTTGACCTTACCAATCCAGCGCTGCGGATAAGCTTGATCAACCTCGGGATCTAAAACCATACTCACCCGATTACGTAGGGCACGAATCTCGGGATCATGAAAGTGTTTAGTGAACTCATCGAGACCGGCAAATTGATATTTACAAATTAGCGCTAGAACCGTGCCCATTGAAAATTTGGACTGATGTAAGGTAGTTGCCTCACTAGCGGGCCCAAGAACATCGATCGCGCCCTGATGGACCAGGGTCTCGATGCGGTCAATCTCATTCATCTGCACAGCGTGTTTTTGAATCACTTGCAATAAAGCATCTGCTGCGGGATGAGTATGACGACACGAGGCATGATATTTGAACGAGGTCTCCGCCAAACACCAACGCGAGCCTAGTCGATCAATTAATTTTTCAGGATTGGCATCGGTTGATGTGCCTGCTGCAAGACCTTGAACGCCCTCGAGTATTTTCTGGGCACCAGTAAATCCGGCTTGTGCCAAGTAGGCGGACATCAGGCCAGTGGCGCTGGCATGCGCAGTATGCAGCTGCTTGGAATCCGCAGCATCACGCAAGAACTCCCAAAGGCCAGCCGATTGCGTACCAGCCGAACCAAAGGCATGCAGCATTTGCTCCGGACTCAATTTGAGCAAACGACTAACAGTTGCGGCAGCCGCTAAGGTACCAGCGGTTCCCGTAGTATGAAAAATTTTGTAGTGGGAGCGGCCCAAGAACTCACCGACTCTAATGCCGACCTCGTAGCCAACCACAGCAGCGGTTAAGAACTCACGGCCACTCAGTTGTTTGGCCTGCGCAAGCGCTAATGCCGCTGGAAATACGATGGTTCCTGGATGAAAGACCGAGCCGTTATGAACATCGTCTTGTTCAACGACATGCGATGCTGCGGCATTGGCTAAGCACGCAAGAAATGGACTCGATATCGAGCGCGATACAATGATTTCTGCGGATCCGGCAACCGCAGGTTGCGAGACTGGTCCCATCGATTGGGCAAATTGCGTAATGATCTCAATTGGTTTTGCACCTTTGCCGCCAATCGCAGAAGCAAACCAATCGACTAATAAATCTTCCGCCCGTGAAATGACATCTTCGGGAATGTCTTCAAATTGCAATTGGCTTGCAAAGCACGCAAGTTCAGCAGAGTAATGAGTCGTCATCGCTATTTGCTCAATACTGCTTTGGCTTGCATCGTTAGCCAACCCTCATGATCTTCTGCCCAGACCCGCAAGGTTTGACCGCTCGGATCATCACCATCTAACGCGGCATTCACTTTCATGCGATGGATGTCAAAAGTTGGACGAATCGCTCTGAACTCAAAGGATTGCAGCTTTCTGCCAGGGTGATGTTCTCTAACCAGATCCACTAAGAGCGTGGCGATCAAGGGACCGTGCACGATCAAGCCTGGGTAACCTTCCTCTTGGGTGACATAACTGCGGTCGTAATGAATGCGGTGTCCATTAAAAGTGAGTGCGGAGTAACGAAACAAAAGAACTGGATCGGGATTAATCACCTTGGTCCACTGCGCATCGCGAGGGGCGGGTGTTGGAGCTGGTGGTTTCTCATCAGGACTTGGGGCTGCTCGGTACACAATGTCATGCTCTTCAGTTAAAGCAAGCCCTTTTTGATTGGAGATTTGATGTTCAACCAGGACAAACAGCAAATCACCGGTACGCCCTGATTTGTGAGTGACCGACTTAATCGTGGATACGCGCTCGATCGCATCCCCAATTTGGAGTTCACCCACCCAACGCAGTCGACCACCGGCCCACATGCGACGTGGTAGTGGCACGGGTGGTAAGAAGCCGCCGCGCTTGGCATGACCATCCGGACCAATTTCGGACTGTTGAGGATGAGGTAAGAAATACAACCAGTGCCATAGCTCTGGCAAAAAGATACCCGGTTTTGGCTCAGGATCATTACGGTCGAGGGTTGCAGAAAGAGCGCGGTAAGGTGCGGCGGTCACTTGATCTGGATAACGCTCGGATTTACCAATCCACTCTTGGAGATGGGATAGTGTGGCTTCGTCGATTCTCATGACACCATTATGCCAAGTTTGGCATCAGGCTTATCGATCAATATCTAGGAAAACAGCCCACCATTGGCAGCAAACAGAATACCCAAAAGTCCCGCTAGACCTAAGGTACGAATGACACCCCATTGGAGTCGTAGCATCAGAACTAAAGACGCCAAACAAATGAGAAGTGCAAATATCGATAAGCCACCCGAGAAGCCCTTCGGAAAAAATACCTGATAGGCAAAGAACACCCCAAGGTTGGCAATCACACCAACCACTGCTGCGCTGATCGCGGTGAGTGGTGCAGTAAAGCGTAAATTACCGTGGGTTGATTCAATCAAAGGGGCGCCTAGAAAAATAAATAAGAAAGACGGTAGGAAGGTAAACCAGGTCGCCACGCAAGCCCCCAGTACTCCTCCCCAAAAACCGAGGCCACCCAAGACCGTGTCATTAGCAAACCCTGCCAGGAAGCCCACAAAAGCAACCACCATGATGAGCGGCCCTGGTTTGGTCTCGCCCAAGGCCAAGCCATCCATCATTTGTGGGGCTGTTAACCATTGGTAATGTTCGACAGCACCTTGAAAGACGTAAGGCAGGACTGCATACGCGCCCCCAAAGGTTAGGAATGCTGCTTTGGTAAAAAACCAAGCCAATTGTGGATAGAGCGATTTCCAACCCTCAATCAGAATCAAAACGACTAGTGGGATGAGCCACAACAAAACCCCAATGCTTAAATGTCGATAAAGACGACTTGCATTATGGCGAGCATGCTCTGGCGTTGGGGTGTGATCATCAATGAGAGCTTGAATACCAGAGTTACTACGATGAGATGGTGTGTGGGCCTGATGCGCGAAAAGAGATGGGTGGCGTTGACCTAACCAAAATCCAAAGAGTCCTGCGCTCACAATAATGAGTGGGAATGGAACATTAAAAACAAAGATGGCGATAAAGGATAGGAAGGCAAGCCAGGCCAGTATGGCGTGACGAATACTGCGTTTTGCAATGCGGATGACCGCCACGATCACAATCGCGGTCACTGCCGGTTTGATTCCCTCAAACAGTGCAGCAATCAAAGGGGTTTGACCAAACCCCAGATAAATCCATGAGAGCGCAATCAGAATCAAGAGCGAGGGCAGAATAAATAAGGTGCCCGCCAGAATGCCACCCCAGGTTCGATGCATCAGCCAACCTAAATAAGTAGCTAATTGCTGAGCCTCTGGGCCAGGTAGCAGCATGCAGTAATTAAGGGCATGCAAAAAACGACGCTCGGAGATCCAACGTTTTTTCTCGACCAGTTCATCATGCATCATGGCAATCTGAGCGGTCGGCCCGCCAAAACTAATAAACCCGAGCTTGAGCCAGTACGCTAATGCCTCTCGTAGCGGTATTTGTGGCTGAGATTGATCTGAGGAAGTGATTTCTAAACCTCATCCATGCCACCAACCACTTGGCTAAAGCCGTTGTCGACATAAATAATCTCAGCGGTAATACCGCTAGCTAAGTCGGATAGCAAGAATGAGGCAGCATTACCAACATCATCCACTGTCACATTGCGTCGCAGAGGAGCCGTTTTTTCAACCGCATCTAGAATTTTTCCAAACCCTTTAATGCCCGAGGCGGCCAGAGTTTTAATCGGACCAGCTGAAATACCATTGACCCGAATGCCTTTGGGTCCCAGTGAGCCTGCTAAATATCGAACCGATGCCTCGAGGGATGCTTTGGCTAGCCCCATGGTGTTGTAGTTGGGAACGTTACGCATTGAACCTAAATAAGTTAGGGTAAGAAGGGCGGCATTCGGGCTTAACATGGGCAGTGCTTCTTTTGCCATTGCTGGAAAGCTATACGCTGAGATATCGTGAGCAATCTTGAATGCTTCCCGACTCAAACCCTCCAGAAAATCGCCAGCAATTGCCTCGCGGGGGGCAAATCCAATTGAATGGACAAACCCGTCAAATTGGGGCCAGGATTTTCCAAGATCTTCAAACAGAGCATGGATCTGTTCGTCGCTACCGACATCGCAATCAAAAATGAGTGAGCTATTGAATTCTTTAGCAAATTCCGTAATGCGGTCTTTAAAGCGCTCACCCACATAAGTAAATGCCAGTTCTGCACCCTCGCGGTGGCAGGCCTTAGCAATGCCATAGGCGATTGAGCGGTTGGAGAGGAGTCCGGTAATGAGGATGCGTTTACCGCTTAAATAAGCCATGATGAGTCCTTTACTTCAAAATTGATTTGCTATCTACAATTGTTGCATATGCTAAGCCAATTACCCCTGCGATCATTGCCAAGCCAGTTTGGGGCGTATTGGCGGTCTCTTTTGATCACGCTACTGTGCTCAATGCTCATTTTCCCTCTGGGAGTCGAGGCCGCTCAGGGCATCGCGCAATATGGCAAACCCAAATATGCCGATGGTTTTGCCCATTTTGACTATGTCAATCCGAATGCGCCACGCGGTGGAACACTCACGCTACCCAATCCAGACCGCCGCACCAGTTTTGATAAGTTCAACCCGTTCACCTTGCGGGGTGTGACTGCCCCTGGTATCGGTGCTTTGATGTTTGAGTCATTGGCGGTGAGCAGTGCAGATGAGGTCTCGAGTGTCTACGGCTTAATCGCCGAAGATATAAAAGTAGCGCCAGATCAGATGTCGGTGACCTTTCGTTTAAGACCTGAGGCGCAGTTCTCCGATGGCAGTCCGATTTTGGCTGACGATGTCAAACACAGTTTTGATACGCTCATGAGTAAACTTGCCAATCCGCAATACCGCACAATTTACGCCGATGTCAAACAGGCGGTGGTGGTATCGGAGCGCGTGATTCGGTTTGACTTTAAGACCCGCAATAGCGAGTTACCTTTGATGGTCGGCGGTATACCTGTTTTTTCTAAGAACTGGGGCAAGAAAGCCGACGGCAGTCATACTCCCTTTGACAAGATCACCTTTGAACATCCAATTGGTAGCGGCCCTTACTTAATTGAGTCCTATCGCGCAGGTAAGTCGATGATCTACAAGCGTAACCCGAACTACTGGGGCAATAAGGTGAATGTGCGGGTGGGATTCTTTAACTTTGATCGGATTGTCTACAAACTCTATAGCGATGATGCAGTGCGCTTAGAGGCATTTAAGGCGGGTGAGTTTGATGCGCTCGTCGAGTACCGCGCAAAAAATTGGGCGAAGAGTTATGTGGGGCCCAAATTTAATAATGGCACTCTGATTAAAAAAGCGTTTCCCAATCACAACGGTGCTGGAATGCAGGGTTTTGCGATGAACTTGCGTCGTCCTATTTTTCAGGATGTACGAGTTCGCAAAGCTCTTGGATATGCATTGGATTTCGAATGGCTCAATCGCCAACTCTTCTACGATCAATACAGTCGGATTGAAAGTTATTTTCAGAACAGTGATTTGAGTGCTAACTACCAGGGTGAGACCGTGCCCACCGCCGCTGAACTCAAACTCCTAAAACCCTTACAGGCGAAGTACCCTCAATTTGTACCCGAGGCGGTGTTTGGGGCAATGCCGCCAGCACCGAGTACCACACCGCCCAGTAGTTTGCGTAGCAATCTTCGCAAGGCGAAAGAGCTATTGGCAGAAGCTGGGTGGACCTATCGCGATGGCGCACTTCGTAACGCAAAAGGGGAGGTATTCCGATTTGAAATCGTCGAAGATGGCCCATTCTTTTTGCGGATTCTGACCGCCTATGTACGTAATCTGGAGAAGTTAGGGATTAAGGTAGATATTCGCACTAGCGACTTTGCACTTCATCAAAAACGCATGGATGACTATGATTTTGATATGACCACCATTCGCTTTCCCGACACTCAAAGCCCAGGGAACGAGCTCTACGATCGTTATGGAAGTGCAGCAGCCAAGGAGAGAGGTTCTGATAATGTCATTGGCGTGCAATCACCGGTCGTGGATGCATTGATTGATGCGATTGTGCGGGCTGAAACGAGAGAGCAGTTGCAAGCTGCAACCCGTTCGCTCGATCGTGTGCTGTGGAATAGCTACTATGTAGTGCCGCATTGGTACAGCCCAACCCATCGCATTGCATACCGTAAAGAAATGGGCTACCCCAATCCGCCCTTGTATTACTCAGCCGAATCATGGATTTTGTCAACCTGGTGGTTACAGGAGGCGCGCAAATGAGCTCCGAGATTCTGATCTACATCATTAAGCGGGTTTTGCTCATGATCCCCACCTTGCTTGGGGTTTTAACTCTGACTTTTGCAGTGGTGCAATTTGTTCCTGGTGGGCCTGTCGAGCAGCTGATGCTCGAACTTAAGGGTAAGGGCGATGCAGCGGTCGGTGGTGAGTCCTCGGGAGGTGGCGTGACCTATCGTGGACGTCAAGGGGTGGATGCCGAACGGCTTGAGCAAGTCAAAGCCTTATATGGGTTTGATAAACCTCCGCTTGAGCGCTACTTCATGATGCTCAAACGCTTTGCGCAATTTGATTTGGGACAAAGCTACTACCAACACAAAAGCGTTTGGGATTTGGTGATCTCAAAGTTACCTGTCTCGATCAGCATCGGCCTTTGGACCTTCTTTATCAGTTATTTAGTGTCGATTCCCTTGGGAATTGCTAAAGCGGTCCGCGATGGCACGCGTTTTGATCGCGTCACCAGCACGATGATTTTGGTGGGCTATGCGATCCCGGGATTTGTCCTGGGGGTATTGCTATTGGTACTCTTTGGCGGAGGAAGTTTTCTGCAAATCTTTCCTCTGCGCGGCCTGACCTCCGATAACTGGAGTGAGCTGAGTTTGATTGGCAAAGTGTTGGATTATCTGTGGCATTTGGTCTTGCCCATCACCGCGTCTGTGCTAGGTAGCTTTGCAGTGATTACGATGCTTACGAAAAATTCTTTTTTAGAAGAGATTCGTAAGCAGTATGTCTTAACCGCCCGAGCAAAAGGGGTGAGTGAGAACAAGGTACTGTGGAAGCATGTCTTTCGGAATGCCTTAATTCCGCTGATCACTGGATTTCCTGCCGCATTTATTGGCGCCTTCTTTGCTGGCTCACTCTTAATTGAAACCCTGTTCTCTCTTGATGGCTTAGGTTTACTTTCCTATGAAGCAGTGATGCGCAGAGACTACCCTGTAGTGTTTGGCACGCTCTATCTGTTTACCTTAATAGGCCTAATTACAAAGTTAATTTCTGATCTTTGCTATGTGCTGGTAGATCCCCGTATCCAATTTGGCTCTGGGGGTGGATCGTGAGCAAATGGCTGCGCTTTAAAGCGAATCGCTTGGGCTATGTCAGCTTATGGATATTCTCGATCCTGTTTGGTTTGAGTTTATGCGCAGAGTTGATCGCGAATGACAAACCTTTAGTGGTGCGCTACGAGGGTAAGTTCTATTTCCCCTTAGTCAAAAATTATCCAGAGACCGTCTTTGGGGGCGACTTTGCTACGCGCACCGATTATCTCGATCCGGATATTAAAAAGAATATTACCGATGGATCGAACTGGGCCATTTACCCCCTCATTCCCTATAGTTTTGAGACCCTCAATTACTTTGCCAAAGAGCCTAATCCAGCAGCACCCTCGGCGGAGAACTGGTTAGGTACCGATGATCGGGGGCGCGATGTATTGGCACGCCTCATCTATGGATTTCGTTTATCCATTCTGTTTGGCATCGCGTTGACCGCAGTGGGTGTGGTGGTTGGAGTGATTACTGGTGCGCTGATGGGATTTTTTGGCGGACGCTTTGATCTCATTACCCAACGCATCATTGAGATTTGGTCAGCGATGCCCGAGTTATATCTGCTGATTATTTTTGCTTCGATCTTTAACCCTAGCGTGCTCTTACTGATTATTTTGTTAGCGGCATTTGGATGGATGGGTTTATCCGACTACGTGCGTGCCGAGTTCTTTCGTAATCGCGCTCTTGAGTATGTGCGTGCGGCCAAAGCCTTGGGACTGACAAATGCCCAGATTATGCGGCGGCATATCTTGCCAAATAGCTTAACCCCTGTCATTACTTTTTTACCGTTTCGGATGAGTGCGGCGATTCTGTCACTCACGAGTTTGGATTTCTTGGGATTGGGAGTGCCTCCTGGAACTCCTAGCTTGGGGGAGTTGCTATCGCAGGGTAAGGCAAACCTTGATGCCTGGTGGATTTCGGTGTCGACCTTCGTAGTGCTCGGGGGCACCTTGCTCTTATTAACATTTATGGGCGAGGCATTGCGAGATGCCTTTGATTCTCGCAAGAGCAACCCGTTAACAGGGGCGCGCGCATGAGCTTATTGCGCTATGAGCAACTCTCAATCTCATTTGGTACTGGGCGACGAGAGAAGTATGCAGTTCGTGAACTCGATCTGAGCATTGCGCCAGGTGAGCGCATTGCCTTGGTTGGTGAATCCGGTTCCGGAAAAACACTCTCCGCACTGGCGCCGCTGCGCCTCACCCCAGAAGGTGCTCGTCTGCAGGGCCGGATTCTCTGGCAACGCGAGGATGGCACAGAAGAAAATCTATTAGATTTATCGATTGAGCGTATTCGGGAGGTTCGGGGGCGGGAGATTGCGATGATCTTTCAGGAGCCAATGACCGCGCTCAATCCCTTGTTTACCATTGGCAATCAAATTGTTGAAGCAGTTCAGGTGCATGAGCCCTTAATGCCTTTGGAGGAATGCCGCCAGACTGCCATTACGCTTCTGAAGAAAACCGGGATTTTGCAAGCAGAAGAGCGTTTTTATGCCTATCCCCATCAGTTATCGGGTGGTCAGCGTCAACGCGCCATGATTGCGATGGCGTTGGCATGCAAACCACGTTTGTTGATTGCCGATGAGCCAACCACTGCTTTGGATGTGAGTTTGCGTCTTCAGATTTTGGATTTACTGTGCGATCTGCAAGAAGAAGCGAAAGAGCGGGGTGGCATGGCGATTCTATTAATCACGCATGACCTCAATTTAGTGAAGCATTTTGCAAACCGGGTAGGGGTCTTAAATCAGGGGTGTCTGGTGGAGGCTGGATCAACGCATGAGGTTTTCTCGCACCCCACGAATCCTTACACGGAGCAATTGGTGAACAGTCAACCTGAGCGTGAACTGCTACCGGTAGTGCCATTGGCCCCCGTTTTATTAACCGCTCATCAATTAAGTGTCTCTTACCCGCAATCCAATTTTGCTAATGGTGGCTTGCGCTGGCGGGATTGGTTTAGTAAAGCGAAGCGCCATCAAGTCCTCAAGCCCTTAAGTCTGCAACTCAAGCAAGGGCAAACGATTGGTGTGATTGGTGAATCTGGTTCTGGGAAAACAACCTTGGCCATGGCCATTCTGGGATTGCTTGGAGAGACAAGGGCCAAGGTGGAAGGTGATGTCTCGGTCTTGGATCAATCGTGGTCAACGCTAACTCCAATTGAGCGTCGTGCAATGCGCGCCCATTTGCAGGTGATTTTTCAGGACCCCTTTGGTTCATTATCACCACGCATGACTATTTTTGAGATTGTGTCCGAGGGTTTGAGTGTTCATCAACCGCATTTGTCTTATGGCGAACGGGAGACCAGGGTGGTTGAGATCTTGCGTGAAGTTGGTTTGGATCGTTCCGCTCTCCAGCGCTATCCCCATGAGTTTTCTGGTGGGCAGCGCCAACGAATTGCGATTGCGCGCGCGCTGATTCTGAAGCCACAAATACTGGTACTCGACGAACCCACTTCGGCCTTGGATGTTTCGATCCAAAAACAGGTCTTAAAGTTGCTTAGTGAACTTCAAAAGAAGTACAACCTTGCCTATCTCATCATTAGTCATGATCTAGCGGTGATCCGGGCAATGTCACATGAACTCATGGTGTTGCGCTCTGGAGAAGTGGTGGAGTATGGCGAGACTGAGGCGATGGTTCGTGATCCCAAAGAGCCCTATACCAAAGCATTATTTAAGGCGGCGGAGCTGACCTAGAAATAAAAATCGATATAAAACAATTACTTAAGAATCAATATTCGGGATGAACTTGCTTTCCCTTTTAGTTCGGTTTTGCTAGAATCCATTCATGCCTATTCGTAAGCACATGATCCGTTTACCTTTTCAATTCCTAACCGCCATGGTTTTGGGTGGATTGGTATCGATTGCCAGTGCTAACACTGCTACAGATACAGTAGCTAAAGAGGCCCCAAAACCAGAAGTTCGGATTGAGGGCAATTCTTCCTACTTTGCACGCTTTACCCATCAGGTGGTGGATTCGGTATCCACCAAAACCGAAGCCCTGATTAATGAGGCGATGCAATTAATTGGGGTGCGATATCGCTGGAATGGTGATTTGCCACAATCCGGTTTGGACGCGAGTGGCTTTGTGCGTTTTGTGTTTAAAGATAAATTGGGTTTTTTGCTCCCACCTAAGTCCTCGCAAATGAGTAAAGTGGGTAAACCCATTTCTCGGGAGGAGTTAGAGCCCGGTGATTTGGTGTTCTTCAATACGATGCGCCTCACCTTTTCACACGTTGGTATTTATGTGGGCGATAACAAATTCATTCACTCCCCATCAAAGGGTTCAGCAGTCCGAGTTGATGACTTAGCAAGTGCCTATTGGGATAAGCGCTTTGATGGCGCGAGACGCTTAGATGGAACTGATGAGTTAAGCAATGCTGAGCGTAATGCCCTCATTCAGGAAGCAAAAAAGTTACGCGCTCAGCCACGTAAGCTTTAATCCTATTTCAATCCTCGTAGCTTTTCTTTAATCTCACCCGCTTTTTCTTGAGCGGCGAGCTCGCCAGCGAGAATAGCGGCGTTACGCGCTCTAAAGTCAGCACTTCCCATCTGCTTAAGTTGAGGCGTAATCACAATATCTGCCTTTGCTAACTCGTATTGATTGATGCTCTGCTGCATGATGCTGATGGTCTGTTGCAATAAACCAAGCGTGCCCGTGGCATTAAATGCGCTCGCATCGGAAGAAATATTGACGGCAATCACAAAAGTGGCACCCATCTCATGCGCATAACGGACGGGCACGGGAGCGACTAATCCGCCGTCGACATATTCACGTCCTTGAATCAGTGCGGGCTGAAAGACCCCGGGCACAGCGCAGGATGCCCGCACCGCTAGACCGGTATCGCCTCGACGAAAGAGAACACCTTTACCGGTTTGTAATTCCGTGGCAACAATTCCGAGTGGCAGGGTCATTTGTTCGATGGTTCTATTTTGGACCTCGCGATTGACCATGCTTTGCAATGCATCGCCTTTGATTAATCCACCAAAGCGCCCGGCAAAGGGGTAGGCCCAGTCTGCAAGGGCTGCCTCATCTAAATTGAGCCCAATCCGATTGAGCTCCAGTCCGCTATAACCAGAGGCATATAGAGCGGCAATCACGCTTCCTGCGCTTGAACCTACCACGAGATTGGGACGAATTCCTTGAGCCTCGAGGGCCTTAATTACTCCAATATGTGCAAAACCCCGGGCAGCACCAGAGCCAAGAACCAGTGCAATGACTGGGGTTTTGGGGCTGTCACGAAACATGCTGCACCCAGGGAGGGTGCTTATTCCAGCAAGACCTAAGCCTTGCAAAAACACGCGACGATTTGGAGAAAATAAGAACATTTGGCTATTGTATTGACCCTACCCTATAATGGAGCGACGGGTGTAAATTGCTTCGCAAGCGACTTGACCTCCTTGGATGGCTGGCCTTTTCCCATAATAAGAATTGCTGTGAGTGATGCCGGCGCAGTCCATAAACACCCCAACCTTTTTTGACGATTGTGAATAAGCCTCTAAACAGCCTAGCTGTTTGATACAACATATGGATAACGATCACTACAAGCGGGTCATCGAGACCGCCTTAATTTGCGCCCAAGAACCATTAACGGTAAATGAGCTGGGTCGACTCTTTGTGGATCCGCCTTTGGCTAATGCAGACCTGCAGAATATTTTGTTGGAAATTCAGAAAGAGTGGCAAGACAAGGGGATGGAGCTGGTTAGCATTGCAACGGGCTGGCGTTTCCAGAGCCGCCTTCAGATGCGCGAGTATTTGGATCGTCTCACCCCAGAAAAGCCACCAAAGTATTCAAGGGCAGTGCTTGAGACCTTAGCGATCATTGCCTATCGTCAGCCTGTCACTCGAGGAGAAATTGAGGAAGTGCGTGGCGTGGTTGTGAGTAGTAATGTGATGCGTCAGTTGGAAGATCGTGGCTGGGTGGAAGTGGTTGGTCATAAAGAGACGATTGGTCGACCAGGCCTTTATGCCACCACCAAACAATTTTTAGACGATTTGGGTCTAAAAGATTTGCAAAGCTTACCAATGCTCGAGGATGGCTCCATATCCGCAGAAGCATTAGGACAAGCCGTAATTGAGTTTGATGCCGATGCCACGGTGGAGACCGTTATTCCGCTTGAGTCGTCCACTGAGAGTTCTGAGAATGACAAGTCCTGAAAACGATTCTTCCCAAGTAAGTGCCATCCCAGATATAGCCGATGGCCCAACTTCGCGAGACGAGGGTGGTGAGCAACGCAAAGATCGGGGTCCGCGGCGGTTTAATAAATTCAATAACAAATCCCGTCCAGGCAAGTTCAACAAAAATAAGCGTCACTCCGGAGGTTCCGCAAATGAAAATCCGAAGGCAGCTGCATCAGCCTCTCCTGAGTTAATTGCCGAGACCGAGGCCTTATTTGCAGCTGTGGTCTCCGGGGAGTTTGATGCTGCTCTTGAAGCCCCTGAGCCTGTAGAGGCTGTTCGTGATGATCCTGCAGAGATATCGCATGAGGCTGGTGTTGAGCGGCGTGCCGGTAAGGCGGGCGAGGAGGAATCTGAGGAGCCTGAGTCTTTAAGTGATCTTGAGCGTTTGCAATTTGCGAGCGTTGATGAGTTACCCCTGAGTTTGCGCGATGAGGTCTGGTCTGATCTCGATGGTTTAGATGATGATGCGGATGATGAAGATACGGTTAAGCTTCACAAAGTCTTGGCAGATGCAGGCATGGGATCACGACGCGAGATGGAAGATCTGATTATTCAGGGTCGTGTTTCAGTGAACAGCATGCCGGCCCACATTGGGCAGCGTGTTGGCCCCAGCGATATTGTTCGCATCAATGGTAAGGTCGTGCATCGCAAGATCCCGACGAAGCCCCCTCGTGTGATTCTGTATCACAAACCCGCTGGAGAAATTGTGAGTCAGGCCGACCCCGAAGGACGCCCCAGCGTGTTTGATCGCTTACCAAAACCTCGCCAAGGCCGCTGGATTGCTGTAGGCCGTTTGGATTTCAACACCGAGGGATTGTTACTCTTCACGACCTCAGGAGAACTCGCTAATCGCTTAATGCATCCACGTTATGGAGTTGAGCGTGAATACGCGGTGCGTATTTTGGGTGAGCTATCGGCGGAATCTGCCGAACAATTAAAAACAGGTATCACGCTTGATGATGGACAGGCGCGTTTCTTGCGTTTGAGTCAAGGCGGTGGTGATGGCGCGAATCGTTGGTATTCAGTTGCATTGACTGAAGGGCGTAATCGTGAAGTGCGTCGGATGTTTGAGGCAACTGGTCATGTGGTGTCACGTTTGATTCGAACCCGTTACGGTATTTTTATGTTGCCACCGCGTTTGCGTCGCGGGAAGTGGGAAGAGGTGCCGATGGAGAGCGTGGCGCAACTGATGCGGATGGCTGGTCTGAAGCTGCCCCAGAATATGGCAAAAGATAAAGGTCAGTCTCAGGGTCGATCCTCGCGAATGGACCCAGTGAGCGATCCCAACTTTCAGCCTGATCCCATGCAAACCTCCGTATCGTATTGGGGATCCAAGGAGGCGCTCACGCTAGCCACTCACCATGGGCATGGGGTATCGCACTTACCTGGTCAAGGTCGAGGTGCAAATGGTGGTGGAGGGCGCGGCGGCTTTGGGCAAAAACCCTCGCACTCCAGAGGAGGCAAATCGGGCTCACCCCGTTCGAAGGGTCAAAAAGTTCATCACGCCAGTGGCTTTAGTGCCCCAGCGGGCAATAGCACTGGGGGTCAGCGGCGACCCAATAAGGGTAAGCCGTTCAAGGGCCCACGCAAGCCCCGAAATTCAGGTGAAAGTTTCTGATTTCTCAGTGATTTTTCTGATTCAGGTATAATTCATACATACACCGGCTGATGTTGACATCAACGTAGGCTGGCCTGTTCTGGTAATGAGGAATATGGGCTTGTAAGCCCATTTTTTTTTGCCAAATGCGTTGTAAATGCAGTTTTCTAACAGCGGTTGATTTGTGGGGAAGATGTGAAAGAACAGCAGATTATTTCTGCCGAGGTGCGCAATTTGGGCTACTCGCTTGTTGATATTGAGCGTGAGGGCCGTGGTTTATTGCGGGTCACGATTGAGAACCCCGACTATGAGCGCATGATCACCGTTGAAGATTGCGAGAAGGTGAGTCATCAGTTGACCTACACCTTCGCGGTTGAGAACGTGCCGTACGAGCGACTCGAGGTCTCGTCACCTGGCTTAGATAGACCGATTAAGTCTGGTGATGATTTTGTTCGGTTCGCAGGTTTGGAAATTGAACTGAAGTTACGAATTGCAGTAGGTAATCGAAAGAATTTTAAAGGGGTGTTGCAAGGCCTGATATCTGGGGTTGTCAACACACCGGATGCAAAGTTTAGTTTGTTATTTGAGGCGAGCGATGGCTCTCCAGCCGAACTGGAATTTAGTTTGTCTGAAGTAGAAAAAGCTCGTTTGGTCCCTGTTATTGATTTCAAAGGAAGAAAATCATGAGTCGTGAAGTTCTCATGTTGGCAGAAGCCCTGGCCCGTGAAAAAAATGTTGATCGTGAGATCGTATTTGAAGCTCTTGAGTTGGCGCTTGCCTCGGCAACCAAAAAACGGTACACCGAGGATGTTGATATTCGAGTTTCCATTGATCGCAACAGCGGTGAGTATGAGACCTTCCGCCGCTGGTTGGTGGTTCCCGATGAAGCTGGTCTTCAGGAGCCCGATAAAGAAATTTTGCAATTTGAGGCCAAAGAGCAAATCTCCGATATTGAGACGGGCGATTACATCGAAGAGCAAATCGAATCCTTAGCCTTTGGCCGGATTGGTGCCCAAGCCGCTAAGCAGGTGATCTTGCAACGCATTCGCGACGCCGAGCGTGAGCAGATTTTGAATGACTATCTGGAGCGCGGTGAAAAAATTATGACCGGCACCGTCAAGCGGGCGGATAAAAATGGCCTGATCGTGGAATCGGGTCGTGTCGAGGCATTACTGCGTCGCGATCAAATGATCCCCAAAGAGAATTTACGCTCTGGCGATCGTGTGCGTGCTTATATTCTGAAAGTGGATCGTGAGGCACGTGGTCCTCAAATTGAGCTCTCGAGAACATGCCCTGACTTCTTGATTAAGTTGTTTGAGAACGAAGTGCCCGAGATTGAGCAGCGTTTACTAGAAATTAAGGGCGCTGCTCGCGATCCTGGCATCCGAGCCAAGATTGCTGTAGTGACCCATGACAAGCGCATTGATCCGATTGGAACCTGCGTTGGTGTACGTGGCACTCGTGTAACCGCAGTGCGTAATGAAGTGGCGGGCGAGGCTGTTGATATTGTTCTATGGTCTGAAGATCCAGCCCAATTTGTGATTGGTGCATTAGCGCCTGCACAAGTGTCATCGATCGTAGTTGATGAAGAGCGTCATGCGATGGATGTGGTGGTTGATGAAGAAAACTTGGCGATCGCGATTGGTCGCAGTGGTCAGAATGTTCGTTTAGCTAGTGAGTTAACCGGCTGGCAAATTAACATCATGACCCCAGAAGAGTCTGCCGAGAAGTCTGAAAAAGAATCCGTGGCGGTGCGCCAACTCTTTATGGACAAACTCGATGTGGACCAAGAGGTCGCTGATATTTTGATCGAAGAGGGCTTTAATTCTCTTGAGGAAGTTGCCTACGTGCCGCTTTCTGAGATGCTTGAGATCGACGCATTTGACGAAGATACCGTCAATGAGTTACGGACTCGCGCGCGCGATTCCTTGCTGACCATGGAGTTAGCAAAAGAAGAGCGTCTCGAAGAGGTCTCTCAAGATTTGCGATCGCTTGAAGGTCTCTCCACCGAATATATTGCAACCTTAGCCGAGAACCAAGTGCATACGCGCGATGATCTGGCTGGATTGGCTGTAGATGAGCTCGTTGAGATGACGGGTATGGATGAAACAGCAGCCAAAACGCTCATTATGAAGGCGCGCGAACATTGGTTTAATGCATGAGGGGAAGCGCATGGCGACAACAACTGTAAAAGCATTAGCCGAGGAGCTCAAACGCAGCCCCGCTGATTTATTGGAACAACTCAAGGCCGCTGGAATCGATAAGGAATCCGAGGCTGACAAGATCACCGATAAAGATAAGACCGCGTTACTGGCTTACCTTCAAAAAGCACACGGCAGTGCTGAGCCTGGTGTTCGTAAAAAGATCACTCTTACCAAGCGCGAGACCAGCGAAATCCGTCAAGCAGATTCAGCGGGGCGAACCCGCACCGTGCAAGTTGAGGTGCGCAAAAAGCGTGTTTTAGTTAAGCGTGATGATGCTGGTAAGGCAGATGAGCCGACTGAGGCAAAGCCAACTGCAGCAGTTGAGACCAAGCCTATTCTTTCCGATGAGGAGTTAGAAAAGCGTGCCGCGGAGGCTGCTCGTCAAGCGGAACTCTTGGCGCGACAAGAAGCCGAAATGAAAGCGGCGAGTGAGGCCAAGCAAAAGAAGATAGAGGCTGAGCAAAAGCCAAGCAAAGTAGAGGCCGAGCAAGAGGCTGCTAGCAAAGAGCAGGCCAAAAAGGAGTTGGCTGAACTGCAATCACGCCGCGCGGCGGCAGAGGCTGAGGTGTCGGCAATTCGGGACATGATGAGTGCCCCGGCGCGCGTACTAAAAGCCCCAAGTGAGATCGCCAGTGAAGAGGCTAAAAAAGGCACTTTGCATAAGCCAGTTAAAGCAGATGGCGGCGATGATAAGAAAAAGCCCACCAAGGTTGGCGGCAAACTGATTAAGTCTTCTGAGACTTCCTCCACCTGGCAAGAAGAGGGTGCAAAGCGCAAGGTTGGCCTAAAAACGCGCGGTGACCTTACTGGCGGCTTAGGCGGCGGCTGGCGAACGGGCGGGGGTCGTAAGAAGCAGCAGCATCAAGACGATAACCCAGCGAGCAATTTCCAGGTACCCACTGAGCCGATTGTGCGTGATGTGCATATTCCAGAGACCATTACCGTAGCCGATCTAGCCCACAAAATGTCAGTCAAGGGCGCTGAGGTTATCAAGTTACTCATGGGCATGGGTCAGATGGTGACGATTAACCAAGTGCTGGACCAAGATACTGCGATGATCATCGTGGAAGAGATGGGCCATAAAGCCCATGCTGCTAAATTGGATGATCCAGAGATTGATCTTGGTGCGGCGGCTGAAGATGCCCCATTGATGCCAAGACCACCTGTTGTAACCGTAATGGGTCACGTCGATCACGGCAAAACATCGCTCTTGGATAAGATCCGAGTTGCGAAAGTGGCCGCTGGTGAGGCAGGTGGTATTACACAGCATATCGGTGCGTATCACGTCGAGACTCCACGTGGTGTCATCACATTCTTGGATACCCCAGGTCATGAAGCCTTTACAGCCATGCGTGCACGTGGTGCAAAGGCGACCGATATCGTCATCCTAGTGGTGGCTGCCGATGATGGCGTGATGCCGCAAACGCGTGAAGCGATTCATCATGCGAAAGCTGCCAATGTACCCTTAGTGGTAGCGATCAATAAGATCGATAAACCCGAAGCTAACCCCGATCGCGTGAAAACCGAACTGGTGAGCGAAGAGGTAGTACCTGAAGAGTACGGTGGTGACTCACCATTTATTGGAGTGTCTGCAAAAACTGGTGAAGGTATCGATGCTTTGCTGGAAAACGTATTGTTGCAAGCCGAGGTGTTGGAGCTTAAGGCTCCTAAAGAGGCGCCTGCCCAGGGGATTGTGATTGAAGCGCGCCTAGATAAAGGGCGTGGTCCAGTCGCTACTGTACTGGTTCAATCTGGCACATTAAAGCGTGGCGATATGTTATTGGCTGGTCAGTCCTATGGTCGTATCCGTGCGATGTTGGATGAAAACGGCAAATCAACCAATGAAGCAGGACCATCGATTCCGGTTGAGATTCAGGGTTTATCGGAAGTGCCCGATGCTGGAGAGACCTTCCAAGTAGTCGCTGACGAGCGCAAAGCCCGTGAGATTGCCCTGTTCCGTCAAGGTAAGTTCCGAGACGTCAAGTTGGCCAAGCAACAGGCGGTCAAGTTGGAGAACATGATGGAGACCATGGGCGAGGGCGCCGTCGAAGCTAAGATTTTGCCGATCATTATTAAAGCCGATGTGCAGGGTTCGCAAGAGGCTCTCTCACAATCTCTGCAAAAGCTTTCTACCGATGAGGTGAAGGTGCAGATCGTACACGCTGCCGTTGGTGGTATTACAGAGACTGACGTCAATCTCGCGATTGCCTCGAAGGGGGTGATTATTGGATTTAACGCGAGGGCTGATGCGGTAGCACGTAAGCTGGCTGAGAGTAATGGCGTGGATATTCGCTATCACAACATTATTTATGATGCGGTCGATGAAGTGAAAGCAGCCTTAAGCGGCATGTTGACACCAGATAAGAAGGAAGAAATTACTGGATTGGTTGAGATCCGACAGGTCTTCCATGTGTCCAAGGTTGGGGCCATTGCAGGCTGTATGGTGCTCGATGGGATCGTACGCCGTAACTCACGAGTGCGCTTATTACGCGACAACGTCGTAGTGTGGACCGGTGAACTCGACTCCTTAAAGCGCTTCAAAGATGATGTGAAAGAAGTGAAAGGTGGATTTGAATGCGGCCTTTCCTTGAAAAACAACAATGACATCCAAGAGGGTGATCAACTCGAGATCTTTGAAGTCACCGAGGTCGCAAGAACCCTGTAATCATCATGCACAAAACAAGTCCTCATCGCCATCAGCGTCTCGCAGATCAAATTCAGCGCGATCTTGCAGAGTTGATCCCCCGGGAATTGCGTGACCCCTTGAATGGTTTAATTACCATTCAAGCGGTGGAGCTATCGCCTGATCTCGCGCATGCGAAAGTGTATTTCACGGTTTTGGGTGGTGATCCACAGTATGCGCTGGGATCGCTACAAGAGAAAGCCGGATACTTACACTCTCTTCTCTTTAAGCGGATGCATACCCATACCGTACCTACTTTGCATTTTGTGTTTGATACCTCGATAGAGCGGGGCGCAGAGATGTCACGATTAATTGATCAGGCCTTGGGCTCAAAGCCTAATTAATAGCGATGGCGCAACGAATTGATGGGGTGGTCTTACTAGACAAACCCAATGGTATGAGTTCCCAAGGTGCGGTCACTGCGGTTAAGCGCTATTTTCAGGCAGAAAAGGCTGGTCATACCGGTACCTTAGACCCAATGGCAACGGGTCTGTTACCTATTTGTTTGGGTGAGGCCACCAAGTACTCTCAAGATCTTTTGGATGCCGATAAGACCTATATCGCAACTCTACGTTTTGGGATCGAAACTGATACGGGTGATGCTGAGGGGCAGGTATTAGCCGAGCGATCGACTGCCGAAGTCGCGGATGATTTGATGGCCAAAACACTCTTGGAGGCAATCCTACCTAAATTCATGGGTGATATTGAGCAGATTCCACCAATGTACTCGGCATTAAAACGCGATGGCAAACCCCTTTACGAATACGCTCGTTCGGGTGTGGAGATTGAGCGTGAGCCCCGAAAAATTACTATTTACTCGATTCGTCTTGTCGCTATTCATTGGCCCCATGTAGAGATCGAAGTCCACTGCAGCAAGGGAACCTATATCCGGGTCTTGGCTCAAGATATTGGTAACGCATTGGGTTGTGGTGCACATTTGAGCGCCTTGCGACGCACCAAGGTTGGCCATCTGAGTTTGGAGCAGAGTTGCACCCTAGAGTCTCTTGAAAATACCTCCACGGTATTGCTCCCAGTCGATGCCTTATTGCAAACTCTGCCTGAGTTGACGGTAGATGACCAACAGGCCAAACGCCTAGAAATGGGTCAGCGCGTACCATGTGCCCTCAATCGCGCCAGCCAGTGGGCTAATTCTTTATTTCGGATTTATCGCAGCCAAGCCTTGCCGCAAAACTTTATTGGAACAGCGGATTGGCGTAGCGGGGTGTTGCACCCAAGGCGATTTATCGCTCAACGACTTTTGAACCAAAACTAATTGATCTTTTTGTAAAGCAACTCATGACCAAACGCGCACTTCGTAATATCGCCATCATCGCCCACGTTGACCACGGCAAAACCACTCTGGTTGATCAGCTCTTACGGCAATCTGGAACCTTTCGCTCTAATGAAAAGATCTCCGAACGAATCATGGATTCCAATGATCTCGAGAAAGAGCGTGGTATCACCATCTTGGCTAAAAACTGCGCTGTGGAGTAT
The DNA here is from genome assembly GCF_030297595.1 of Polynucleobacter sp. HIN7. Classification (NCBI taxonomy): domain Bacteria; kingdom Pseudomonadati; phylum Pseudomonadota; class Betaproteobacteria; order Burkholderiales; family Burkholderiaceae; genus Polynucleobacter; species Polynucleobacter sp. HIN7. Next base: position 1,231,429 of record NZ_AP028138.1, on the reverse strand, counting down.
GAGGGTACACACATCAACATTGTCGATACCCCAGGGCATGCGGACTTCGGCGGCGAGGTTGAACGCGTTCTCTCGATGGTCGATGGTGTATTACTGCTGGTCGATGCGGTTGAAGGCCCGATGCCCCAAACCAGATTTGTGACAAAGAAAGCCCTTGCCTTGGGTTTAAAGCCCATCGTTGTCATCAATAAGGTGGATCGTCCTGGTGCCCGTTGTGATTATGTGATTAACGCAACCTTTGAGCTCTTTGATAAATTGGGCGCAACCGAAGAGCAGTTAGACTTCCCGGTCATTTATGCCTCTGGCTTAAATGGCTATGCCGGCACCGATGAGAATGTGCGTTCTGGCGATATGCGTCCACTCTTTAATGCAGTACTAACGCATGTGCCAGTGCGCGATGATGAAATCGATGCCCCATTGCAGTTGCAGATCTCATCGATTGATTACAGCAACTATGTGGGCAAAATTGGTGTAGGCCGCATTCGGCGCGGCAAAATTAAACCCGGTACCGATGTGGTCTGCATCAATGGTCCCGATGGCACACCCTTTAAGGGTCGCATCAATCAAGTGCTGAAGTTCAAGGGTCTTGAGCGCGAAGTGGTTGATGAAGCCATTGCGGGTGACATTGTTTTGGTGAATGGTATTGAAGGCTTAGCAATTGGTACCACGATCTGCGCACCTGAGCAGGTCGATGCCTTGCCGATGCTCAAGATCGATGAGCCAACCCTCACCATGAACTTCATGGTGAACACCAGCCCTCTGGCTGGTCGTGAGGGAAAGTTTGTGACCAGTCGGCAAATTCGGGAGCGCTTGGATCGCGAGCTCAAATCCAATATGGCGTTGCGGGTACGTGATACGGATGACGATACCGTATTTGAAGTATCGGGTCGGGGCGAACTCCATCTCACTATTTTGGTTGAGAACATGCGACGCGAGGGTTATGAGTTAGCGGTGTCACGACCCCGTGTAGTGTTTCATGAAGAAAATGGCGTGAAGTTAGAGCCCTACGAGAACCTCACGGTGGATGTGGAAGATTCCACACAAGGTGGGGTGATGGAAGAGTTGGGTAAGCGCAAAGCCGAGCTCCTGGACATGGTGAGTGATGGTAAAGGGCGTACGCGTCTTGAGTATCGGGTTCCAGCGCGAGGCTTGATTGGATTTCAGGGGGAATTTATGACCCTCACCCGTGGTAACGGACTCATGAGCCATAACTTTGACTCGTATGGCCCCGTCAAAGATGGCATTTTGGGTGAGCGCCACAATGGCGTATTAATTAGCCAAGATGATGGCGATGCGGTTGCCTATGCATTGTGGAAGCTACAAGACCGTGGCCGTATGTTTGTATCGCCCGGCGACCCTCTCTATGAGGGCATGATTATTGGGATTCATAGTCGTGATAATGATCTAGTGGTGAATCCCATTAAAGGGAAGCAGCTCACTAACGTGCGCGCCTCTGGAACCGATGAGGCAGTGCGCCTTGTACCGCCCGTGCAACTCACCTTGGAATACGCTGTGGAATTTATTGCCGATGATGAGTTGGTTGAGGTGACCCCCAAGAGCATCCGCCTACGCAAGCGCTTCCTGAAAGAGCATGAGCGTAAGAAGGCCTCGCGCGAGGAAGTGTAAGTCGGATCCCCATCAGAAAAATGTAGTAACATTGCTACATTTAATAGGTTATGGGGAATAAAGTGCCAAAGACCTTATCAAGCCGAGAATTTAACCAAGACACCAGCGGTGCTAAAAAAGCCTGTCAATCAGGCCCGGTATTTATTACGGATCGCGGCAAGCCCTCGCATGTATTGATGCGTTATGAGGATTACCAACGCGTGATCGGTCAGCAAAAAACCATCCTTGATCTTGTGGGTATGCCTGGATTAGCCGAGATCGAGTTCGAGCCTGAGAAAATAAAGCGCTTAACGAAGCCAAGCAATCTTTCCTAATGTACCTTCTCGACACCAATGTCATCTCTGAGCTCAGAAAAGCGGGCACGTCCAAGATTCATCCACAAGTTCATGATTGGGCACAATCGATTGCCCCATCTCGGATGTTTCTCTCGGTGATTAGTATTCTAGAAATTGAACAAGGCATTCTGTCGGTTGCGCGCCGAGATAAAAAGCAGGGCCAGTTATTAAAAAAATGGCTGATGCAAATGATTCTCCCGGTATTTGCTGATCGAATTATTCCAATTGATGTTCCAATTGCACTTCGCTGCGCTGATCTCCATGTTCCCAATCCATCTTCTGAGCGAGACGCCATGATTGCAGCGACTGCGATTGAGCACCGCCTGACATTGGTTACGCGCAATACCAGCGACTTTGATCCAACGAAATTGAAGTTAATCAATCCTTGGGACTAATTGCATGAGTACCAAGCGCTTAGCCGTTGCTCCCATGATGGAGTGGACCGATCGCCATTGCCGGGCATTTCATCGAATGCTGACTAAGCGCGCCGTACTGTATACCGAGATGGTAACCACAGGGGCGCTTTTACACGGGGACCAGGCACGGCATTTGGATTTCAGTCATGAAGAGCACCCAGTGGTTTTGCAACTCGGTGGGAGTGATCCTGCTGAGCTCGCCCAATGTGCAGCACTTGCCCAACAATGGGGCTATGACGAAATTGATCTCAATTGTGGTTGCCCCTCCGAGCGGGTCCAAAAAGGGGCGTTTGGGGCATGCCTAATGGCTGAACCCGAACTCGTAGCCCAGTGCGTGAGTGCGATGCGTGCTGCCTGCGATCTGCCGATTTCGGTTAAGCATCGTTTGGGGCTTGATCAAATGGATGCGGCCCAATCGTCGCGTGACTACCAATTTGTATTGGATTTTGTACTGGGAGTCGCTGCTGCGGGGGCTTCTCAGGTTACGATTCATGCTCGCAATGCGGTCTTGAAAGGCCTATCACCTAAAGAAAATCGCACTAAGCCCCCATTGCACTATGAGGTCGCCAAGCAATTACGTCGCGACGCACAAAAGCGCTATCCAAATCTAAACGTATTACTCAATGGTGGCTTAGAGTCCAATCACGATATGGCGCAGCATTGGTCTGATTTTGATGGTTTTATGATTGGTCGCGCTGCCTACCATTTTCCGGCCATGCTCTTGGGTTGGGATGATCTCATTGAAAGTAATGGCAATGCAGTGGGTTACCTCTTTAGTGAGGCAGATTGGCATCGAGTGCAAATTGGCTTGATTCAATACAGTCAAGCATGGTTGGCCGATTGCCAAGCCAACCACAAACTGTTTTATCTTGGAGCCATCACCCGTCACATCATGGGCTTAGCGCACGGGCGCGCTGGATCGCGCCGGTGGCGTCAACGCTTATCCGATCATCATGCTTTGGCAAAAGTGAAGACAGCCGATGCTATTGAAACCTTCTTTTTGGAGGCCAGTATGGAGCTGGGAGATTGGGCGCTATTTGAGCCCCCGTCAATCGGTTCGGGAGCATAGTCGTTATAATGCGTTTATAGCAATGGTGGACGTAGCTCAGTTGGTAGAGTCCCAGATTGTGATTCTGGTTGTCGCGGGTTCGAGTCCCGTCGTTCACCCCATTCGCTACTGACTCGGTCTCACGTCAATTACTTCAATAATCGCCGTATTGCGATCCGCCTCCCCGATGATGAGTTCACTGCGGTCCTGAACAGTAGGGATCACAATTTCTTCACAAATTGGTTTAGAACTAAACACGTTGAAGAAACTGCAATCCTTTTTGGTCGCTGCGGATGTGGCATGTTCGAGCGGGGAGCGCCCTGTAGTTACCGTTGAGGTAACGCTAACTGCGGTCATTGGGCTCGCTGCCGCCGCAGATCCTGCAGCGGTACCGACACTACTGGCGGCTGCCATGAGAGGGGCCGCACAGCCCTGTAACGCGACAAGGCTGATTAAGATAAAAAAACAGAGTAGGGTGAGCGCCCCTTGGTTGCTGATTAATTGCTTAATTGGATTAGTTTGCGCGACACGCAAGGTTATAAACTCCTGCCGGCCAATCGCCGCTCACGATTGCCTCAAAACTGCTATTTGGGGTCTTGATTTCATCAACCACCTTGCCTTCACCACGCTTACCCGACATAAATTTGACCTCTAAGGGGCGATATTGAACTTGTCCGCAATGGTATTCATTCAGGCCAATGATGGAGTTCACGGGTAGCTTGGTTTTAGGTTCAACCCCAGGCTTCTTCAGATCGAGCATCGATAGAACTTGTACCTTATCCCCAGATTTCTTGATACTAGATTTATCAATCAAAATCGTGATGAACTCATTGCTTCCCAGTTCATCCCAGGCAGCTAAAGCAACATTAGAGGAAAGAGCAAAGATCGAAACACTGAGAAGTTGAAGAATAATTTTCATGATAATCCTCTGTAATTAATAGGGATTGTAATGGGTCGATGCCATAACTCAAAACGACTTAGTCTTGAGGACCAATTCACGTTGGACCTGTTTGGGCTTCATTGCCAATGGGATGACTTGATTGTTTGCCCATGCATCGCTTAGATTGCGATAGCGTTGACTTTGAACCCAACCGGACTGACCCGTCGGAAACATGAAGACCGATTGTTCTGGATCATTTAGGTCATAGATTGCTCGCAGACTGGGCGCATGATTGGCCGCAAAAGGCGCTTTGGGATTGTTCAGCACAGGACGTCCAACATTGACCGTAAAGGCATCTCCTGGAAATGGGACGCTAACATTAAATAGTCCCGACAGGAAGGGAATGTTTTTGAAAGGACGATGCTCGGAAACGGCGTGATGCGCTTTACCCCAGCGCCAATCATTCGCGGATTTTCCATAACGTTGACTCAAATCATTTAAGGCACGCTGCAATGCAAGATTGGCGGCACCTTGGCAATTTTCTATCTCAGTTGTGGTGTGCACATCACACCACGGACTATTGGGATTGCTGATTTGATTGAGGAGCGCTCCCCGAAAATGGCGCCTGCCATATTCCTCGGTAAATGAATCCCCTAAACGAGAGAATAAGATTCGTGTTAATTGATCAACCCAGGCATTGAAGACCAAAGCGGCTACCGAATCCGCACTCATACTTCCATTAAAACCATCGATCGCTGACTGGATGCTAGGCTGCAGGGCATGACCCGAGCGAGCACTCTTGAATAAGGCCAAGAGGGGCTGCGCCCCCAAGGAAAGCACATCGCCTTGCATCGCTTGCATGGAAGTACGATCATGCTGGTCTTTTGCCCCAATCATCGCTTCGATGCGGTCGTATCGAAAGGGGAGATCCCAATCTCCAGTTAGTGGGTTTGGATTCGTTGCAGAAACAATTTCTTGATTGGCACTTGCTAGCCACTCTGAGCCTGGATTCGAAAAACTGGGCAATTGCTCAAACGGTACATATGCCGCCCAATCATATTGGCGCTCCCACCCCAGAGCCGGTGCAACTCCATATAGACCCTGGTGCAATTGCCTGCGTGGCGCAATCCCAGCAACTTGTAATGCAATATTACCTTGAGTATCTGCTATCGCTACGGTTTGCATTGGGGCATAGTGGTAACGCAAGGCAGCCTTCAATGAGTCAACCGAATCGGCTCGATTCATGAGAATACCGCCCATCAAGGTTTGATTCTCGATATCCAAGGCCGTCCAGCGTAGGGCTAGTGCATAACGCTGCGTATCAATCACTTTCTTAGCGCGGGCATGACTGTCCGAAATGATAGGACCATGGCGACTTTGCCTAACCACAAATCGTAGCGGTGGCTTATCTTTAATCTGAATAATCTCCTCGCGCGCCAAAAAAGAGATCGCACCGTCTGGGCCAATATATTGATTGGGATTGCTCGGATCAATCTTTTCCAAATAAAGATCTTGCACGTCGGGGCCAGTATTGGTAAATCCCCAGGCAATTTTGTCGGTCCTTCCCAGAACAATCGCCGGGATACCTGGCAAGGTAGCGCCGATTACATTTAAACCCGGAGCCTCTAGGTGCGCAAAGTACCAAGTTGACGGTGCACTTAGGCCCAAATGCGGATCATTCGCCAGCAGAGGTTTACCAGAGACCGTTTTTTTGCCTGTGAGTACCCAGTTGTTGGAGCCCAAGCCCTCTTGCTGATCGCTTAGCCACCCAACAGTATCAGCCTGTTTTAGTAAGTAAGGCTCACCCTCTCGAGATGCTTGAGCTTTAGATTGAGCGGGTCTAAAAATTTGATGTTCGCGATACAGCTTGGCAAAATCCATCGAAGTAACTGGATTGCTGCCAGGGTAGGGTGGCATGACTTGCCAAATCTCAGCCGTGTTGAGATATTGCGAGAGCTCTAAGCGAAATAATTCTTTTTGCCAATTGTCACCCAGATCCAATGCCATCATCAGAGACCAAGCAACGCTATCCGCAGCAGACCAATAACCAGGTTTCGATCCAGTCAAAAAATACTCGATTGGTAAAGCCCAGCCAAGTGACTGATTGCCAGCATTGATGCCATCCGCATAGGCTTGCAACAATTGCTTAAATTCAGCAGGGTAGCGTTCGAACTGTTTCTCGGCTGCTTGTTTAATGCCTAAGGTGCGGATAAAGCGATCAAGCGAGACCGTGCGTTCACCCAAAATTTCAGAGAGACGCCCTGAAGCCAAGCGCCGACTAATCTCAAGTTGCCAAGAGCGTTCGGTAGCATGCACAAATCCCAGGGCGTAATACACATCGCGTTGCGTTTTTGCTTTAATGTGCGGGACGTCGTTCTCATCAAACTGAATGTTTACCGCTTGAGCTAGACCGGTGCTAATAACGGTTCCAGAATAATTGGATTTGGCGCTTATCCAGTAGCCGACTATCACTAAAGCAATGAATGCGAGTAAGACTACAAACGCAATTACAAAGTAACGCAAGAAGTGCGATAGTTGCATCATCGATCTAGAGGATTTCATCAGGACTCATGCTGGCATAAAAAACCCCGCCGAAGCGGGGTTGAGATCTCAGACTATTACTTGTACAGAACCCCTGGTAACCACAAACCAATCTGTGGGAATGTGTAGAGCAAGACAATAGCAATTACTTGGATGCCCATGAATGGCAACATGCCCATGAAGATTTGATTTAAGGTGACGTGCGGAGGTGCAACGCCTTTGAGGTAGAACGCTGACATCGCAACCGGGGGTGAGAGGAAAGCGGTTTGCAAGTTCAGAGCAACCAATAAACCAAAAAACAATGGATTGATACCAAAATTATCGAGCAATGGTACAAAGATCGGCATGAAGATCACGATGATCTCGGTCCATTCCAGTGGCCAACCCAATAAGAAAATAATGATCTGCGAGAGGATCAAAAATTCGATGGGGCTTAAGCCAAGCGAGAGAACCCATTTTTCCACTAAATCTTGGCCACCAAGCAAAGCAAAGGCTGCCGAGAAAATTGAGGATCCCACAAACAACCAGCACACCATTGCTGCCGTCTTCGCAGTCAGAAACACGGACTCTTTTACAACCGTGATATTCAACTGCTTATATGCGGCAGCTAAGATAAAGCCGCCAATCGCTCCGACAGCCGCCGCCTCCGTAGGAGTTGCCAGTCCAAAAACAATTGAACCCAGCACAAACAGAATGAGTACTGCCAGCGGGAAGAACGATCCCAATAGCATCTTGAAAATCTCAAGACGAACCCAGGTGAGTAGGGCGTAGTAGATCAACAGAATCGCACCAAGGATGCCAGTCATGATCCAGAACCATAAAGGGGCATCAACCGGCTTGGGCGGCTCAGCAGCTTTTGCAGGCTCTTCGCTAGCGCTTACTTGTGCAGCCGCAGGTTTTTCATCCTCGGCGCCTGGTGGGAGCGAAAGACCTGTGCTTGAAGACTCTTTTTCAGCCCCGGGAGGCTCGCTAAGACCTGTTGAGCTTGATTCGCCTGAATAATCTGAACCGCTTCCCGCAAATCCCATCGGCATGAGATCCATCTCGATTACTTCAGCAGGTTTGGTTGCGATTTGATACATCGACCCCGTAAAACCAATAAATACGATTAAGGGCAATAGCGTCACGATGAGAGATTTAGCAATCTCTGTGCCACTGACGTTGAGATTACGTTTGCCTTTCAGGGCCATTAAAAGCGCCGGAATTACTTTTTGGCTTAATTTTTCACCGAGCTCGGTGTAGCTCATTGGTAATGGAACTTTTCGATCCTCTTCAGCCAATGGCGGCATCAATTTGGGCTTGAGTTTTGCCAGAATAATCACATAGCCAATGTATAAGGTGGCTAACATGATTCCTGGAAAGAAAGCACCTGCATACAGCTGCACGACAGATACTCCAGCAGTTGCGCCATAGACGATCAACATGACAGAGGGGGGGATTAAAATTCCTAAACATCCGCCCGCCGTAATGCAGCCAGCAGAGACACGGGGATCGTAACCGGCCTTTAACATTTGGGGCAGAGCCAGCAGGCCCATCAGTGTGACCACAGCACCCACAATACCAGTCGCGGTCGCAAAAATCGCGCAAGTGAAAATGGTTGCGACTGCTAAAGAGCCTGGTACGCGAACCAAGGCGAGGTGCAATGAGCGGAATAATTTTTCAATTAAGTTCGCACGTTCGACCAAATACCCCATGAATACAAACAGGGGGATTGAAATGAGCACGTCATTGGTCATCACCCCATACGCACGCTGAACCATGAGCATTAAGGTGTTCTGAAGAGCTAACTCAGGATTTTGAAAACTATAGGCAAAAAAAGTAAAAATCATGCCCATGCCCATGAGGGTAAAAGCGGTGGGAAAGCCCAACATAATGGCAACCACCACTAGAGCTAGCATCAGTAGGCCGATGTGACCGCTCTCAATATTGCCCCATGGCATGAGAATTAAGGTGGCCACCACCACCAGGGTCATGATGGAGAAACCGAATAATAGTTCTTTACGCATAGTATTTATTCCTTGTCTTTGCCAACCATGGCTTTGAGGGCATCAACGTCAACTTCCTCAACATCCTGTTCTCGTGAGGGCCATTCACCCTCGCGGATGCATACCACGCAGCGCATGATTTCAACGATGCCTTGGAGCAAAAGAAATACGCCCGCAAGCGGAATAATTGTTTTGAAGGGATAGATAGGAGGGCCATCCGCAGTAATCGATGAATGCTCCAAAATTCTCCAGGAGTCAGCGGCAAAAATGTAGCCCGCATACGCTAACGCAATAATCCCTGGGATGAAAAATACTACATACAAAATCAAATCAAAGATTGCTTGGGTACGAGGCTTTAAAAAGCCGTACAAAATATCACCGCGCACATGTCCATTCTTGGCAAGAGTGTACGCACCAGCCATCATAAACATCGTGCCATACAGCATCATTTGTGCATCAAATGCCCATGCATGGGGGCTATTTAAGACGTATCGTGAAAAGACTTCATATCCGATTAGTCCGGTCAAGCCGATCACCAACCAGGAGAAGCAATGACCAACAAAAGTAGATATTTTGTCGACCGTCAGGAATAGGTTTTGCATAACGGTATCCTTGAAACTAATATAAGAAATGGGATGGTTAGTAACTAACCATCCCATTGAATTACAGCAACCGGTATTCTAACAAGAAAACCGGCTTTATTCAGCCTTGATTAGGATTTCTTGGCTGGAGCTGCTGGCTGACCAAAATAATAGTCATAAGCCATACGGCGCTGAACGTTGGTGTCCAAATCCCACTTCACAGCACGTTTAGCAAATGCCTTCTGTGAGTCAACAATCTTCTTGAAGATTGGGTTTTCAGCAGACTTCTTGGCAACCACATCATCAAATACTTTGAGCTGGGCGCGCAATACCGAGTCAGGAGTTTTGAAGAACTTAACGCCTTGCTTGGTTTGCATGTCTTCGTAAGCAGAAGAGTAGCGATCAACAGCCTTCCATGACATATCAGCAGAGGAGGCCTCCACAGCGTAGTCAAGGATGTTACGAAGTTTTGCGGGCATTGCGTTGTACTTGGTGCCGTTAAAGAGGATCTCGAACTGCTCAGCATTTTGGTGGTAGCTCTGCAACATGCAAACCTTCGATACGTCTGGGAAGCCCAATTGACGATCTGAGGAAGCATTATTAAATTCAGCTGCATCCAAAAGGCCGCGATCCATCGCAGGAACGATCTCACCGCCTGGCAGTGCGTTCACTGAAACACCCATCGCGGTGAACATGTCAATCGAAATACCAACGGTACGGTACTTGAGGCCTTTCATGTCCTCAATTTTGGTCACAGGCTTTTTGAACCAGCCGAGTGGCTGAGTAGGCATTGGGCCATAGACATAGGACTTCACGTTGGCGCCAACGGTTTTATAAAGCTCCTCGAGCAACTGTTGGCCGCCGCCGTATTTGTGCCAAGAGAGCAGCATGTTTGCGTCCATACCAAAAGAAGGACCTGATCCCCAGAGTGCTAGGGCTGAGTTCTTACCGTAGTGATAAACCACCACGCCATGGCCACCATCTAAGGTGCCCTTTGACACCGCATCTAACAAACCAAAAGCAGGAACCACTGCACCAGCAGGCAGAACTTCAATCTTCAGTTCACCACCAGTCATGTCATTCACTTTTTTCGCGAAGTCGAGTGCGTACTCGTGGAAGATATCCTTTGCGGGCCAAGTGGATTGGAAGCGCAAACTTTGTGGCGCTGCTTGACCTTTAGAAATCATTGGGAAGCTAAGAGCGGCTGCTCCAGCGCTACCGACTGCTGCACCTTTCAAAAATTTACGGCGCGGTGCTTGTTTTTTGGTTTCGGACATTCATATCTCCTGGTTAATATCAATTAAATACTGCGTGTAAAGCAGAAGGAAATTGTAGGATTATTGGAAAGAATCATATATGGGGTAAACCCTTTGTTTGCATGGCTTCATGGTTATTTTTAAAGGCTGTGCGGTAAGGGTCAATTCTCTGCTCGTGATACGATTCAGTCTGCGATTCATTGTTGCGACGCATCACCATGCGTAAACTATTTATTACAATGTTGGATTGCGTTTGCCCGAGTGGTGAAATCGGTAGACACAGCAGATTTAAAATCTGCCGCTCATAAAAAGGGCGTGCCGGTTCGATTCCGGCCTCGGGCACCAATTACGGATTTCGGACGCAGCGAAATCCGATGTAGACCACCACGGTGTTCTCAGGCTTGGTTGCCACATTCCCCTCCATTTGCTGTTCTGGTCCATACCACCACGAGGCCCCGCGGGTAATGCGCTCACTGTTAACTTTAGTTGACGTCCATTCCCATACATTGCCCCCCATATCCGATAGGCCATTCACCCCTGGCTGAGTCGTCCCGGCTGCAACATGGCCATCGCCACGGAGCAAACTTCCTGCTGGAGCCAAGCCTTTGTAGTTCCCACAGGCTGAACTTAAGCAATGGGAGCCCTTCGGGGTGCTGCCATTTGGGTAGGGGTAGCGCTGGCCCCGCTGAAAACCGGCCGGCGGGGCTTTACGTTGCTCCAAAAAGGCTGCCTCAGTCCATTCTTTATCAGTCGGTAAGCGTTTGCCAAAGAATTCGCAGATTGCTTGGGCCTCAAAAGCATTGAGGTGGACGGCCGGTTCATTGTCACCAGCTGATACCCCGTAGGGAGTTCGCCAGGTCCAGCCAGGTTTTTTCACAAAGCCCAATTCATAGGAAGTGCCACCACCAGCTTTCTCAGCCGCGCTTTGAAATCCGGTTGCAGCGGCATAGCGTTTGACCTCGCCAATCGTCGTTTCATGCTGATCCCAAAGAATGCCGTGGACCTCAAGACTCGGAATGGTTGATTTTGCGGACTGTGCGAATGTATGGAAGCTCAGTGTCAGTAATGACAATATGCAAATTTTGCTAATTGTGAGAATATTCATAAAAGTTTGTTAATCTCAATCTTGATGTACAAGCATTTTTGCTGAATTCCAAATCTTTTGCACACGGAATTTTTGAGCAACCAAGCCCATGAAAAAACCCATTCTCTTTCTTCTCAGTGCGCTCTTTCTAGTTCAAACCGTTTGGGCGAATCCGGAGCCGACTAAAAATACGCGAGAGACTGCAAAAGCGGATGCACCCATGACTGCAGAGGTATTGGCAGTCTTTTTTACTCCGCCGACGGGAGCGGCACGGGGATTAATTCGTTATTTGGATGGCGCCAAGAAAACTATTCAGGTGATGACCTATAGCTTTACCTATTTGGAGATTGCAGACGCGCTTGCGAGAGCAGCCAAACGCGGTGTGGAAGTGCAGGTAATTCAGGATGGGCCAACTGCAGCAAATAACTTTGATGTGATCCCGGTATTGCTTAAGGGAGGCGTCTCAGTTCGGGGCAACAAAGCCCATCGCATTTTTCATCATAAGGTGATGATTATTGACGGCGAGATTGTCGTGACTGGGAGTTATAACTTCACCAACAGTGCCGAGAAAAGTAATGCCGAGAACATGATTATTTTGCGCTCGACTCCTTTAGCGCAGCAGTATTACAAAAACTTTGTTTCGCATTGGGAGCGCAGTTACCCGATTACCACGCCGCCTGAGCGTAAGACAGTCAAACCCAATTAATCAGGCTCGGTCACAAACCCTAATTTTGTTAAGCCCGCTCGACGCGATGCGGCAAGCACCTGAGCAACCGCATCGTAGCGTACCGATTTATCAGCCCGTAAGTTGATCTCGGGTTGCGGGTCTTTCTTAGCGGCTTTATCCGCATACGCGGTAAAGGTTGCTAAGTCGATGGGTGTGCTATTCCAAAAGATTTGGCCTTTGCCATCAATCGTCAACTGAACCGACTCAGGCTTTACTTCATTGCGCACGCTATTGGCTTTGGGAAGTTCTACCTTCACCGCTTGTTGAACGACCGGTAGGGTGATCATAAAAATAATGAGTAATACCAACATGACATCTACCATGGGTGTCATGTTGATCTCGGCCATCATGCCATCTTCTTGCTGATCGTTTGAGGGATTACTAAAGGACATGATTAATCTTTCTGGGCAACGCGTGCACCAGTGACAAAGTAAGCCAGGAGATCGTTGGCAAAGCGATTGAGGTCGGCAACTACTAAGCGATTAGTGCGATTAATGGTGTTGTAGCCAAGCACTGCTGGAATTGCAACGGCGAGACCAAAAGCGGTCATGATGAGTGCCTCACCGATTGGACCGGCGACTTGATCGATCTGCGCGCTCCCAGAGCTGCTAATCGCAATCAGGGCATGATAGATTCCCCAGACGGTGCCAAACAAGCCGATAAATGGTGCGGTTGCCCCAGTGGACGCTAAAAAAGTTAATCCTTTTTGCAACTGTGCCGTTGAGGTATCAACCCCATTTTTTAAACTGCGCGCCATCCACTCGGAATAATTGAGGGTTTGGAATAGTTCACGATGACTAGTACTTTGGTTCTGATGATGCGCCGAAGCTTCGTTGCCAGTCTTTGCAACCATAAAGAAAGGATTGATCGCATGATTACTCAGGCTATTAAGTCCCTCATCAAAGGAGCGGGCTCGCCAAAAGGAATCTAATTCACCCTTGAGACGTTTGATATTACGTAATCCCCACAGGCGACTGATCAAAATGACCCAGGTCACGATTGACATAAATAAAAGTAGAAGAGCCACAAAGTGCGTGACGAAGTCACCTTGGGTCCAAAGATGGTGAAGGCCAAACGCGTTGTTCATATTAGGGGCTCTTTAGGTTGAATTTAATTAATAGATTGGTTGAGATTTTAGTGGGACTGCCGTTAATGGTGTACGGTTTAAATCGATAGCGCTTCCCAATTTCCATCGCGGCTCGATCAAGCCTGGGATAGGAGCTAGACTGCAGTAATCGCGCTTCTTCCACTTCACCGGACTCGCTAATGATGAGCCTAACCACCACCTCACCTTGCTCGCCCGCCCGTTTTGAGAATGAAGGGTAATACGGATCAGCGTCGGGCTGATAGACCACCACCAATTTACCAATATCGGTTTGGATGGGGGTGCCGCTGACACCACCGCCTGAAGTGGGGGGTGCAACATTGGCTGTTTGGGAGCTATCGCTAGCTTTGGTGGGCGGGGTCTCTGCTGCGGCCGCTGTTTTTGGGGCGGGCGCTGAGCTTGGCGCAGGAGATTCGGTTTTCTCTAGTTTTTTGGGTTGTGGCTTTGGGGTTGGTTTGGGTGCCTCAACTGGAACCTTAGGGGCTGGGGGTGCGGCTGTCTTAGCGGGCGCTTGCGGCGCCTCTGGAGCCAGAAGATTTGCCATGACGCGCTCGTCATTTTGATAATCCGGCGGCTTAGGACTTAAACCAAACTGAAAGGGAATGATTAATGACAAGTGCGCCAGAATCACCAGAGCAATGATGATGCGCTCATCCCGTGAGAAGGGAAGGTGCCAATGTGCGGAACTTGCAGAGGCCATGCTCAAATCATCAATGATTGTTGGTCGACGCTACGGGGTGACAGGGGAGTTTGCAATAAACGCTCTGCCATTGCGAGTAATGTATCCGCATTTGCAGTGCTCAGCAACTTTAATGACGCGACCCCTGATTCTTCAGCTAGTCTGTGCTGCAGAAGCTGCCGACTTAATTGACGAACCACCGCATCACTGGTATCGACGATGGTAATGGATGTACCAATGAGTTCCTTAATCTGGTTTTTCAGAAAAGGGTAATGCGTACAACCCAAAACCAAGGTATCTGCTTGCGCCTCAACAATCCCTTTGAGATGCGTTTGCAACAGAGCATGCATGGCTGGAGATTCAATTTGACCATCCTCGATGAGCGGCACCAGGCCGGCGCCCGCTTGCTTAATAAAGCGACAGTGCCTGGGTAATGTGGCTAAGAGCGCATTGAACTTATCGCTATTAAGGGTTGCCTCGGTTGCGAGGACGCCCACAACGCCATTTTGGGATTGCATCGCTGCCGGTTTAATACCGGGCTCGACACCAATGATGGGTATTTGAAGCTCAGAGCGGATTTGCGCAATCGCTTCTGCGGTTGCGGTATTGCATGCCACCACAATGGCATCGCAACCTTGATCAACCAGGTAGCGACACATCTGCAAACTGCGCTTGGCAATCCAAGACGCAGATTTTTCTCCGTAGGGTGCGTTGGCAGAATCGGCTAAGTAAATGTAATGATGCCGGGGTAGTTGTTTGAGCGCCTCATCCAAAATGGATAAACCGCCAACCCCAGAATCAAATACACCGATCGTTGCCAAGGTTGCTTACCAGTCAGTCTATTAAGCGACGCTCACTGGAATCTTGCCAATTTTCATTTGCCATTCTTTAGGACCCGTTTCATGCATGGAGATCCCTTGAGAGTCAACCGCTACAGTCACTGGCATATCGACCACATCGAATTCGTAGATGGCTTCCATCCCTAAATCTTGAAATGCAACCACCTTCGCATGGGCAATCGCTTTAGATACTAAATAGGCAGCGCCACCTACTGCCATCAAATATGCAGAGCGATGCTTCTTGATGGACTCGATCGCTACAGGGCCGCGTTCGGCTTTACCAATCATGGCGATCAAACCGGTTTGCCCCAACATTGTCTCGGTAAATTTATCCATTCGAGTGGCGGTAGTTGGGCCTGCTGGACCGACCGCTTCGCCACGCACGGGGTCAACGGGCCCAACATAATAGATCACGCGATTTTTAAAGCTAACAGGTAAAGACTCGCCTTTAGCCAACATATCAGCAATGCGTTTGTGGGCCGCATCACGGCCGGTGAGAATCTTGCCATTCAGCAATAGCGTCTGACCCGGTTTCCAGCTGGCCACCTCCTCGGGTGTTAATGCATTGACATCGATGCGCTTAGATTGCTTAGTATCAGGTTGCCAAGCAACGGCAGGCCAGTCGCTTAGAGATGGGATATCAAAATGAGCTGGGCCGTTACCGTCAAGATGAAAATGAACATGCCGTGTCGCCGCACAGTTCGGAATCATTGCCACTGGTAAAGAGGCGGCGTGTGTTGGGTAGTCCATGATCTTCACATCAAGAACGGTTGCGAGTCCACCAAGACCTTGAGCGCCGATCCCTAATTGATTGACCTTTTCATAGATCTCAAGACGTAACTCATCAATGCGATTTTGGGGTCCGCGCGCAATGAGTTCTTGAATATCAATGGGCGCCATCAAGGATTCTTTAGCAAGCAACGCTGCTTTCTCAGGCGTGCCACCAATTCCGATTCCGAGAATGCCGGGAGGGCACCAGCCAGCACCCATCGTGGGAACTGTTTTTATAACCCAATCCACAATGGAATCAGATGGATTGAGCATCACCATCTTCGCCTTGTTCTCGGAACCTCCCCCTTTGGCTGCGCAGATTACCTCAAGATCATCGCCTGGCACGATCTCATAATGAATCACCGCAGGCGTGTTATCACCCGAGTTTTTGCGCTTACCGGCGGGGTCTAAGAGCACCGAGCCACGCAATGGATTATCAGGATTCATGTAAGCGCGCCGCACACCTTCATTGACCATGTCAGCAACACTCATGGTGGCGCCGCTCCAGTTGATGTTCATACCCACCTTCAGGAAGACCACTGCAATCCCGGTGTCCTGACAAATTGGTCGCTTACCCTCGGCACACATTTTGCTATTGGTCAAAATTTGAGCAATCGCATCTTTTGCTGCTGGGCCTTGTTCAAGCTCGTAGGCACGCCCCATGGCTTGAATGAAATCCCGAGGATGGTAGTAGGAAATAAACTGGAAAGCGTCCGCAATGCTTTGAATCAGGTCGTCTTGGCGTATCGTAGGCATAGGAATATTTCAAAAAGTGGAATGAAATGAGCATTTTAAGGGTTTGCCATAGGGCAAATCAGGACTTAATTCACTTATCGTCATGTGAAACGATAGACCGATTGTTTGTTGTGTTGTCACTATAAGTTTTTAGAGAGGGTGTTATTCGTATGGAACCATTAATGCAAGAAAACCGGATTTTTAATCCACCCGCTGATTTTGTAAAAAACGCCGCCATTTCAGGAATGGACGCTTACAAAAAGTTATGCGCAGAAGCTGAGAAAGATTACGAGGGATTTTGGGGGCGCTTGGCTAAAGAAAATCTCTATTGGAAGCAAGTGTTCACGACAGTGCTCGATGACTCTAAGGCGCCTTTTTATAAATGGTTTGAAGATGGCACCACCAATGCCTCATACAACTGCCTTGATCGTAATTTGCAAAATGGCAATGCGAACAAAACTGCCATCATTTTTGAGTCGGATGATGGCAAAGTAACCAATGTCACCTATCAAGAGCTGCATGATCGTGTTTGTCAATTGGCAAATGCTTTGCGTAAACGCGGTATTAAAAAGGGTGATCGCGTCATCATTTATATGCCGATGTCAGTCGAGGGCGTGATTGCCATGCAAGCATGCGCTCGTATTGGTGCCACACACTCGGTGGTATTCGGAGGCTTCTCTGCCAAATCGCTGCAAGAGCGCATCATTGATGCGGGAGCGGTGGCAGTGATTACTGCCGATGAGCAAATGCGTGGCGGTAAAGCCTTGCCTCTAAAAACGATTGTGGATGAAGCGCTATCACTCGGTGGTTGCGAGAACATTAAAAACGTGATCGTCTACAAGCGTACGGGCGGCAACATTCCGTTTAAGGCCGGCCTTGATTCGTGGATGCACGAGGTGACCGCTAATGAAGCAAAAACCTGTGATCCAGAATGGGTGAGCGCTGAGCATCCCTTATTTATTTTGTATACCTCGGGCTCAACCGGCAAGCCAAAAGGCGTGCAACATTCTACCGGTGGCTATCTACTGTGGGCCATTCTCACGATGAAGTGGACCTTTGATATCAAGCCAAGCGATATCTTTTGGTGCACGGCCGATATTGGTTGGGTCACTGGCCACTCTTATATTGCGTATGGCCCATTAGCAGTCGGTGGAACGCAAATTGTGTTTGAGGGTGTGCCTACATTCCCAAATGCTGGCCGTTTTTGGGAGATGATCCAAAAACACAAGGCCACAATTTTCTATACAGCACCCACTGCGATTCGTTCTTTGATCAAAGCATCAAATACGGATCCAAGTGTGCATCCTAAAAATTATGATCTCAGCTCATTGCGTCTTTTGGGATCAGTGGGCGAGCCGATTAATCCAGAGGCATGGATGTGGTACTACGAGAACATTGGCGGCTCGCGTTGTCCGATTGCCGATACCTTCTGGCAAACCGAGACCGGTGGTCACATGATTAGCCCATTGCCCGGTGCAACCCCGATGGTTCCTGGCTCTTGCACCTTGCCATTGCCTGGCATTATGGCTGCCATTGTGGACGAAACGGGTAACGATATGCCCAATGGGCAGGGCGGCATCTTGGTAGTGAAGCGTCCATGGCCATCGATGATCCGTACGATTTGGGGTGACCCCGACCGCTTTGTCAAAGCGTATTTCCCAGACGAGTTTGGTCGCAAACTTTATTTGGCGGGTGATGGTGCGATTCGAAATAAAGATACAGGCTATTTCACGATTACTGGCCGTATCGATGACGTTCTGAACGTTTCAGGGCATCGTATGGGCACGATGGAAATTGAATCAACCCTCGTTGCCAATCCCCTAGTCGCTGAGGCTGCTGTTGTAGGGCGCCCTGATGACATGACCGGTGAAGCGATTTGCGCTTTCGTGGTTCTCAAGGGTAAGCGACCCGAAGGGGAGGAGGCCAAGAAGATTGCCACCGAGTTACGCAATTGGGTAGGTAAAGAGATTGGTCCGATTGCAAAGCCAAAGGATGTGCGTTTTGGTGATAACTTGCCAAAGACCCGTTCTGGAAAGATTATGCGCAGACTCTTGCGTGTGATTGCCAAGGGCGAGGACATCACACAGGATACCTCCACGCTTGAAAATCCAGCGATCTTGGAGCAATTAAAGAAGTCGCTGTAAGCGTCACAAAAGCAACAGAAATCATCTGCCACTCTTCGAACCGTATAATGAACGGTTTCGGAGAGGTGGATGAGCGGTTTAAGTCGCACGCCTGGAAAGCGTGTGTAGGTTAATAGCCTACCGCGGGTTCGAATCCCGCCCTCTCCGCCAAATGGCAATGAATCGCTTTAAATTGCGATCCACTCTTTAGCTTTCAGGTCATTCAGTTAAATTATCTGTATGCAGCCTCATGTGAACAAAAACCGGCTTGGTGAAGAGATCAAAAAAATGCTGATCTTGTTCATCTATTTTTCAATCTGGTTCTGCGCGCTTGCATTTCTGAGTTTCTCGGTGGAGCGTTTGCAAGGCTTTCCCTATATCCATATTGGCTTGGCTTTAGTGAAAGCATTGTTGTGTGCCAAGTTCATGTTGATGGGCCAGATGTTATATCCGATCGAGAGTAAGCGTGATAAACCGCTCATTGGGCAGATCCTGCCTCGCTCGATTGTCTATGTAGGTGTCGTAGTTTTGTTGAGCGCTCTCGAATCCGGGATAGAGGGTTGGTTTCATCATCGTGGCTTTATTAGCTCTTTAGCTAATTTCGGAAACGGTGACCCCATCCATATACTGGCACTAAGTTTGATCTATTGGTTAATTGTGTTGCCTTACCTCACATTTATGAGCTTGCAATCGGTCATCGGGTCGCCGGAGATGAAAAAGATTTTTTGGGGCTAATTGCAAATTGATGCGATTGTCCAGTGTTCGACCTTTTCGTATTTCTCTAATCTTCAGTGCGGTACTGGCAATTTTGGCCAGTGCTTTTTGGATCATTGGTAGCGCCTGTGCGCCCACTTGGATCAAAAAGCAAATTGAGGAATATAGCCAGCAACTAGGTTATTCGGTTCAGATTCAATCCATTAGCGTCAAACCCTTTCAATTAACTGCTCGGGTGGAGGGTCTGCGCCTTCAACAAATTCAGGGCAAACAATTATTCGCATTAGATGCCGGTCTGATTCGTCTGCACTGGAGCAAATTAATGACCGGAGAGTTGGGGATTCGTGATCTACAACTCACGAATCCATCGATCTTGCTTGAGCGCCCAGATGGCGATGGAGCGAAGTGGAACTGGATGCAATTGATTGAGACGATCAATGCCCAAAAACCTCCATCGACACCCACCAAATCAAAAACAATCAAAGTATCCGTTGATCAATTCGGAATTCAAGGGGCGCGTCTTCAGTTTCGCGATGGGCAAACCAAGTTTACTGATGATCTAGGGCCGTTTTCTCTCAATCTCAAACAACTCAGTAATTATCGACCAGCGTCTGATGAGCCTGGTGTGGAGGGTTTGTATGAGCTTAATCTGGGCAAGGTTGACGTGCTCATTCCATCACTCAATAAGATGGTGCTATTTAACAACGTTCAAGCCTCGGGAGGAGTTAGTAGTCCAGAGCCTGAGCAACTTACGGCGAAGTTAAACCTCAAACTCGATGCTGGCGTATTGGATTTCCTTTTTCATCTAGAGCCTAAACAAAATTTAATTAAGATTGATGTGGCCATCGATAACCTGTCTGTGGCCCCAATCGTTACTTTGTTGCCAGCCAACAATCCTTTGCAGACCAACTCGGGTGTCATGGCTGGCAAATTGGAGTATCAAACTCGCCAAGGGCTATGGTCAACCGTGGGTGAGTTAAGCCTTAAGAATATTGAAATCACCGAAGGTAAGCCGCGGCAGCCCTTCATGAAATGGCGCCAAGCCGATCTCAAGCAAATTGATCTTCGTAAATTAGCGAGTGGTAAAACATCACTCACGATTGATGAGGTGTTGTTTGATCAACCTGACTTTAAGTACGAACTTGATGAGCAAGGGTTTTCGAACATTCGTCGAATGTTTTCTAAACCTGCTCCAAGCCCAGCTCCAGCCTCAGAGTCACCGAAAAGTGCAGCAGAAGTAAAGCCGTCAAATTTTGAGCTCGACATTAAAGCCATCAAATTACGAAATGGCATTGCGCACTATGCCGATTTGGGTGTAGTGCCACAGTTGCAAACCGATATTCGTAAACTCAATGGTTCCTTGCTCGGCGTGAGTAATGTTCCTGGCCGCTATGCAGCGATTGCTCTTGATGGATTGATTGCAGATCATGGCAGTTTTCGAGCCAAAGGTCAGGCTGCTTTTGAAGACCCGCGCCGCAACCATGATGTGTCATTCGAATTTAAGAATGTTCCACTGAAGGCTACGAATGCCTATTTCATGAAATACGCCGGGTATGCGATTCAAGATGGGCGCTTGGACCTGATGTTGAACTATAGGGCTAAGGATGCTGAGCTAGTTGGCCAAAATCGTTTCGTCATCAAAGATATTGAGCTCGGGGAAGAAGTGCCTAATTTTCAGGGGCGGCGCTTACCCCTGCGACTAGCGATTGCCTTACTAGAGGACTCTGACAATGTGATTGATATTTCACTGGGGATCAAAGGGAATGTTGATTCTCCCGAGTTCTCCGCAACGGGTCTCGTTTGGCAAGCGATTCGTACCGTCCTCACCAATATTGTTACCGCACCGTTTCGGGCATTGGCATCCTTATTGGGGCTTCAAAGCGATACGCCGATTCATGCAGTATTGGGCGAGAGCTCTTATTTACCAGTTGATCAAGAGAAACTCGATAAATTAGCAGGGGTCTTAGTAAAACGTCCCCATGCCACGATCGAGTTTGTTGGCGCCTATGATCCCAATGCCGATAAGGCAGCCTTAGCTAGGGCGCGTGCTGATCGCGCTATTTTGAACGCTGCCGGATTTAAATTGAGCCCTCAGGAACCTCTCCCTATCCCCAGTCTTTCGGACCCTCGGGTTCAATCTGGAGTCAAATCCGCGTATGGGCAACAAGTCGGCCGAATTAAATTAGTCCAGCGTTTGATTTCACTGCCTGACAATGAGGCGCGCTATCAGCAACTGCGTAATGAGCTAATCGAAAGTTATGCGGTGAGCGAGGCCGAGCTATTGCAATTGGCAAGCGCACGAGCCAATCGCGCTAAAGAGTTAATGGTTGCACAGCAACCCAATTTAGCCGAACGAATTACCATAGGAGCATCTAAGGCGGTCAGTGCTGATCAAGAGGGTATTCCTTTGGGTATTTCCTTGGGTAGTAAAAAATAACACTAACAAAGTACATTTATTTTTGAGTTAATTAGCCCCGCCTCATTTATTGCCGCTTGCACAATCGTGTTGGTGGCGTACTTCATTTTTGGAGTGACCGGTTTTGGGTCATCGATTATTTCGGTGCCGGTGCTCGTATTATTCTTCCCCTTGCAGGTCGTCGTGCCGATTATGGTGATACTCGATCTGTGTGCGGCATTCTATTTGGGCACAAAGTCCTTTGATGCAGCCGACAAGAAAGAACTCGCCTGGTTACTGCCATTTAGTTTTATCGGTATGGTGATTGGTATCACCTTGCTCTTGAAGGCTCCGCCGGAGCCTTTGCTGATCACCTTGGGCGCCTTTGCCGCATTCAATGGCTTGCGAGTGTTAACCAAGAAAAAATCGGCACCCATGCATACCATCTCGCAGTATTGGTCGATGCCCTTTGGTATTGCCGGAGGGATTTTTACAGCATTGTTTGCTACAGGCGGACCCATCTATGCATCGTATTTAGCGATGCGTTTTAACCAACCCAATACACTCCGCGCAACCATGGCCTTTGCCATTCTGATTTTTGTGTTCTTACGTCTGATCTTTATGTTGGTTACAGGCCTGATATTGAACTGGGAGGTTTTAGGTCTGGCATTATTTCTGGTGCCCTGTATGGTGATTGGTCTTTGGGTTGGCTCAAAAACCCATCGGCGCTTGAGTATTCATCATATGCAATTGGCCTATGGCAGCATTTTGGTATTTGCGGGATCGGTCCTCTTAATAAAGCAACTGTTTTAGGTGATAGACTCGACGCATGACAATGAAAATATTGATTGCTGGATTAGTGATTGCCAGTAGCTTAGGCTTATCAGCCTGTGGTACGGTACAGTCCGCCGCGCAAGCCGATTGCACGGCAGTGGGCTTACGGGTAGGAACGCCCGATTTTGAAGCCTGTTTTAAAGCCCGTGTCCGGGAAAGGGAAATGGACTACAGCAATACCTTTTTGCCTAGTTCCAATTAATCTAAACAGGTAGAAGCTGGACTCCCTGCCAAACTTCAGGGTTAACCCTGATTCGGGAGATCTTGAGCCATATCAATTACTTAGATGGGTAGATCAATTACATTGATTTCAATCATTAAAAGGTCATGTAGCACGATCTTTTAAATAACTATTTAGAGAGACTAAAACAGCATGAATCACCCTAAGCCCTCTAGCGAAATCAAGGCGGTTGCCATTGCAAGTGCAGATGACCTTCGTGAGCGAATTCGGCAAAAAAGTAAATTAAAAGGGCGACAGGCGGATGATGCATCCTTAGCCGAAGTTAAAAAACTGATCGGTGATGGCCCATATCGACGTGACCTACTAATTGAGAACTTGCATCTCATTAATGACGCCTACCGCGCTTTGCATGATCGGCACTTAGCGGCACTGGCCAAGCTAATGAACTTGCCGATGGCCGAGGTTTATGAAGTTGCCACGTTCTATCATCACTTCGAAGTCGTGCGCGGCAATGATCCGGTTGCTGATATTACGGTGCGGGTGTGCGATGGATTGTCATGCGAGCTAGCTGGGGCTAAACAATTGTTGGAACGCTTGCCAGCGATTCTGGGGAATGCCAAGACCAAGGTGATTGCAGCTCCGTGCGTAGGTCGGTGTGAGCAAGCACCAGTGGCGGTGGTGCATCAATACCCTGTGTTGTTTGCTGACGCAGAAAAAGTATCGAAGGCCGTTAAAAATCGTCAACTGACACATCCCAAGGCAAAGGATGATGCTCAATTTGAGCCCGCAGACTTTGCGCAGCACGCCGTGAGTCCTGAGCAAAAAGCCAATGAGGTATCTCCTGCGTATGTGGGTTACGAGGCCTATTGTGCAAAAGGTGGCTACGCTTTAGTCAACGAGTTTGATAGCGGTAAGCGCGAGGTTGAGTCTATTATTAAGGCGATGGAAGATTCTGGTTTGCGCGGTCTTGGTGGTGCTGGATTCCCGGCTGGGCGCAAATGGCGGATTGTGAAGGATCAACCGGCACCTAAGCTCATGGCGGTCAATATTGACGAGGGTGAGCCTGGAACGTTTAAAGACCGTACTTATTTGGAGCGCGACCCTCATCGCTTCCTTGAGGGAATGTTGATTGCTGCGCGCGTAGTTGGAATTGATGCTTGTTACATCTACTTGCGTGACGAGTATCACGGTTGCCGCGAGTTGCTTGATGCTGAGATTAAAAAACTTCAAGCGCATGCATCGTTCAAGTTGCCGCTGATTGAGTTGCGCCGAGGAGCGGGTGCCTACATCTGCGGCGAAGAGTCCGCCATGATCGAGAGTATTGAGGGTAAGCGGGGCGAGCCTAGAATGCGTCCTCCTTACATTGCACAAGTTGGTTTATTTGGTCGACCCACGCTTGAGCATAATTTTGAGACCTTGTATTGGGTACGCGACATTATTGCGCGTGGACCACAATGGTTTAGTTCCTTTGGCCGTCATGATCGCAAAGGCTTGCGAAGCTTTAGTGTGAGTGGTCGAGTGAAATATCCAGGTGTCAAACTTGCACCAGCTGGTATCACCATTCAGGAGCTGATTGATGAGTATTGCGGTGGTATGCAAGAAGGTCACACCTTCTATGGCTATTTGCCGGGAGGTGCTTCAGGCGGTATCTTGCCAGCGACCATGAATACCATTCCATTAGATTTTGATACTTTGCAGCCTTATGGATGTTTTATCGGTTCTGCAGCCGTAATGGTCTTTAGCCATCAAGATAAGGCGCGCGATGCAGCACTAAACGTGATGCGCTTTTTTGAGCACGAGAGTTGTGGTCAGTGCACCCCATGCCGGGTTGGAACTAGTAAAGCTGCGCAATTGATGCAAGCACGTACATGGGATCAGGCTACTTTGGAGGATCTGTCCACGGTGATGGTGGATGCCTCTATCTGTGGTCTTGGGCAAGCAGCACCAAACCCCATCCGTTGCATCCATAAATATTTCCCCCACGAAATTGCATAACCGCTTAGATAGGGAGCTTAAGGCGTGAACGCACCAGTCAATCCGCAAGAACTTGCATTGCAAACCGTTGAGTTCAAACTCGATGGCAAGACAATCGTTGCCTATGATGGTGAGACCATCTTAAAAGCAGCCAAACGTCATGGAATTGATATCCCCCATTTGTGCTTTAAGGACGGCTATCGTCCCGACGGTAATTGCCGCGCATGCGTGGTCGAGATCAATGGCGAGCGCACCTTGGCACCCAGTTGCTGCCGAGCCGCTACTGCTGGCATGGAAGTCAAAGCCAATAGTGAGCGTGCCCTAAAGAGCCAAAAATTAGTGCTTGAGATGCTTCTCTCTGACATGCCCGATGAAGGCTATAAATGGGTCGGTGATAGCGATGCTGAACGTGAGCGTCAGCAACATGGGGAACTTAGTGAATGGGCCAGCCGTCTTGATGTAGCGGTTCGTCCTGAACTCAAGGCCTTGCGCCGTCACCAACCACCGGCTGATTTGTCGCACCCTGCGATGGCTGTTAATTTGGATGCGTGTATTCAGTGCAACCGTTGTGTACGCGCTTGCCGTGAAGAGCAGGTCAATGATGTGATTGGCTACGCGATGCGTGGCGCACATAGCGAAATCGTATTTGATTTGAACGATCCGATGGGTACTAGCACTTGCGTCGCTTGTGGCGAATGCGTACAAGCCTGTCCAACCGGTGCTCTGATGCCCAAAACCCACATTGGTTCTCAAGCTGTTGATCGTAAGGTGGATTCAGTATGTCCATTCTGCGGGGTGGGTTGTCAAATTACCTACAACGTGAAAGACGAAAAAATTGTGAGCGTGGATGGTCGTGATGGCCCTGCAAATCACAGTCGTCTGTGCGTGAAGGGCCGATTTGGCTTTGATTATGTGCATAACCCTCAACGCTTAACCAAGCCGTTGATTCGTAAACCTGGTGTAGCAAAGGACGAGCATTCGATTGAGTCTGCAGGTAAAAATCCTGAGGATTGGAGCGAAGTCTTCCGTGAAGCTACTTGGGAAGAGGCCTTGGATCTTGCAGCCGGTAAATTAAAGGCCTTACGTGATCAACATGGCAAGAAGACTTTGGCAGGATTCGGTTCGGCCAAAGGTAGCAACGAAGAGGCCTACTTATTTCAGAAGCTGGTGCGGACTGGCTTTGGTAGCAATAACGTTGATCATTGCACCCGCTTATGCCATGCATCGAGTGTTGCCGCCTTGCTCGAAGGTGTTGGTTCTGGAGCAGTGAGCAACCAGGTCAATGATATCGAGCACTCCGGTTTAATTCTGGTGATTGGTTCTAACCCAACCGCCAATCATCCCGTGGCCGCGACTTGGATGAAAAACGCTGCTAAGAATGGCACCAAGATTGTGTTGGCCGATCCACGCGTGACCGATATTGGTAAGCACGCTTGGCGCACCTTGCAATTTAAGCCAGATACCGATGTTGCCATGCTCAATGCCATGATCTATACGGTGATTGAAGAGGGCTTGTGCGATCAAAACTTTATTTCTCAGCGCGCTTCAAACTTTGAAGCCCTTAAAGAGAATGTCAAGGGTTACAGCCCTGAGGCAATGGCACCCATTTGTGGCGTGCCTGCCGCAACCCTGCGTGAGGTAGCGCGCGAGTTTGCTAAATCTAAAGCCTCGATGATTTTATGGGGCATGGGTGTGAGCCAACACGTGCATGGCACCGATAATGCCCGTTGCTTAATTGCATTGGTCAGTATTACCGGTCAAATTGGTAAGCCTGGCTCCGGTTTGCATCCACTGCGTGGTCAGAACAATGTCCAAGGTGCCAGTGACGCGGGATTGATCCCCATGATGTTCCCGAACTATCAGCGCGTTGATAACGCGGAGGCACATGAGTGGTTCGAGAAGTTTTGGAACACCCCCTTAGATAAAAAGCCTGGATATACCGTAGTTGAGATCATGCATAAGATCACAGCACCAGATTCGGATCCTGACAAGATTCGGGGGATGTACATCATGGGCGAGAACCCTGCCATGAGTGACCCCGATCTAAACCATGCGCGCCATGCTTTGGCATCGCTTGATCACCTTGTCGTGCAAGATATCTTTATGACCGAGACCGCATGGTTGGCGGATGTGATCCTGCCAGCAAGCGCATGGCCTGAGAAAACCGGCACCGTGACCAATACTGACCGTATGGTGCAGCTGGGTAAGCGCGCTCTCAATCCACCTGGTGATGCAAAGCCTGATTTGTGGATTATTCAGGAGCTTGCTAAGCGCATTGGCTTGCAGTGGGGTTACCAAGGCGAGGAGTGCGGTGTTGCTGAGGTCTATGACGAGATGCGTCGCGCCATGCATGCAGTGATCAATGGCATTACCTGGGATCGCTTGCAGCGTGAGTCATGTGTCACTTATCCATGCTTAAGCGAGGACGATCCGGGTCAGCCCATCGTGTTTGACGAGAGCTTCCCAACCGCTGATGGCAAAGTAAAACTGGTGCCGGCCGATATTATTCCGGCCAATGAGCGACCTGATACAGAATATCCTTTTGTATTAATCACAGGGCGCCAGCTCGAGCATTGGCATACTGGTAGCATGACCCGACGCGCAGGGGTTCTGGATGCGATCGAGCCCATGGCGACCGCCTCGATGTGTGGTGAAGACATGGCAAAGTTGGGTTTAAACCCAGGGGATGTGATTACTGTGAAGTCCCGCAGGGGTGAGGTTGGGATTCATGTTCGGCGGGATGATGGCACGCCAAGTGGGGCTGTATTTATGCCGTTTGCTTACTACGAGGCGGCAGCCAATCTCATGACCAACCCTGCGCTTGATCCTTTTGGCAAGATTCCAGAGTTTAAGTATTGCGCTGTGGCAGTTCATAAAGGCGGCAAGCCAGCACAGCACATTGGTTATGACCGAACGGTAAACGATGCTATGCTCATTCAATGAGCGTAGCGCATGACCATCATCATCCTGTATTAATCATTGGGGCCGGCTTAGCCGGCCTTACTGTTGCCCTTCACCTCGCAGACCGTCAACCGGTGATCTTGATGGCCAAGCGCCGTCTGAGCGAAGCAGCAACTGCTTGGGCGCAAGGCGGGATTGTTGGGGTTCTCGATCAAGAGGACAGCATTGAATCGCATGTGGTCGATACAGTCAATGCCGGAGCAGGACTCGTTGTTGAGTCGGTGGCGCGTTACGTTGCCGAGCAGAGTGCGCAAGCAATTCATTGGTTGGTTGAGCAAGGTGTCCCATTTACTCCTGATCAATCTGGTCCCGAAGGATTGCATTTAACCCGTGAGGGTGGGCATAGTCATCGACGCATCGCCCATGCTGCGGATGCAACTGGTAAGGCAATTCATGAGGTATTGCTGGATAAGGCCAAAGCACATCCCAATATCCGGATTCTTGAAAACTGGATTGCACTCGATCTCATCACCAATAAGCATTTACAAGTGCCCGCAAAGTACAAATCGAATCGTTGCTATGGGGCGTACGCACTAGATATTGAGAAGGGTCGGGTAGAAACGATCCTAGCCAAAGCTGTGGTGCTGGCAACGGGCGGCCTGGGAAAGGTCTATCGTTATACCAGTAATCCCGATACCGCCACTGGTGATGGAATTGCGATGGCATGGCGCGCAGGCTGTCGGATCGGCAACATGGAGTTCGTGCAATTTCATCCAACCTGTTTGTATCATCCAAGCGATCGCACCTTCCTGATTACCGAGGCGATGCGTGGTGAGGGTGGAATCTTGAAGTTGCCCAATGGTCATCGATTTATGCCGGAGCATGATGATCGCAATGAGCTCGCTCCCCGCGATATCGTGGCACGAGCCATCGACTTCGAGATGAAAAAACATGGCTTGGATTATGTGCATCTCGATGCAACGCATCTTGGTGAATCATTCATTCGGGAACACTTCCCCATGATTTACTCACGCTGCCTCGCTTTGGGTATCGACATCACCAAACAACCAATTCCCGTAGTACCCGCTGCACATTACACCTGTGGAGGGGTTGTCACTGACCTTAAGGGTCGCACTGATTTAAGCGGCCTATATGCGGTAGGTGAGGCAACCTACACTGGATTGCATGGCGCTAATCGCTTGGCCTCTAACTCATTGTTGGAATGTGTGGTGATTGGTAAGGCTGCTGCAGCCGATATCCTAGAGCAGGGCGATATTGAACAAGCTCCAGTGCGGCTATGGGATGAAAGTAAGGTTGAAGACGCTGATGAGCAAGTCGTCATTGCGCATAACTGGGATGAGTTACGCTCCTTGATGTGGAACTACGTGGGCATTGTGCGAACCACACGTAGACTCGAGCGCGCCTTGCACCGCATTGAGCTCTTGCGTACTGAGGTCCAAGACTACTATGCCAATTTCAGAGTAAGCCGAGATTTAATTGAGTTACGCAACTTACTTGAGTGCGCGGAACTAGTGGTCCGCTCGGCCTTATTGCGTAAGGAGAGTCGAGGCTTGCACTTTAGTCGTGACTATCCAAAAACCTGGCCGGTTTCATATCCAACCATTCTGACCCCGATTCAAACTCAGCGCTCTACGTAATACGATCGATGCGCATCGAGTAATCGATTGCCTGAATATCTTTAGTCAATTTGCCAATTGAGATTCGGTCGACACCCGTTGCTGCAATAGTACGGAGTTGATCTTGGGTAACGCCACCAGATGCCTCTAAGAGAGCTCGGCCGCCAGTGAGCTTTACGGCCTCGCGCATTTGATCGAGAGTAAAGTTATCGAGCAAAATACTCTTAGCGCCGTGATCGATCGCCTCTTGGAGTTCTACCAGACTTTCCACTTCAATTTGTACATCCACCCCTGCGTTGAGTTGATTGGCAGCAGCCAATACCGCCACAATACTACCTGCCGCAGCGATGTGATTCTCCTTAATTAAGATGCCATCCCACAAGGCCATTCGTTGGTTCTGACCATGACCGATTCGAACCGCATATTTTTGGGCTTGCCGCAGCCCTGGGATCGTTTTGCGGGTATCCAAAATGGCGCAACCCTTGGGATTAGGGCTAGCATCTGCAATCGCCTCAACGTAGCGGCGGGTGGTGGTTGCGGTTGCAGAAAGGGTCTGCAAAAAGTTCATGGCGGGGCGTTCAGCGCTAAGTAGGGAGCGAGCGTTTGATGAAATTTCACAGACCAGATCATTGGGCGCCATCCAATCACCCTCGGAGAAGAGCCAATGAATTCGTGCCTGCGCATCCAGAGCATGAATCACCGCATCAAACCATGCAGTTCCACACAGTACGGCCGGCTCACGCACAATTAATCTGGCATGGGTAGTTTGATCAGCGGGCACCAGATTGGCGGTCCAATCGCCGCGACCCAGATCTTCATATAGAGCATCGCGCACATTGCGAGCAATCGCCTGATCTAAGGATTCGTTATCAGAAAACATGGAAAAAGACTTAGGCAGCACCAATATTTTTAATGAAGCCGTGCTGGGCTTTGGCCAATAATTCAGGGTGGGTGGAGGTAAAGTCCAGCATGCGTTTAATGCATGCCAGCGCTTCAGAGCGAATGGGCTCTCTCACCTCGATCTCGCCAAGGCCATGCTCCAAGCAATGCAAGATACCCCGCAAGCCATTCATGGCCATCCAGGGACAATTAGCACAGCTTTTACAGGTGGCGCTCTCACCAGCCGTTGGTGCGGCAATCAACTTTTTATGGGGTGCTAGCTGACGCATGCGATGCAAGATACCCTGATCAGTTGCCACGATGTATTCAGTGGCGCTACCTTCTAGTACCGCTTTGATCATCGCCGAGGTAGAGCCAACGATATCCGCTTGATCGACCACATGTTGCGGCGACTCCGGATGAACTAGAACCATGGCATCGGGATGCTTCTCACGCATTGCCGCGAGCTCAACCGCTTTAAACTCATCATGAACAATGCAGGCGCCATTCCACAGAATCATGTCAGCGCCGGTTTGCTCTTGAATGTAACGCCCTAGATGCCGATCGGGTGCCCACAATATTTTTTTACCTTGCTGGTCTAAATAGTGCACGATCGCTAGGGCGCAAGAACTGGTTACCATCCAATCCGCCTGTGCTTTCACTGCCGCACTCGTATTGGCATACACCACACTGACTCGATCCGGATGAGCGGACTTGAATTTCCGAAAGTCATCCGCGGGACACCCTAAATCAAGTGAGCAGGTTGCCTCAAGATCTGGCATGAATACGCGCTTCTCAGGACTCAGAATCTTTGCGGTCTCACCCATGAATCGCACACCCGCAACGATCAAATTCTGAGCAGTATGATTTTTACCAAACCGAGCCATCTCTAAAGAGTCAGAAACAAAGCCCCCAGTTTGCATCGCAAGGTCTTGAATATCACCATCGACGTAATAGTGCGCCACAATGACCGCATCTTTTTCCTTTAACAAAACCTTGATCCGCTCGATTACATCCTGCTTTTCTCCCAAAGCAAGGGGTGCAGGCGTTTTGGCCCACGCCTGCGCAATACAGGTAGCTCCCGATGCATCTTGCTGGGGATAATCATAAAAACTACCGGTCGAAAGTGATTGATTCATTGTGCTCATCCATCAATCTTAACTCGCAATCACTTTCGCGATAGAATCCCATCCTTAAAGGGGATTTCTATGAAACGAATCATGTTATTGGCAAAGTTACATCGGGTGGTTGTGACCGAGGCCGATTTGCATTATGAGGGTTCTTGTGGGATTGATGAGAATCTCATGGATGCCGCCGATATGCGTGAATACGAAAAGATAGAGCTCTATAACATTAATAACGGTGAGCGATTTTCCACCTACATCATTAAGGCACCCAGAGGCTCAGGTGCGATCTCCTTAAATGGTGCAGCCGCTCGTAAGGCCCATGTAGGAGACCATCTCATTATTTGCACCTACGGACCGGTTGATAATGCCGAGTCTAAAACTCATAGCCCCAAAATTGTTCTAGTAGATGAACAGAATCAGATTAAAGAAATTAAAAAGATTTAAGTGGGTCTGCTAAAACGGTAATTTTGCATCGGGCTTAACCGCCAAAAGAGCTGCTTTGAATTCTTGTTGGATTCGTTGAATCGCCTCTTCAGAATCAGCCTCAAATCTGAGTACCACAATCGGTGTTGTATTCGAGGGGCGAGCCAAACCAAAGCCATCGGCATACTCAACCCGTACGCCATCAATCGTATTCATCGATTGTGAACTTGGAAACTTGGGATTGGCTTTAATCTTTTCAAGTAAGATAAAAGATTCACCCTCGGCACATGGCAGTTGCAACTCTGGGGTGCAAATGGCATTGGGTAGGGCGTTGAGTACTTTGCTTGGGTTATCAAATTGACTGAGGATTTCTAGCAGACGAGCGCCGGTATAAAGGCCATCATCAAAGCCAAACCAGCGATCCTTAAAGAAGATATGACCACTCATTTCCCCGGCTAGAGGGGCACCAGTCTCTTTCAGCTTGGCTTTGACCAAGGAGTGGCCGGTCTTCCACATTAGCGGCTCACCTCCATGTTCACGGATCCAAGGAGCGAGGTTGCGAGTACATTTGACGTCATAAATGATTTGGCCTTTGGGATTGCGACTGAGTACATCCTTGGCAAACAGCATCATTTGCCGATCCGGAAAAATCACCTCGCCATCTTTGGTTACCACACCCAGTCGATCAGCATCGCCATCAAAGGCAAGTCCCAGCTCATTGTTGGTCGTTGCGAGATTGCGAATCAGGTCTTGAAGATTTTCAAGATGGGCAGGGTCTGGATGGTGATTGGGAAAATGCCCATCAACCTCACAAAAGAGCTCTTGCACCTCACAACCCAGAGCCCGAAATAACTCGCCAGCAAACGCGCCACCCACACCATTGCCACAATCGACGGCGATCTTCATGGGTCTAGCTAAGCGAATATCACCAACAATGGTTTGCAAATATTGGGGGAAGATATTGAAGCTAGAGTGTTTTCCGTTGCCTTGCCGAAAATCATCCGCTTCAATTTGCTGGCGTAGCCCCTGAATCTGATCCCCATAAATGGCTGAACCACCGAGCACCATCTTAAAGCCGTTGTAATTAGGTGGATTATGACTACCCGTAATCATGATGCCGGATTTGGGTTGGCAGTTGCCAATCGTTTGATGGGTGGCGAAGTAGACCATTGGGGTGGCGACCATCCCAAGGTCAATCACATTAATGCCTGTGGATAGCAAACCCTCGGTCAGGGCCTCAATCAGAACTGGGCCAGAGAGTCGACCGTCACGGCCAATTACAACATCCGTTTCTCCCAAATCGCGCATTTGACTTCCAAAGGCCTGACCAATTGCTTTAGCAATTGATGGATTCAGGGTTTCATCAATAATGCCGCGGATATCGTAGGCTTTAAAAATCGAGGCAGGAACGTTCATGGATTATTTCTGGAAGTAATGGATTCTGGCAGCAGTGATGGAATCAAATTCAGCACCGGAAGTGTCTTTTTGTTGAAGAGCGCGCTCAATGGGTTTGGCTAGTACCTTGCCGAGCTCAACCCCGGGCTGATCAAAGCTGTTCATGCCCCATAGCGCTCCCAAGCAAACGGCACGGTGTTCGTAAAGAGCAAGTAAAGCACCCAAATGATAGGCATCAAGCTTGGGTAGCACAATTAAATTACTTGGACGCTTTCCAGGATAGCTAAGATTGGGGTCGCTCGCATCACGGCCTAGGGCCAACGCCTGAGCTTGGGCCAAGCAATTGGCTAAGAGGGCATAGTGATGATCCTTAGCTTCTGGTAGGGCGCTCATCGGCTCTTTAATCGCAATCAGATCAACCGGAATGCATTCCGGTCCTTGATGTAGTAACTGGAAATACGAATGCTGGGCATTGGTACCGGCGCTACCAAACACAACAGGGGAGCTCAGCGATACCGGCTTACCTAGGCGATCGACTTGCTTGCCATTACTTTCCATATCCAATTGCTGCAACCAATACGGGAAGAGTTCCAAGGCGTGCGCATATGGAATCACTGCATACGATTTGGAATGATATTTGCTTTGTTGATAGTACAAAGCCAATGCCATTAGGATTGGGAGATTTTGATTGGGACGAGCACTGATCGCATGGCGATCCATGTGATTGGCTCCCAACAAAAATTGTTTGAAGGTCTCAAACCCATATTGCAAAGCAATGGGCAGACCAACCGCAGACCATACCGAGAATCGCCCGCCTACCCAATCCCAAAATGGAAAGACATGCTCTGCTTGAATGCCAAAGTCTTCTGCCGCTTGGACATTGCTAGTAATCGCAAATAGGGAGTTTTCGATCTGCGAGCTCGTGAGGTTCTTCGCTTTGAACCAATTAAGAACAGCGCGTGCGTTCATTAAAGTCTCAGCCGTGCCAAATGATTTGGACACAATCAGTACCTTAGTGCTATTCGCCTGAGCACGTTCTAATACATGGCTCAGTTCTGCGCTATCCACATTAGCCACAAAATGAACCCGCATCCCGCGATTGAATTTGTGCGCTGAATGGGCTAAGGCTTGCACTGCAAGTCGTGGGCCAAAGTCAGAGCCCCCAATCCCAATATGAATTAAATCTGTTACCCCCACCCATTTATTGCATAAACCCTCGATTCGTTGCCAAACCTCGGCAATCTCTGGCATCACATCCTTGCCATCAACCAGTATTGGGGATTTATCGAGATTACGTAGTGCCGTATGAAGTGCAGGGCGGTGCTCACTAGTATTAACATGTTCGCCAGCAAAGACAGCATGGAGATGATTGCTGAGCTGCGCTTGCTCGGCTTTGGCAAATAAGTTCTTCCAATCTTCAGATCCAATCCCCTGATAGGCAAGATCCAATACGATGCCAGCTGCTTGCAAAGAGCCAAAAACCGCGGTTGAGGGGTTATCGAATGATTCTGCGTTGGAGAATGCGGTCATATATAGATTTTATCAATAAGGGCTTCGAAAGCATCAAGATTTAATTTCAGTGAAATGGTACGATTTGGCATCAAAAAACAAGCAATTAATATGGATAAACTGGATTGTGTCGTCGTTGGTGCGGGAGTTGTGGGCTTAGCAGTGGCCCGCGAAATGGCATTGCAAGGTCATGAAACCGTATTGCTAGAGCGCGAAGCATCATTTGGAACCATTAGCAGCTCCAGAAATAGCGAAGTCATCCATGCAGGCATTTATTACCCTAAAGATTCGTTAAAAGCAAAACTGTGCGTTGAGGGTAATCGCATGCTCTATGAGTATTGTCGCGACCATCAGGTGGGAACCCAGCGCTACGGTAAATTAATTGTGGCAAGCGATCCACAGCAGGTTGATGATCTGCATGGTATTTTCTATCGCGCCCAGCAAAATGGGGCACGTGAGATTAGCCTCATTACAGCCAAAGAGGCCAATGAGCTAGAGCCCGATCTACGAGTTGCAGCAGCGATTTTGTCCAAAACGACTGGCATTGTCGATAGCCATGCCTATATGCTCTCATTGCTTGGCGGCTTTGAGGATGCAGGAGGAATGGTTGCTTATTTGTCTCCGTTAAATCATGCACGCGTGATTCCTGGAGGGTTTGAGCTAGAGGTGGGCGGTACCGATGCGATACAACTGCAAACTAAGTATCTAATCAATTGTGCGGGTATGAGTGCGCCGGCCGTAGCGCAACGCATTCACGGAATATCGGCCGAGCACATTCCCAAAGCCTATTTTGCAAAAGGCAACTATTTCTCCTTAGCTGGTAAGTCACCCTTTCGACATTTAATTTATCCCGTCCCAGAGCCGGGCGGATTAGGGGTACATTTGACCCTCGATATGGCGGGGCAGGCTAAGTTTGGCCCCGATGTGGAATGGCTTGATATCGATGCGGAAGATCAAATTAATTACGCAGTCGATCCCACTCGCGGTGAGCGATTCTATGCAGCCATCCGACAGTACTGGCCAGGTCTTCAAGACGGAGCGTTGCAGGCTGATTATTCAGGGGTGCGCGCCAAGATCGTCTCGAAAGATCAACCCGCAGGGGACTTTCGTATCGATGGCCCTAATGAGCATGGTATTGAGGGCCTCTACAACTTCTTTGGCTTTGAGTCACCCGCACTAACCTCAAGTTTGGCAATCGCGAAATATCTAAAGGGCTTACTTAATCCTTAGGCCTCAATTCTTCATCCAAGCTTCAACTCCCCTATAATTGCTCCTTCAGAGGAAGCGTGGCAGAGTGGTTGAATGCACCAGTCTTGAAAACTGGCGAGGATGAAAGTCCTCCGTGAGTTCGAATCTCACCGCTTCCGCCATCATCTATTTCAAGAACAATTCCTGCAGGTCATTGAGATAGCGCATGCCCAGTGGGCTAGCTTTGAGTCGCGTTGGATCTTCGTCCAATAGCCCCTTACGGAGAGCCTCTGTAATTGGTTTGCTAATCGTATTAAGCTCGAGGCTCGTTCGCTCCGAGAACATACTTGTTGGCACCCCATCCATTAATCGAAGTGCTCCCAACATGAACTCAAACGGTAAATCGTCTTGCGTGAGTAAACGATTTTCAATGACAGCATGACCTTGTTCAGTCATCTTGCTCATATAAGTCTCAGGGTGGCGCTCACGAATCTGCCGTGTGATGCGATTTGGATAGGAAATCTTGCCATGTGCACCCGCACCAATGCCAATATAGTCTCCAAACTCCCAATAATTGAGATTGTGCTTGCATTGTTGTTTGGGCTTGCTATAGGCCGATACCTCATATCGGTCGTAGCCATGCGCTGCCAACATTTCTAGAGCGGATTCAAACATGGCATCACTCTCATCTTCGTGCGGAAGTGCTGGCGGGTGACTCGCAAAATAGGTATTCGGTTCGAGTGTTAGGTGATAGAGCGATAGATGCGATGTATTAAATGCCAGAGCTTCTCTGAGATCGGTTTGTGACTGGGCAAGGGTTTGCTGTGGAAGAGCGTACATCAAATCAAGATTGATGCGTTCAAAGTGATCGTGTGCGATTTCAATGGCACGGCGCGCATCCTGCTGATTGTGAATCCGCCCCAATGCCTTGAGATGATCTGAGTTAAAGCTCTGGATCCCAAGCGACACACGGTTAATGCCGATGCTAGCGAACTCGGCAAACTTCGCTGATTCCACTGAACCTGGATTGGCCTCGAGAGTGATTTCTGCATGAGGCTCCATCGGGATGAGCGCCCGCACGTGCGATAAGAGATGATCAAGACCCTTGGGGGATAAGAGACTGGGAGTGCCGCCCCCAATAAAAATCGTGTGAACTCGACGACCCCAGACATTCGGTAGCTCGGTTTGAAGATCTGAGATGAGCGCTTCGATATACCGGTTCTCGTTAAATCCACCATCCTTAACCTGATGCGAATTAAAGTCGCAATACGGGCACTTACGCTCACACCATGGGAAGTGGATATAGAGCGAGAGAGGGGGAAGTGCGGTTAGTGCGATACCAGAGTTAATCATCGGTTTTCTGAAAAAACGGATCTTTCTCTAATTGCTCCATGAGCTGAACCAGCGCCTGGCCGCGATGGCTAATGGCATTCTTGCGCTCTGGGCTGAGTTCTGCTGCGGTCATCTGATGTTCAGGGACATAAAAGTAGGGATCGTAGCCAAAACCATGTTGACCACGCGCTTCGTCGATGATCTCACCGTCCCAATGGGTTTCAACGACGATTGGGTTGGGATCATCGGCCTCGCGAACCACCACTAGGGCACACACATAGTGCGCTTTACGATTTAGATCGCCCGCGAGTAAAGACAGTAGCTTTTGGTTGTTATCGGTGTCTGAGCAGTGCTCACCGGCAAAGCGGGCTGAGCGAACACCGGGCGCACCACCTAAGGCATCCACACAAATGCCGGAGTCATCGGCAATGGCGGGTAGACTGCTGAGCTTACTGGCATGGCGTGCCTTTGCTAGCGCATTATCGATAAAGCGGTCAAAGGGTTCTTCTGCCGCACTAATCCCAAGCTGCCCCTGTGGGATGAGTTCAATCGCAAAGGGTTTAAATAGTTGTGCAAACTCTCTGAGCTTCCCAGCATTATTCGATGCCAAGACCAACCGTCGCTTCATGTCGCTAAGGCACTTTTCTGGATGCGTGTTAATTCCTCAATACCTGCTTGGGCAAGATTTAATAATGCCTCGAGTTCGGTACGCGAGAATGGAGCGCCTTCAGCGGTTCCTTGCACTTCAATCATGCCGCCACGACCGGTCATCACCACGTTCATATCGGTGTCGCACTCTGAGTCCTCTGCGTAATCGAGATCGAGAACCGGAACGCCCTGGTAGATACCTACCGAGATCGCCGCAACACTATCAATCATCGGGTCGGAGGCAATCATCTTCTGATTGAGCAAATGATTGACCGCATCGCGGGCAGCCACATAGGCGCCGGTAATTGCCGCAGTCCGCGTTCCGCCATCGGCTTGCAATACATCGCAATCGAGATGAATAGTGCGCTCACCGAGTAATTTGAGATCAAAGACACTGCGCATGGCTCGTCCAATCAATCGCTGAATCTCTTGAGTTCGCCCACTTTGCTTGCCCCGGGCGGCTTCACGATCAGAGCGAGTATGGGTGGAGCGGGGCAGCATGCCGTATTCCGCGGTGACCCAACCCTCGCCAGAGCCTTTTTGATGGGGCGGCACCTTTTCAAGAACGCTTGCCGTGCAAAGAACTTTGGTATCCCCAAACTCAATAAGAACCGAACCCTCTGCGTGTTTGGTAAATGAGCGAGTAATGGTAACGGGCCGTAGATCGCGTGCTTGGCGTTGGCTAGGACGATTCATGGGGAGTTCCTTTTTTGCAATTTACAATGCCTACATGATATCGAGCATGACTGGCTATGGCAGCGCCTCCCATCCCATTGAGATGGGCGAGGGGAGTTATGCCAATCTTCAAGTTGAGATACGGGCGGTCAACAGTCGCTTTTTGGATTTGAGCTTTCGGATACCCGATGAGTGTCGTGCTGCTGAAGGCGCTTTGCGTGAGCTCCTTAATAAGCACTTAAAGCGCGGTAAGGTCGAGTTTCGGGCTGCGTGGCGGCAAAGCACTGGTGAGCATGCGCGCTCCCAAACCATCTCGATCGATCCAGCAAAGTTGATCGCCTTAAAACAAGCACAAGCCATGATTCAGGGGCAATTTCCTGCGGCCGAAGAGTTGCGCGTCGCCGATATCCTGCGCTATCCGGGTGTTGTAACCGAATCGGAGACCGCCGAGGATCAATGGCAAAGTGCCACCCTAAAGGCTGGCGAAGAGGCTTTACGGCAATTAATCCAATCACGGCAAATCGAGGGCCAAGCACTCGCTAAGGTATTAACGAATGCTCTCGATGCGATGCAAGACATGGTTACCCGGCTTGAGCCCCGCATCCCAGAAATCGTGACCCTCTACCAAAATAAATTAGTCACTCGGATCGAGGAAGCATTGGGCGTGCATGCAACCCAAGCCAATATCCCCTTTAATGCTGAGCTAATGGAGCGGATCCGGCAAGAGGTTGTCTTATATGCAGTACGGATTGATGTTGCCGAAGAATTGGCTCGTCTCAAAACGCATATCCAGGTTGCAAGGACGGCCCTGGCAGAGGGCGGGGCTGTCGGTAAGCGTTTAGACTTCTTAATTCAGGAGCTTAATCGCGAGGCAAACACCCTCGGATCCAAGGCGGTCCATGAGGATTGCACGAACACTGCCTTGGAGCTCAAATTATTGATTGAGCAAATGCGCGAGCAAGTGCAAAATTTAGAGTGATGACCATGAGTGCTCCAACCACCTATCAGGGCAGTATGCTGATGATCGTGGCCCCTTCGGGGGCTGGCAAATCCTCTTTAGTCAATGCGTTATTGGAGTCCGATCATCGATTACAGCTTTCGCTGTCGTGCACTACGCGTGCACCGCGTGCCGGTGAGTTGGATGGGCGTGATTACTCCTTTATTACCAAAGAAACCTTTTTGGCCAAACAAGCGGCCGGTGATTTTCTGGAGTCCGCCGAGGTGCACGGCAATCTCTATGGCACCTCGCGTTCGTGGATAGAAGGTCAAATGCAACAAGGTCAGGATGTGATCCTGGAAATTGATTGGCAGGGCGCACAGCAAATACGTAAACTAATTCCCCAAGCGATTTGGGTATTTATCTTCCCGCCCTCTATTGAGGCTCTTGCGGAGCGTTTGCACAAGCGCGGCCAGGACGATGAGATCACGATTGCCAAGCGCGTTGCAGCCGCTCATATTGAGCTGCAACATGCTCACGAAGCCGACTTTATTGTGATTAATGAGGTCTTTGCCGACGCCTTAAAAGACCTGCAGGCGATTGTGGCAGCCAGCCGGCTACGGACGGGGCCGATGATGGCCCGTTATCCAGCCTTAGTCAAGAGACTTGGGGCATGATGGGCTGTCATCGGGTATCCTATCGGTATTAATCTAAATAAGTGAGTTCAGAATGGCCCGTATTACTGTAGAAGATTGTTTAAAAACCATTCCCAATCGTTTTGAGTTAGTCCTCGCTGGCACCTATCGGGCCCGCCAATTGGTTCAGGGTCACGCAGCCCGAGTCGACGCAAAAGATAAGGCAACCGTGGTTGCATTGCGCGAGATCGCTGTTGGGGTAACCGATCGGGATATGCTGACCAAAGTACCTCTCTAATCCGGGGGTCCCGCTGTGGCGTCTACAGTCACCACAACGGGTTCGCTAGACGAAGTCTCGTCTAGCCAGATTCGCACAGGTAAGCCTTTACCAAGCGCTAACCCCGCTCAAGGCGTGATCGCCTCTTTGCTGGAGCAATCCAGCCGCCATCTCTTTGGCCCTACCTCGCAACCGACTTTGCCGCCTAAGCAGCAAGTTGTATCGATTACGAGCTTGACCGAGAAGCTTCATTATCTGAAGCCCGAGGAAATTAACCAAATTAAGAAGGCCTTTCAGTTTGCGGATGCCGCGCACTTAGGCCAATATCGCCATAGCGGAGAGCCTTACATCAGCCATCCGGTTTCGGTTGCAGAGCTCTGTGCAACCTGGCGCTTAGATGCCCAAAGCATCATGGCCGCTTTGCTCCATGATGTGATTGAGGATTCTGGTTGCACCCAGACTGACCTCGTGAATCAGTTTGGGGCGAAGGTGGCTGAGCTAGTTGAGGGTTTAACCAAACTCGATAAATTAGAGTTTCAAAGTCATGCCGAGGCCCAGGCTGAGAGCTTTCGGAAAATGTTTATGGCCATGGCCCGTGATGTGCGGGTCATCTTGGTCAAGTTAGCTGACCGAACCCACAATATGCACACCCTCGATGCGGTGCCGATTGAAAAACGACGCCGGGTTGCATTGGAAACCATGGAAATCTACGCCCCGATCGCACATCGTCTGGGGCTTAACTTAATCTACCGTGATCTGCAAGACATCAGCTTTAAACACTCAATGCCCATGCGCTTTAGGGCCATTGAGAAAGCAGTAAAGAAGGCGCGTGGCAATCGCCGTGAGATGGTGGATAAGATTCTGGATACGGTACGGATGCAGTTTGCGAAAGCCGGGATCGAAGTTGATTTGCAGGGTCGTGAGAAAACCCTATTTAGTATCTACAACAAAATGCGTAGTAAGCATTTGAGCTTCTCGCAGGTTTTGGATGTTTATGCGTTCCGAGTCACGGTACGAACCGTGGATGAGTGCTATCGTGCCCTCGGCATTTTGCATGCTATCTATAAGCCCATGCCTGGGAAGTTCAAGGATTACATCTCGATTCCTAAACTCAATGGCTATCAGTCTTTGCACACCACCTTAGTGGGTCCATCCGGAGTGCCAGTGGAGTTTCAGGTACGCACTGCGGATATGCACGCCGTAGCTGAATCTGGAGTGGCAGCCCATTGGGCCTATAAGGACGGTTCACCCGAATTGAGTGAAGTGCAAAACCGTGCGCACCAATGGCTGCAGTCGCTCGTGGATATTCAGGACAACAGCGGTGACTCCCAAGAATTCTTAGAGCACGTCAAGATTGATTTATTCCCCGATGCTGTCTATGTGTTTACCCCCAAAGGGCAAATACGGGCGTTACCACGGGGCGCAACAGCCCTCGACTTTGCCTACTCGATTCATAGTGACCTTGGTAATACCTGCGTGGCAGTCAAGGTGAATAATTTACAACTACCGTTACGCACTGAACTCAAAAATGGCGATATTGTGGAAGTGATCAATTCCACAACCTCTCAACCCAATCCAGGGTGGTTAGAGTTTGTGCGCACCGGTAAGGCCCGAGCAGCGATCCGCCATTCATTGAAAACCAAGTACTATGCCGAGGCGTTACAGTTAGGCGAACGTTTATTGGCAAGCGCATTGCGACAACAGGGAATTGATGCGGGGCTCCTTACTCCTGAGATTTGGGAAAAGTTACTGCATTGGACTGGTGATAAATCGCGCGAGGAGGTCTGTGTCAATATTGTGCTGGGCCGACGTACCGCTGCCGAGTTGGCGACCCGTCTAAAAATTCTGATTGGTGAAGAGGGCGGGGCGGAGCAAATGCGCTTGGGCTCAAATGATTGGGGCAGCTCTGATCAAGAGACGCAAACACAAGCCCTCGTCGTGGATGGCCGTGAGGGCATGTCGGTAAGCTTTCAAAGCTGTTGCCATCCAATTCCTGGGGATGACATCATGGCCTATCTTGGTAAGGGTGAGGGGCTGCAAATCCACACTCAGGACTGTAAGGTAGCTCATCGCATGCTGTCCAAAGATAGCGATAAGTGGGTTGGTGTGCAATGGAGTAAAGATACCAACCGAGAGTTTGATGTGGCCATTACAGTGGACACTAAGCAAGGAAAAGGGGTGTTGGCCCGCGTTGCGAGTTCGATCACTTCAGCTGACTCGAACATCCTCAATGTCTCAATGGACGATAAATACAAAGAAGACTCGGTCACGATGCGCTTCACGATTCAGGTATTAAACCGTTTGCATCTCTCGCGCGTATTGCGGGGCCTGCGCGCGAATGCCGATGTATTTCGGGTAATCCGTAATAAAAGCGTTTAGCAGTCCTCGTAACGCACATCCAGAATATCAATTTCTTTGGCACCCGCTGGTGTTTGAATACGGACCGTATCGCCTACTTTGGCCTTGATTAGTGCTTTCGCAATTGGCGAGATCCAGCTCACATAGCCCTTCTCAAGATCGACCTCATCAATACCAACAATCCGAACTTGGGTATCAACCCCGTCGTTATCACTATAAACAACGGTTGCTCCAAAGAAGATCTGCTCGGGATCGCCGCCATTTGCAATACGTTCTTGGTTATTGACCACCACAGCATTCTCAAGACGTTGATTGAGGAAGCGAATCCGCCGATCGATCTCA
This sequence comes from Polynucleobacter sp. HIN7, assembly GCF_030297595.1. NCBI lineage: Bacteria > Pseudomonadati > Pseudomonadota > Betaproteobacteria > Burkholderiales > Burkholderiaceae > Polynucleobacter > Polynucleobacter sp. HIN7. Next base: position 1,188,337 of record NZ_AP028138.1, on the reverse strand, counting down.
CGTAAACGCTTCTTGCCGTAAATGTAATCACCGTTTTCAGAGCGATCCCCGTTGGATGCTGCCCAATGCACCACCTGCACAATTTGTGGGCGCTCTTGGTCCAAAAGCTGCAAAAGCTCGGTTTTTAGAGCCTCATGCCCAGCCGGTGTGATGTAGTTCTTCGTATCCATGGCATAATTCTGCCTCATGCGGCTGTAGCTCAGTTGGATAGAGTACTTGGCTACGAACCAAGGGGTCGTGGGTTCGAATCCTGCCAGCCGCGCCATATTCCTAGATCCGCCCTTGTGGCAGATTTTTTGTAAGTCACGATTCTTTGCTTTAATAGTCAGAATATGGCTTCATCTACCACCATCACTTCACCAATCCCGGTTGCAAGCTGGCAAGTATCCGGAGCGATTGCTTGTGTAACCCTGTCGGGCCGAATCAGTGCTGATACCTTGGGGCACACCTGGCAAGACGTTCGCAATCGGCAAATGCAATGGTTAGGGCAGGGGGCCGAAAGTAAAACGCTGCAAATTAATGGTGCAGCCATTGAGTACATTGATGGTGCAGGTTTGGCATTCATCATTGATTTGCAACATGCCCAAGCCTTGCACGGTGGGGCGATCGAACTGCAGGGATTTAGTGCCACCCATCAAAATCAATTAAAACGCTTTGCACCGTTTGAGAAATTATTTCCGAAGGAAGACGCAGTTCCAGATGTGGGAGTGCTAGTGAAAACTGGCAAAGCAACTCTCTTATTCTGGAACGATATTCGAGACATTATCTTTTTTACTGGCCAAGTTGCCAGCGAACTCGCTTGGGCTGCACGCAATCCCCTAAAAGTCCGTTGGCAAGATTTTGCCAGCGTTGCCGTACAAGCGGGTCTTGCGGCAATGCCGATTGTTGGATTGGTGGCATTTCTGATTGGTGTGATTTTGTCCTTTCAGTCAGCCATTGGTATGGAAAAGTTTGGAGCCATTACCTTTGTCGGTCCGCTCGTTTCCTTGGGGATCTTTCGGGAGTTGGGACCCTTGATTACTGCCATCCTATTGGCAGGTCGATCCTCTGCCGCCTTTGCAGCTGAAATCGGTACTATGACCGTCAACAGTGAAGTGGATGCCTTAGTAACCGCTGGATTAAACCCCATTCGTTTTTTGGTTCTACCCCGAGTCTTAGCAGGTTTGGTTGTGGCACCCATCTTGACCATTTATGCCGACTTAGTTAGCGTCTTTTCATCCTCGCTCACCATGTTGATCTATGGCGTACCTTTGGTGAACTTCTATGAAGGTGTGCTCAATACTGTGCTACTGGAGGATATTTTTTCTGGATTAACCAAGGCCACCCTATTTGGTGTCGTGGTCGCGAGTGTGGGTTGCTTGCGGGGCATGCAAACGGGCACTGGAGCAGCCGCAGTGGGTATCTCGACCACGCGCGCGGTAGTAAGTAGCATTGTGCTGATTACAGTGGTAGATGGTATTTTTGCCTATGTCTCGTATCGAACAGGTTTCTAATGAATCCAATTGAGGTCAAAAATCTAACCGTTGGCTATGGCAGCAAGGTGCTGTTACAAAACCTTAATTTCTCGGTAGCCGATGGGGAGATCTTTATTATTCTTGGCGGGTCCGGTTGTGGAAAATCGAGCTTACTTAAAAATCTGTTTGGACTCTATCAACCTCTTGCCGGCGATGTCTGGATTGAAGGGATGAACATTACCCAAGCGATTGGTCAGGAACGCCAAGACATCATGACCCATTTTGGGGTGATGTATCAGCAAGGCGCATTATTTGGTTCGATGACCCTCCTTGAAAACGTCCGACTCTTTATGGAGGAGTACACCGACCTCAGCGATGACGAGATGGACTTATTGGCGCGTTGCAAATTAGACCTAGTGGGTTTATTACCCTATGCCAATTACATGCCCAATGAGATTAGCGGAGGAATGCAAAAGCGGGCAGCAATTGCGCGTGCCATGGCTTTAGACCCGAAGATTTTGTTTCTAGATGAACCGTCCGCTGGCCTTGACCCGATTACATCCGCTGATTTAGATCAGACCATTTTGGATTTGGCCAAAAATTTGGGCATCACGTTTGTGATCGTGTCCCACGAGTTGGCCAGTATTTATGCGATTGCGGATCGAGTAATTATGTTAGATAAAGATACTAAAAGTATTATTGCGCAAGGCGATCCTCGTGTCTTACGAGATACCAGTACTGATCCCAAAGTGCATCAATTTTTTAATCGCGTTATGTCGAAGGAAGCAGCATGAGTCAATCGAATCCAAATTACTTTCGCTTGGGATTGTTTGTGTTTGCCGGCTTTGCTGCCATTCTTGCCTTGATTTTGGTGTTTGGAACTGGCCAGCTCTTTAAGAAAACAACGATGGCGGAGACTTATATTGAGCAATCAATTACGGGATTAGATGTAGGTGCCCCAGTACGATTTCGGGGGGTGAAAGTGGGACAAGTAACCTTTATTGGCTTGTCAGGTGCCTTGTATGAGTCCAATGAACCGTTCCCTGAGCGCAAGGAGTATGTCGTAGTGCGGATGCTGATTGATGGTGATGAAGAAAAATTATTAGGACCCACGAAGCAACTACCAAAGGACTTGCGCGCTCGTGTAAAAAGTCAGGGGATTACCGGCGTGAATTATGTCGAGCTCGACTACGTGCGTGATATGAATAACTATAAGTCTCTCCCATATAACTGGAAACCTGAGTATTTAGTGATTGATTCCCTACCTAGTCAGACCGACATATTTTTCTCAGGAATTCGTAAGGTATTGGATAACTTGGGCGAGATGAATTTAGCAGAAACTCAGAAAAAATTTGATGTGCTGCTGACCAATCTCAACACCATCATTGGTGGCGATGGTAAAGACAATTCCGGGATCGCAAAATCGGTTGAGCGCTTAAATGTATTGCTTGGCAGAATTGATGAGGTCGCTAATAAAGCAGAGCTTGAGCTCTTGATGCGCGAAGTGATTGCGACCACGGTCATTCTTCGTCAAACCTTATCGAGTATGCAAGGCGACACCATTACCTCAATCGATAATCTCAAGCAAATTACCGATCAGTTGAATGATTTTGCCAAAGTGGCTAGCCGATATCCGAGCAGCATGGTTTGGGGAGAGCCCCCACCGCGCATTACCTTGCCCCAAACTGGAGTTCAAAAATGAGCTTTGCATTACGTCGCCTCACGCGAGTCTTAGTACTATTGACCAGTATTTCTATCTTGGTAGCCTGTGCCCCCACCCGACCCAATCTTGAAACTAGCACTTGGTTGATTGATCCAAAGCGAACTGGGGAGCCCCGTAAACCCAATACCGATTTTTGGTTAAAGGTTGGGCCAGTATCGGTCAATGGACCATTTGATAGTAAATCCATGGTTTATCGCTTAGCCGATCAGCGCTATGAGAAGGATTTCTATAACGGCTATATTTCCAGTCCAGCGGAGATGGTTGGTAATGCCACGCGTCAGTGGATCAGTGACGCCAATATTTTTAAAGCAACTGTTAATCAAAGTAACACCTTCTTTCCGTATTACACCCTCCAGGTTAATGTCACTGAGTTTTATGGGGACTATCGCAATCAAGCAGAAGCGGTTGTTAGCATCCAGTTCTATTTGGTCGTTCTGTCCTCAGGCTCCCAAAATCCCATCTTGATGAACAGCCGACACACACAGCGCGTTCCTTTAAAGGATAATCGTCCCAATACGCTAGCTAATGGTTTGCAACAAGCGTTTGCGACTATCTTGCAGCGGTTTGAAGCCGATTTGGATGCGGGTACCAAGAACCTGCCAAAACCATTGGTTCAGATGAAGTCAATCAATCAATAAAACAACGAATAAGGGGATGCACGATGGACTTGGGAATTAAAGGAAAGACCGCGTTAGTGCTGGCATCGAGTCGTGGTTTAGGACAAGCCATGGCGACCGCTTTGGCACGTGAAGGCGTATACGTTGCTATAACCGGTCGCAATGCCGAGGGTCTCGCGCAAACGGTCAAAATGATTGAATCGGTTGGCGGCAAGGCGCTTGCCTTAAATTGGGATCTCGCCGATCTCAATGCGATTGATGGTCATGTTCAAACGGTTGAGAGCCAGCTTGGCCCAATTGATATCTTGATTAATAACACCGGGGGGCCACCACCCACAACGGCGAGCGGTCAAGATCCACAGCTATGGCAAAAAAGTTTTCAGGAGATGGTTCTCTCCCTCATGAAAATTACCGATCGGGTCCTGCCGGGCATGCGCGAGCGTCGATGGGGCCGGATTATTACCAGTACCACTTCTGGAGCCATCGTGCCAATTCGTAATTTAGCAATTTCGAATACGCTTCGTGCCGCGTTACTAGGTTGGTCCAAAACCTTGGCTGCCGAGGTGGCAGCCGATGGTGTGACTGTCAATGTCATCATGCCAGGTCGCGTGGCCACTGATCGCTTGCGCCAACTTGATGAAGCGCGCGCTAAGCGTGAGAACATCTCTTACGATGCGGTCGTAAGTGCCAGTCTGAAGACCATTCCCGCAGGCCGTTATGGTGATCCAAAAGAGTATGGCGATACCGCTGCATTCTTGGCGAGTCAAAACGCTTCCTACATTACGGGGTCAGTAATACGGGTGGATGGCGGTCAGGTGCCTAGCATTTAATACAGATGCAGATGCTCTTTAAGGAGCTGCGCGCCAAAGAGCTCCTTTGGCTCTTTGTGGCCCTCGTGCTTTCAGTAGCTGCGCTCTCTAGCGTTAGCTTTTTGGCCGATCGGCTCCAACGCAGTTTTGAAATCGATGGCCGTACACTGCTGGCTGCCGATCTATTAATTGCTGCGGATCAGCCGATCTCACCTGCATTAATTGAGGAGGCAAGGTCCAAAAAGCTCAACATTGCCCAAACAGTTGTATTCCCAAGCATGGTGAGCCATGGCGGGGAAAGTAAATTAAGTTCATTAAAAGCGGTGAGCGCTCTTTATCCTCTTCGGGGCCAGTTGCAAATTAGTCGTCAAGTCATTGATGGCAGGGTCGACGAGCGATCGATTGAAGAGGTCACTGGGATGCCTCCTAAAAATACGGTTTGGGTTGACCCGGCTGTGTTGATTTCTCTGCGTGCCAAGTTAGGTGACTCACTAAACATCGGCGATCGTCAATTTCGGATTGATGCGGTGATAGTACGAGAACTGGATCGTGGTGCAGCTTTTATGAACTTTGCACCTCGAGCAATGATCAGTATTGATGATTTGGCAAGCACTGGGCTGATTGGTTTTGGAAGTCGCGTTACCTATCGCCTATTGGTTTCTGGAACGGATCGTCAAATCCGGGACTATCAAGATTGGGCTCTCAATCATATTGAGCAAGAAAAACTGCGCGGTATTCGGATTGAGTCCTTGGAAAATGCTCAGCCGATGATGCGCAAGACCTTGGAGCGAGCAGAGCGCTTTTTATCACTAGTAGCCTTAATGACAGCACTGATCTGCGCCTTGGCAATTGCACTTGCAGCCAGACGCTATGTTCTCAAGCAAGCGGATAGTTGTGCGGTATGGAAATGCTTTGGCGCAAGTCAGGGACAAATTTTGCGCAAGCAACTGCTTGTTCTTACCCTCATTGGCGTGGTAGCCACCATTCTTGGCGGATTGATCGGTTGGTTTGCTCAAGAAGCCTTAATGCAGCTCCTGGGGGGGCTTATTCAAACTCGTCTACCTTTGCCATCGGTTTGGCCGGTGGTCTGGAGCATTGCATTTGCTCTGTTACTCCTCTTTGGCTTTGCTGGGCCACCAATCTTGACCTTAAGTCAGATCTCTCCATTGCGTCTAGTGCGTCGAGAGTTTGGCAAAGTACCGTTAGCGGCCAAATCGATTGCACTGTTTGGACTCATTAGTTGCTTGGCTTTGGTCTTTTGGGCAACCCGCGACCTGAAGTTACTCGTTTGGGCAACCGGTTCATTTGGGATTGGCGCCTTACTCTTTGCCGGGCTCGCTTGGCTTGGTCTGTGGGGCCTTGAGCGCTTTAGCCAATCACGCTATCTAGCGAGGATTGGCTTTGTGACCCGCTTTGCGATTAGTACACAATCGCGCCGCGCTGCTTTTGCCATGATTCAGGTGAGCTCTTTGGCATTGGCCATCATGGCACTCTTACTGATCTTTTTGTTACGCCAAGACCTATTGCAAAGTTGGCAAGCTAATGTCCCTGATAATGCCCCCAATCGATTTTTGATCAATATCCAAAATGATCAAAAGGCAGACGTGCAGCGCATGTTAAATATCGGCGGCATTGCGCAGGCGCAACTATATCCGATGGTTCGGGGTCGACTCACGCATATCAATGAGCGTGAGGTCATGCCCGATAACTACCAAACCGACAATGCACGCCGCTTGGTTGATCGAGAATTTAATCTCTCGTATACCAATCAATTACCCAGTGACAATCAATTGGTTTCTGGTCAATGGTTTGGCAATTCGGCAACTCCACAAATTTCGATTGAGAGTGGTATTGCGAAGACCCTGAATCTGCGCATGGGCGATCAAATGAGTTTTGATATCGCTGGCCAAAAAATTACTGCACCTATTACCTCGATGCGCAAGCTCGATTGGGGATCCATGCAGGTTAATTTCTTTGTGATCTTTCCGCCTGCGGCCTTGGATGATTTCCCTAAATCTTGGATTACCTCCTATCACCAACCCAGAGAGCGTGAGAACTTGGATCTCAAGTTAGCTCAGACCTATCCTAATTTGACGATTGTTGATATTGAGAACTCGATTCGTCAAATTCAGGAGGTCTTAAATCGTCTGGCGAGCGCATTGGGTTTGTTATTGGTGTTTACCTTGTGCGCTGCTATTTTGGTGCTCTTTGCTGCAATTGGATCTACGCAAGACGATCGTTTTCGGGATGCGGCTCTGCTTAAGGCAGTGGGGGCATCAAAACGAACCTTGGCGCAGCTCGTGGTCATTGAGCTCACCACCATTGGATTTCTATCGGGACTATTAGGCGGCTTGGCAGCAAGCGCAACTACGTGGGCCTTGGGCCGCTACCTATTGGAAATTGAGTTCTATTCCTTTGGTACAGCAATTGGACTTGGTATTGTTTTGGGCGTGTGCGTCAGTTTGCTGGCTGGTTTTCGTTTACAGCAAAAGATCCAGACCGCGAGCACGATGGAATGTCTACGCGAGGTTTAGTCCGCTTTTGGAGCGGCGGCCTCCTTAACCTTTGATTTGGGTGGCAACTGAATTAACTTCGTTTGTGCCATGCGATCGGGTATGCCTTGACGATATTTGCGATCCAAATACATACTGAGCGGCCAAAGGAAAAGAGAAACCGCAAACAGGAGCCCAATGATTTGCCAACCCCGTAGCGGATAGATGGCGTGGATGATGAGGCAGGGTACGATCCACAGCGAGCCGTAGACGTAGCGCCACAGCGCCTGATTTTTGGCTAGCAGACCACCATCCTCAGCGACGATTTGGATGCGCCAGGTTTGCATGGCTAAGGTTTGTCCGTTGCGTCGCCAGTACCAGACAAAGTAAAACCCCAGCACACCATATAAGTAGAAAAAACTGAGCCAACTTGGGATCGCGATACCAAATAGAACCCCGATTAATAAATTGGGGACCATAAAGGTGAGCGCTAATACCCCAACCAGTAGAAGTTGTTCATAAAGATTACAAAATACGCGTCGCCAAAATCGAGGTGGCGGTAAGGCATTGAGCTCTGCGGGGTTCATCCCCAGAGTTTATTTGATTGTGGAGTTTGGTGCGGGCCCTGAGGGGGTATTGATGACCGCGCGCGGCTGAATTGCAGGTGCGGTAGCTGCGCTTGATTTTCTTTTATTGAGTTCTTGCTGAGCAAGCTTTTGCTTTTCTTCTTCGGAGAGTTGTTGATAAGCTTCCCAAGCAGCCGCTTTTTGTTCCGCTGGGATTTGTAGGCTCGTCAGATAGTTATCGCGTGCGATACGCCGATCTTTTTGGGGCAGCTTTGCCCAATCGGCCATTCGTCCCTGGAGCCGTTCTTGCTCGGGGGAGGTCATATAGGGGTAGCGATTCGCGACCCGTATCCATTTTGTTTTGCGGTCATTGCTCAAGGTTTCCCAATCACTCTCCAATGGCGCAAGTACGGTTTGCTGCAGTGGGTTTAATTGATTCCAGGCGAGCTTATCGACTTTCTTGCCAACAGTTGTCGGGGAGGGCTGGGTTGCTCCAGTATTCTGCGCATGAGCCCTAGAGTTCGACAGTGCGATGAAGAGAGTGAGAAGGGCTGGTGCCAGAAGTCGAAATTGCATCGCTAAATTTTTTCGTCGTCGGACTTTTTAACATCCGTCTCTGGTTTGGCGAGGGTCTTTAGTTTTAGGAACGCCATAAAGCCGTTATCAACAAATGCATCGGGTGGAACGTCATCGGTTAGGAGGGCAATATCGACATTGGCAATGTCATTGATGCGCAAGTCTTCTTGCCATTCGGTGATGGCAATTAAGCCAAGAACTACGACGGTAACGGGTACGAGCCAACCAGTGAATGACCATATGGGTTTATTCCAAGATGAGGTCCGAAAGCTACGATGCGTCGTTTGGAGTTGTGCAACAAATACAGGTTCAGGCTTGGCGCGACTGAGCGCAGTCGCACGAGCATCTTGCAAGCGCGATTGGATATCGCTGCTGAGATTTTCTGATTGAGCGCTTAATAGACGGGTTACCCGCTTTCCAAACTCTTGCTCAACTGGATCTAAATTTTGTTTATTCTTGTTCATCATCACAACACAATTCCTCTGGCCTTCAATGCAGCTGCCAAGGTGTGGGCGGCTCGGGAGCAATGGGTTTTTACACTGCCCTCGCTGCATCCCATGGCAAGGGCGGTTTCAGAAGTACTCAGTTCATCCCAATAACGCATGAGGAAGGCCTCTCGTTGACGACTTGGCAATTTTGATATTTCTGCCTCAAGGATAGCCAATAACTCTTGATTGGCTAATGCCGCACTGGCATCTAGGGGTATTGGACCTCCATCCCGGATCTCAATAAGCTCCAAAGGATCAAAGTCTTCCTCGCCATCATTACCCGATCCCAATGCTGAGAAGGGGGTCTCGTGGGCGGAGCGCACTTTTTGGCGACGAAACCAGTCATGGATCCGATTTTGCAGAATTCGGGTAAAAATCAGTGGCAGCTCTGCGGCCGGCCGATCGCCGTATTTTTGAGTCAAGCTAATCATGGCATCTTGCACCACATCAAGGGCAGCGGCCTCATCCCGAACCGCATAGACGGCCTGTTTGAAGGCTTTTTTCTCAATGCCAGCCAGAAATTGGTCGAGTTCTTGGGCAGAAGCCATGTGAATTACTGCGGATTAATGAGTGTGTTTTTGTGGTTTCGTTATTCGTTTTCGACCCAAAATAGTGCCTAAACTCGCTCATTCTAGGCTATTGCTTTACAATGGAGGGCTTACCGCAAAGAGACCATCCAAGAAGTGGCAGTCTTTTTTCTTTGCGGCAGTGCCGTTCGAACCCGGACCATAAGTAAGGGACAGAACAGCCTAAACAATTTTTTGCCGAAAATTGCAAAGGAAAATGACAATGAATACGAGTAATGCTGAATTTTTAGCCACCAAAGGTGGTCAGGCCGCAACCGTTCCTCAATCCGACTCCAATCCAAGTCCCACAAAACAATCTGCCCCTGAAATGATTGGTGCTGAGATGTTGGTGCATGCCTTGCATGCCGAGGGGGTGGAGTACGTATGGGGATATCCTGGTGGTGCGGTTCTCTTTATTTACGACGAGATCTTCAAACAAGATAAGTTTGAACATATTTTGGTTCGTCACGAACAAGCGGCGGTTCATGCAGCTGATGGCTATGCGCGTGCCACCGGTAAGGTCGGTGTGGCATTGGTTACCTCCGGTCCAGGAGTCACGAATGCGGTCACTGGGATTGCGACCGCTTACACCGATTCGATTCCGATGGTCATCATTACTGGTAACGTGCCAACCTACGCGATTGGTGAGGATGCCTTTCAAGAAGCCGATACCGTGGGCATTACACGACCCATCGTCAAACACAATTTCTTGGTCAAGGACATTAATGATCTTGCCATCACACTTAAAAAGGCTTTTCATATTGCACGCACTGGTCGTCCTGGCCCCGTGTTAGTCGATATTCCAAAAGATATCTCGGCCACTAAAGCACCTTTTGTTTACCCCGATAGTTTGAGCATGCGTTCGTACAATCCGGTGATCAAGGGTCATAGCGGCCAAATCCGCAAAGCCGTCTCTTTATTACAAGAGGCTGAGCGGCCTTATATTTATACGGGTGGCGGGATCATCATGGCCGAAGCTGCCAAAGAGCTTAAAGAGTTTGCCGAACTCTTGGGCTATCCCGTAACCAATACTCTCATGGGCTTGGGTGGATTCCCGGGCACGCATGAGCAGTTTGTGGGTATGCTTGGAATGCATGGCACCTATGAAGCCAATATGGCCATGCAGCATTGCGATGTGTTGATTGCAATCGGCGCTCGTTTTGATGATCGTGTGATTGGAAACCCAGCACACTTCGCTAGCCATCCACGCAAGATTGTTCATATTGATATTGACCCGTCGGTGATTTCAAAGCGTGTCAAGGTGGACGTTCCAATTGTCGGTGATCTCAAAGAGATTTTGGTCGACATGAGCGCGCAATTAAGAGCGGCACCAGCACGCAAGAATCAGGCGAAGGTGAAGGCGTGGTGGGATCAGATTAATGAATGGAAGAAGCGCGATTGCTTGAAATACGATCGTGACTCGCAAATCGTGAAGCCTCAATACGTGGTTGAGAAGCTTTGGGAGTTGACTAAGGGCGATGCCTTTGTGTGTTCAGATGTTGGCCAACATCAGATGTGGGCGGCCCAGTTTTATAAGTTTAATGAACCGCGTCGCTGGATTAACTCGGGTGGTTTAGGCACCATGGGCGTTGGTTTGCCCTATGCCATGGGAATTAAAAAGGCGTTCCCTGATCAGGAGGTCGTCACCATTACCGGAGAGGGCTCGATCCAGATGTGTATTCAGGAGCTTTCAACGCTCACTCAGTACAACACGCCGATTAAGATCGTTTCCTTAAACAATCGGTATTTAGGAATGGTGCGTCAATGGCAAGAGTTGACCTACAGCAAGCGCTATTCCAGTTCATACATGGACTCACTACCCGATTTTGTGAAGTTGGCCCAAGCCTATGGCCATGTGGGGATGCGGATTGAGACCAAGGCTGATGTAGAGCCAGCTCTGAAAGAGGCCCTGAAATTAAAGGATCGCACCGTATTTATGGATTTCCAGATTGATCCACAGGAAAACGTTTGGCCCATGGTGCAAGCGGGTAAAGGCATTAGTGAGATGCTGCTTGGAAGTGAGGATCTCTAATGCGTCACATTATTTCTGTTTTGCTCGAGAACGAGCCAGGAGCGCTCTCGCGCGTCGTTGGTTTGTTCTCAGCGCGCGGTTATAACATTGAGACATTGAGCGTTGCGCCGACTGAAGACCCGTCTTTATCGCGCATGACCTTGGTCACGATTGGTTCGGATGATGTGATTGAGCAAATCACCAAGCATCTCAACCGTTTGGTCGAGGTGGTGAAGGTCTTTGATTTAACCGAGGGTCCTCATATCGAACGCGAGCTCATGATGATTAAGGTGAGGGCCGTTGGTAAAGAGCGCGAGGAGTTAAAGCGTACTGCGGATATATTCCGAGGCCGCATTATTGATGTGACTGATAAAAGTTACACGATTGAGCTCACAGGCGTAAGTAGTAAGTTGGACGCCTTTATTAGTGCAATTGATCGTGCATCGATTCTTGAGACGGTCCGCACAGGCGGCTCGGGAATTGGGCGCGGCGAACGTATTCTGAAAGTTTAGTTTTAATCACTCTGTATTTAATTTAAGGAAATCGTATGAAAGTTTTTTATGACAAGGACGCCGATCTGTCCCTGATCAAGGGTAAAAAGGTAACCATCATTGGTTATGGCTCGCAAGGCCATGCCCATGCACAAAACCTCAACGACTCCGGCGTGAAAGTCACCGTCGGTTTACGTAAAGACGGCGCATCCTGGAAAAAAGCAGCGAATGCGGGCTTGCAAGTGAAAGAAGTTGCTGAAGCAGTGAAGGACGCAGACGTGGTCATGATGCTATTGCCTGACGAGCAAATTGCCGAGGTGTATAAAAACGAAGTACATCCCAACATCAAGCAAGGCGCTGCTCTAGCGTTTGCTCATGGCTTTAATGTGCATTACGGTCAAGTGATTCCTCGCGCGGATTTGGACGTGATCATGATTGCGCCTAAGGCTCCTGGTCACACTGTGCGCAGCACGTACACCCAAGGTGGTGGCGTGCCCCATTTGATTGCGGTTTATCAAGACAAGTCGGGCTCTGCACGTGATTTAGCTCTATCGTACGCAACTGCCAATGGCGGTGGCCGTGCGGGTGTGATCGAGACCAATTTCCGTGAAGAGACCGAAACCGATTTATTTGGTGAGCAAGCGGTACTCTGTGGCGGCACCGTCGAGTTAATCAAAGCTGGATACGAGACCTTGGTGGAGGCCGGTTATGCTCCTGAGATGGCCTATTTTGAGTGCTTGCACGAGTTAAAGCTCATCGTGGATCTCATTTATGAAGGCGGTATCGCTAACATGAACTACTCCATCTCAAATAATGCAGAGTACGGTGAGTATGTCACTGGTCCACGGATTGTGACCGAGGAAACCAAGAATGCAATGCGCAAGGCCTTGCACGACATTCAGACGGGTGAGTATGCCAAGAGCTTCATCCTTGAAAATCGGGCTGGCGCACCAACCTTGATTTCGCGTCGTCGTTTGACTGCTGATCATGAGATCGAAGTTGTGGGTGCGAAGTTGCGTGCCATGATGCCTTGGATTGCGAAGAACAAACTCGTTGACCAGTCGAAGAACTAAGTTCAGAAGGTAATCATCCGATGATGTATCCACACCCCATCATTGCCAAAGAGGGCTGGCTCTACCTGGTTGTGATTGGGGTTCTGGCTTTTGTGGTCCATCGCTATGCTGGTTTTTTCTGGTCATGGCCATTGTGGCTTTTCTTTGTCTTCACCTTGCAGTTCTTTCGTGATCCACAACGAATTGCCCCCTTAGGTAAGGATCTTGTTTTATCGCCAGCCGATGGCCGCATTGTGGTGGTTGAGAAAGCCCATGATCCGTATGCCAATCGGGAAGCCTTAAAGATTAGCGTGTTCATGAATGTGTTTAATGTGCACTCCAATCGCTGTGCCGTGAGTGGCCTTGTTAAGCAGGTCACCTATTTTCCAGGTAAGTTCTTTAATGCCAGCATTGATAAGGCCTCGACGGAGAATGAGCGAAATGCGGTCGTGATTGATGCCAATGGCAAAACGGTCACCTTGGTGCAAATCGCAGGTTTGGTTGCGCGACGCATTTTGTGCTACATCCGTGCTAATGATCGCGTCAAGCGCGGTGAGCGCTATGGATTTATCCGCTTCGGATCGCGGGTGGATGTGTATTTACCTTTGGAGGCCGAGCCCTTAGTGAGTGTTGGCGAGAAAGTCTTTGCAACCAATACCGCGCTGGCACGTTTGCCGGGTTTAGATTAAGTCATGACCCCACGCCGCAAGTTCCGTCCGGACCGTTCTCGTTTTCTGCGGAGTAAAAATACGCGACGCGAGGAATGGGATTCTGTGGAGGATTTGACGGAGGATGATCTCGTCGTCGAGCCACCGCGTCCACGTAGCAAAGGCATTTATTTATTACCCAATTTATTTACGACGGCGGCATTGTTCTGCGGGTTCTTTGCGATTGTGAACGCTATGAACCATCGCTTTGAGGTTGCAGCGATTGCTGTCTTTGCTTCGCTGGTGCTCGATGGCATGGATGGCCGAATCGCGCGAATGACCAACACCCAAAGCGCGTTTGGTGAGCAGTATGATTCTTTAGCTGATATGGTCTCATTCGGTGTGGCCCCAGCCTTAGTGGCGTACGAGTGGGTCTTAAAAGATCTTGGTAAGTGGGGCTGGTTAGCAGCATTTACCTATTGTGCCGGCGCAGCACTGCGCTTAGCCCGCTTTAATGCCAATATTGGTGTGGTGGATAAAAAGTTTTTCCAGGGCTTGCCAAGTCCAGCAGCTGCAGCGCTCTTGGCGGGTTTTATTTGGTTGGCGGACGATAACAAGATACCAGTCAAGGACTCTGCGATTCCGTTAGTAACCTTCTTCATTACGATTTATGCAGGACTCACCATGGTCTCGAATGCCCGTTTTTACAGTGGCAAAGCCTTGGATATTCGGTATCGAGTACCGTTTTGGGTGATGGTGCTTTTAATCCTCGGTTTTGTCTTGATTTCATCGAACCCACCCTTAACTCTATTTGGCCTATTTGTGGTTTATTCCCTTTCTGGCTACGTTTTGTGGTTATGGGAACGAGCGATGGGGCGCAGGATTGGTGGAGAAACCACAGTTGCAGCCAAGTCCGAGTAAATGGGGTATAGTATTTCCATGATGAATCAATTCAATGCGCTTCTACTTCTTCTAGCACTGGGCCTTCGGCTCGGGGCGGGTCGCGCTTAGACACATGAAGTAAGGCACTAAGTTCGCAAACCAGCCCCAGCTAAACCGCTGGGGTTTTTGTTTTAGAAAACCAGTATTGGATGTTTAGACAAGGAATAGATGATGAGTGACCGATTAATTATTTTTGATACCACCTTGCGCGATGGTGAACAGTCACCTGGTGCATCCATGACCCGAGATGAAAAGGTACGAATTGCCCGTCAACTCGAGCGCTTACGGGTCGATGTGATTGAGGCCGGTTTTGCAGCTAGCTCCGAAGGCGACTTTGCAGCTATCTCTGCGGTTGCTGCAGCCGTGAAAGACTCGGTGGTGTGCTCACTCGCGCGTGCCAATGAGACTGATATCACTCGCGCTTCAGATGCCCTCAAGGCAGCCAATGCAAAACGTATTCATGTGTTCTTGGCAACCAGCGCCTTGCACATGGAAAAGAAATTGCGCATGACCCCGGAGCAGGTGTATGAGCAGGCTAAAAAGTCTATCCGCTTTGCCAGAAACTTGGCAGGTGATATTGAGTTCTCTCCCGAGGATGGCTACCGCTCGGATATGGACTTCTTGTGCCAGGTCTTGGAGGCAGTGATTGCTGAGGGTGCGAGCACCATTAATGTTCCTGATACGGTTGGTTATGCCGTTCCTGAACTCTATGGCGAGTTCATTAAAACCTTGCGCACTCGGATTCCGAACTCAGACAAAGCCATCTGGTCCGTGCATTGCCATAACGATTTAGGGATGGGCGTGGCCAACTCCTTAGCTGGTGTGCATATTGGCGGCGCCCGCCAGGTGGAGTGCACGATTAATGGTCTTGGCGAGCGCGCGGGAAATACATCCTTAGAAGAAATTGTCATGGCGGTACGAACTCGGAAGGATTTCTTTCAGTTGGATGTGGGCATTGATACGAAGCAGATCGTGCCAGCCTCTAAATTGGTCTCGCAAATCACGGGCTTTGTGGTGCAACCGAATAAAGCAGTGGTTGGCGCCAATGCCTTTGCCCATGCATCAGGTATTCATCAGGACGGCGTATTGAAAGCGCGCGATACCTATGAAATTATGCGTGCCGAAGATGTGGGCTGGGCGACCAACCGCATCGTGCTGGGTAAGTTGTCTGGTCGCAATGCCTTTAAGCAACGCATTGCCGAGTTGGGGATTGTGTTGGAGTCTGAGAGTGAGCTCAATGATGCCTTCGCCCGCTTTAAGGCTTTGGCCGATCAAAAGGCCGAGATTTTTGATGAAGACATTATTTCTTTAATGTCAGACTCTTCAGTGGCTGATCAGAATGAGCACTTCAGTTTCATTTCCTTGAACCAACATTCTGAGACCGGTGAAAAGCCATCGGCGAAGGTGGTGTTCAAGATGGGTGGTCATGATGTGCATTCGGAGGCGGAGGGTAATGGCCCGGTTGATGCCACCTTGCATGCGATTGAGAACAAAGTACAAAGCGGCGCTGAACTCTTGCTCTACTCAGTCAATGCCATTACCTCAGGAACCGAGTCGCAGGGGGAGGTTACTGTTCGGCTCTCTAAAGGGGGTCGAATTGTGAATGGAGTGGGTATGGACCCCGACATTATTGCTGCCTCGGCCAAGGCCTATTTAGCGGCATTGAACAAATTGCACGACCCCAGCGCGATTAAGCTCAATGCCCAGATGGCACCTTAAATCATAAGTTATTGATTTATATAACTTTATGAACTATCAGACCGCTTTGCTCACAATCGGAGGGTGCGGTCTGTTAGAATGCTGAAGCTTTGATTTATAAAGCTTTTTATTAACACGGCATATCAGGTGCAAGCTTGAGTGTCCGCACGTATGGAGTATGAAGATGGCAGTTGCAGACATTAATAAGGCGGAAATCGTCAAACAAAACGCGCGTGGCGCAAACGATACGGGTAGCCCCGAAGTTCAGGTGGCGTTATTAACCGCTCGTATCAATGAACTTACCCCCCATTTCAAGGCAAACGCAAAAGATCATCACAGCCGTCGTGGCTTGTTGAAGATGGTCTCGCGCCGTCGCCGTCTCTTGGATTACCTCAAGAGCAAGGATCTGGACCGTTATCGCGCGCTGATCGACAAACTAGGTTTACGTAAGTAATTTCTTGTTTTTGTCAGCATTGCAATGAAGTAGGGTGTTGCCAAACCGGCAAGGCTCTACTTTGAGTGGTTCAAGATGACCGGCTTCTAGGGATCGTGTCATTCCAATGCGTTTCTTCTTAAAAGAGGCGCACTGGAATGGCATCCCACTTGGGTTCATCAAACAATCACTCCAGTGATACCGCGGCGCTGTGGATCCGCGGTGCGTATGTTTGGAGAAAAAAAGATGTCAATGTTTCATAAAGTTGTAAAAACGTTTCAATGGGGCCAACACACCGTCACCATGGAAACCGGTGAGATTGCTCGCCAATCCAGTGGTGCTGTACTCCTCAATATGGATGACACTGTGGTGCTCGCCACGGTAGTCGGTGCTAAAACAGCGAAAGAGGGCCAAGACTTTTTCCCCTTAACCGTTGACTACATTGAGAAGACCTATTCTGCTGGCAAGATTCCTGGGGGATTCTTTCGTCGCGAGGGACGCCCTTCCGAAGGCGAGACCTTAATTTCTCGTCTGATTGATCGTCCAATTCGCCCATTATTCCCAGAAGGCTTTTATAACGAAGTCCAGGTGGTCGTACATGTGATGTCGATTAATCCTGATGTGCCAGCTGATATTCCAGCTTTAATTGCATCATCTGCAGCCCTGGCAATTTCGGGTATTCCATTTAATGGCCCCATGGGTGCGGCGCGCGTTGGTTATCGTGATGGCCAGTACTTACTCAACCCCAATCGTAGCGAGCAAGCGACGAGCGAACTCGATTTGATTGTGGCGGGTACCCAAGCAGCAGTATTGATGGTGGAGTCTGAGGCCCAACAGTTATCTGAAGCCGTCATGCTAGGTGCTGTTGTGTATGGACACGAGCAGTCACAAATCGCGATCAATGCGATTCAGGAGCTGGTGCGTGATGCCGGTAAGCCCGAGTGGGATTGGAAACCAGCACCCAAGAACGAAGCTTTGATCGCCAAGTTACAAAGTTTGGCAGAGGGCCCATTGCGGGATGCGTATCAAATTCGTCAAAAGCAAGCTCGCTCCACCAAGATTAAAGAAGTGGTTGCAAATGTCATGACCCAGTTGGCCGCTGACGGTGAAGTGGATGAAGTGGAGGTTGGTAATCTCTTGTTCGAGATCGAAGCAAAGATCGTACGTAGCCAAATTCTCAATGGTGAGCCACGCATTGACGGCCGTGATACTCGAACCGTGCGCCCCATTGAAATTCGCAACGGTGTATTGCCTCGCACCCACGGCTCCGCACTCTTTACTCGAGGCGAGACGCAAGCCTTAGTAGTTGCAACTCTTGGAACAGCACGCGATGAGCAAATTATTGATGCGCTCGAAGGCGAGTATCGCGATCGCTTTATGTTCCACTACAACATGCCTCCATTTGCAACCGGCGAGACCGGTCGCGTTGGTACACCCAAGCGTCGTGAGATTGGTCACGGCCGTTTAGCAAAGCGCGCTTTAGTACCAGTATTGCCAAGCATGGAAGAGTTTGCATACAGCATTCGTTTGGTCTCTGAGATTACCGAGTCCAATGGTTCGTCCTCAATGGCCTCGGTATGCGGTGGCTGCTTAGCGCTGATGGATGCTGGTGTGCCAGTGAAGGCGCATGTGGCCGGTGTTGCCATGGGCCTAATCTTAGATGGTAATCGTTTTGCCGTCTTAACCGATATCTTGGGTGATGAGGATCACTTAGGCGACATGGACTTTAAGGTAGCTGGTACCGCTAACGGTATTACTGCCTTGCAGATGGATATTAAGGTCCAGGGTATTACCAAAGAAATCATGCAGGTTGCGTTGGCGCAAGCCCAAGAAGGCCGTTTGCATATTCTGAGCAAAATGCAAGAAGCGATGGGTTCTGTCCGCACAGAGCTATCAGAGCACGCACCACGCATGGTAACCTTTAAGATCCATCCGGACAAGATCCGTGAAGTGATTGGTAAGGGCGGCGCAACGATCCAGGCGCTCACTAAAGAGACCGGGTGCAGCATTGATATTAAAGATGATGGTACGGTCACGATTGCCTCAACCAGTGCAGAAGGTATGGCGCAAGCGAAAGCCAAGATCGAAGGTATCACGGCTGAAGCTGAAGTTGGTAAGGTCTATGAGGGACCAGTGGTGAAGTTACTTGAGTTTGGCGCCCTCGTGAATATCCTTCCGGGTAAAGATGGGCTGTTACATATCTCTGAGATCTCAACGGAGCGCGTGAAGGATGTCAAAGACTTCTTGCAAGAGGGTCAGGTCGTGCGTGTGAAATTACTCGCAGCCGATGAGCGCGGTCGTTTGCGTTTATCCATGAAAGCTCTGTTAACCCCGGAGTCTGGTTCAGCAGATACTCAGGCAAGCGATAGTCCCAACGAGACCGTTTAAGTAGGAGTATTGGTATGCGTGTAATGGAGATTCGGGAGTATGGCGCGCCAGAGATGTTGGTCAAAGCTGAGCGCCCTGATCCTGCTGTGCCAAGCGCAGGTTCAGGTGAGGTCTTAATTCGGGTGAAGGCGGCCGGTATTAATCGTCCGGATGTCTTGCAACGAAAAGGGCACTACCCCGTTCCTCCAGGTGCATCCGATATCCCCGGTCTTGAAGTGGCTGGGGAGATTATTGGCGGTGATCTCGCACACGCTGATAACACCTTTGGTTTGAAGGTGGGCGATAAAGTCTGTGCCTTAGTTCAGGGTGGCGGATACGCGGATTTATGCACTGCTCCAATCGCGCAATGTTTGCCCTATCCAAAAGGTTTTTCAGATATTGAGGCAGCGTCTTTGCCAGAAACATTCTTTACCGTATGGAGCAATGTCTTTCAACGCGGGCATCTCAGTAAAGGTGAGACTCTGCTGGTGCAAGGTGGTTCCAGTGGTATTGGTGTGACCGCTATTCTGATTGCCAAAGCACTCGGTCATCGAGTTTTTGTTACTGCAGGAAGCGATGAGAAGTGTGCGGCCTGCACGCAATTGGGCGCAGATCTTGCAATCAATTACAAAACTCAAGACTTTGTAGAAGAAATCAAGAAGGCTACCAATGGCAAAGGTGTGGATGTGATCTTAGACATGGTCACCGGCACCTATTTACAGCGCGAGATTGATTGCTTGGCCGATGACGGTCGTATTGTGATCATTGCGATCATGGGGGGCTCAAAGGCAGAAGTCAATACGGGCCAAATATTGCGTCGCCGCTTAACTATCACGGGATCGACCTTGCGTCCTAGACCTGTCGCCTTCAAGCATCAAATTACCAAAGAGTTGTATCAGACGGTGTGGCCCTTACTGAATGCGGGTCAACTAAAGCCAGTCATTTATAAAACATTTTCCTTAGAGCAAGCCGCTGATGCGCATCGATTGATGGAATCGAGCGAGCATGTCGGAAAAATTGTTTTAACGGTGTAAGAGAGTTGTGATGCGCGCATTGACGGTCATCGGCAATTGGAAGATGAATGGCAGTGTTCGTAGTAATCGGGATTGGTTGCAAACGGTCATTGCAGAGATGCAGCAGGGCATGCCCGCAGGGCGCCGCTTCGGTGTCTGCATACCCTTTCCCTATTTGCAAGAATGTGGCAGCTATTTGGGAAGTTCGCAACTTCAGTTGGGTGCGCAAGATGTATCGGCCTATGCATCCGGTCCGTATACAGGTGAGGTGAGTGCGAGCATGTTGCAAGAGATGGGCGTTCGCTTTGTGATCGTCGGTCACTCGGAGCGTCGCATGCAGTATGGCGAGGCTAATGAGAGCATTGCCCTTAAGGCAGAGCAGGCTTTAGATCATGAGCTGACACCAATCATTTGTGTTGGTGAAACAGCCGATGAACGAAATTCTGGGCGTGCGGTCGAGGTGGTGAGGCGACAGGTTGCCAGTCAGGTGAGCACCCTGCAGGATCGATTGGTAGATTGCTTGATTGCGTACGAACCGATTTGGGCAATTGGTACAGGTAAAGTTGCCAGTGCGCAAATGGCCCAAGATATGCACCGGGCGATTCGTTTGCAACTGGCTGAGTTTGATGATGATGTGGCCTCTCATATTGGGATTATTTATGGGGGCAGTGTCCGTGCCGATAACGCCACGGAGCTTTTTGCCATGCCCGATATTGATGGGGCGTTGGTTGGTGGTGCGTCGTTAGATGCCAAGGAGTTTTTAGCAATCTGTCGAGCGTGATGGATTGCATGATGAATGACAATATGGAGAACAGAAATGGAATGGCTTAAAACTTTATTCGTGGTCCTGCAAGTAGTTTCTGCATTGGCCATCATTGGCTTGGTCTTAATTCAGCAAGGTAAGGGTGCTGATATGGGTGCCGCATTTGGTTCAGGTTCCTCAGGCAGTTTATTTGGGGCGACTGGTTCCTCAAACTTCCTCTCGCGCACCACTGCTATTTTTGCAGTGATCTTTTTTGTAAGTACCTTAGGAATTACGTGGTTGGGTACTAAAAAGCCTGTTGAGTCAGGGGTTTTATCCAACTCAACCTTGCCGACCGTAGCCCCTGCCCAGCAAGGTGGCGCCACTCCAGCAAATGGAGCAAGTTCAGAACCCGGTAAGCCGGTCGTGCCTCGCTAATTTGCACCTTTTTGGAAGGTGCAATGCGGTAGAATTGAGGGTTGTTGTAGGGCTTTTCCGAGATGCCGACGTGGTGAAATTGGTAGACACGCTATCTTGAGGGGGTAGTGGCTTAGGCTGTGCGAGTTCGAGTCTCGCCGTCGGCACCAAAGTGGAATAGTTTGGTCGGGAATTCTTGTCTTATTGCTGTAAATCAAGAATCCCAAAATGAAAGTCGTTGATAATTCGAACGTTTGGAAATCTGACACAGGATAGAAGAAGTTGAACCTTTCAAATTACTTCCCAGTACTGTTGTTTATTCTTGTTGGTATCGGCGTCGGTCTTGCTCCCATTGTTTTGGGAAAAGTGTTAGCCCCCTCCAAACCTTATTCAGAAAAAGATTCTCCATACGAGTGCGGCTTTGAAGCCTTTGAAGATGCTCGTATGAAATTCGATGTGCGCTACTACCTAGTCGCCATTCTCTTTATCCTATTTGATCTCGAAACCGCTTTTTTATTTCCTTGGGGTATTGCCTTGAGGGATATTGGCTGGGAAGGTTACATTGCGATGGCAATTTTCCTCCTCGAATTTATCGTTGGTTTTGCTTACATCTGGAAAAAGGGCGCCCTGGATTGGGAGTAGACGTCGATGGCACTTGAAGGTGTTCTAAAACAAGGTTTTGTAACGACTTCGGCTGACCAGTTAATTAATTGGACCAGAACCGGATCGCTTTGGCCGATGACCTTTGGTTTGGCCTGTTGCGCAGTTGAGATGATGCATGCGGGCGCATCGCGTTACGACCTCGATCGTTTTGGGGTGGTGTTCCGTCCATCGCCTCGTCAATCGGATTTGATGATCGTGGCGGGCACCTTATGTAACAAAATGGCCCCCGCTTTACGCAAGGTCTATGACCAGATGCCAGAACCGCGTTGGGTGATATCGATGGGTTCATGTGCTAACGGCGGTGGCTATTATCACTACTCTTATTCGGTGGTACGCGGATGCGATCGCATCGTTCCAGTGGATGTGTATGTTCCTGGTTGTCCACCAACGGCCGAAGCCTTGATCTACGGCATCATTCAATTGCAGGCCAAAATTGGTCGCACCAGCACCATTGCGCGGAAGGGTTGAAATGAGTGATCGTCTCGAACAACTTCGTTTGCAATTGGATCGTGTTTTAGGCAACCGTATTCAGAGTGCCACGATCGATCATCGTGAGTTGACCATCGTCTTGCATCACGCAACGTATGCTGAGTCAGCTAAGTTATTGCGAGACGATCCCAGCTTAGCGTTTGAGCAGCTCATTGATTTATGTGGGGTTGATTACAAAGACTATGCCGATGGCACTTGGAGCGGCCCTCGCTTTGCGGTGGTAAGCCACTTACTGTCTATCAAGCATAACCAACGTCTGCGTATTCGGGTATTTGCTCCAGACGACGACTATCCATTGGTGGCATCGATGGTTCCTATTTGGAACTCAGCCAATTGGTTTGAGCGCGAGGCCTTCGATCTCTTTGGCATCCTATTTGATGGTCATGAGGATTTGCGTCGTATCTTGACCGATTACGGCTTTATTGGTCATCCATTCCGTAAAGATTTCCCAATCTCGGGCCATGTCGAGATGCGCTATGACCCGGAGTTAAAGCGAGTGGTGTATCAGCCAGTCACGATTGATCCACGTGAGGTGACCCCCCGCGTGATTCGTGAAGAACAATACGGTGGCTTGGCAAATGGCTGAGATTAAGAACTACACCCTCAACTTTGGCCCCCAGCATCCTGCGGCTCACGGTGTATTGCGTTTAGTGCTTGAGCTCGATGGCGAGGTGATCCAACGCGCTGATCCGCATATTGGCTTATTGCATCGTGCGACCGAGAAACTCGCCGAGACCCGGACTTGGATTCAGAGTGTGCCGTATATGGATCGTCTTGATTATGTATCGATGATGGTCAATGAGCATGCCTACGTCATGGCCATTGAGAAACTTTTGGATGTGGATGTTCCAGTGCGCGCTCAATACATCCGCGTGATGTTTGATGAGCTTACCCGTCTACTCAATCACTTACTCTGGGTTGGCTGTCATGGCCTCGACGTTGGCGCCATGGCAATCTTCTTATATGCCTTCCGTGATCGCGAAGATATCTTTGATATGTATGAAGCGGTATCCGGTGCTCGTATGCATGCAGCCTACTATCGTCCCGGTGGCGTCTATCGCGATTTGCCTGAGAAGATGCCTCAATACGCCAAGTCTGCGATTCGGAGTGAGCAAGCGGTGAAGCGTCTAAATGAGAGCCGCAGCGGGTCATTATTGGATTTCATTGAGGACTTTAGTAATCGCTTCCCAGCCAATGTGGATGAGTACAACAATTTGTTAACCGATAACCGAATATGGAAGCAGCGCTTGGTGGGTATCGGCGTGGTCTCCCCTGAGCGAGCTCTGCAGATGGGTTTTACTGGCCCGATGTTGCGTGGCTCTGGTTTTGCTTGGGACTTGCGCAAGAAGCAGCCTTATGAAGTCTATGACCAGTTGGATTTTGATATTCCAGTGGGCGTGAATGGCGATAGCTACGACCGATATTTAGTGCGCATGGAAGAAATGCGTCAATCCAATCGCATTATTCAGCAGTGTGTGAAGTGGTTGCGTGCTAATCCAGGCCCAGTGATGAGTGATAACCACAAAGTAGCCCCACCTAAGCGCGTTGATATGAAAACCAATATGGAAGAGTTGATCCATCACTTCAAGCTCTTTACCGAAGGGATTCATGTGCCAACGGGTGAAGCGTATGCAGCAGTAGAGCACCCGAAGGGTGAGTTTGGTATCTACGCCATTTCGGATGGTGCTAATAAACCTTACCGCTTAAAGATTCGGGCTCCTGGCTTTGCTCATTTAGCAGCCATGGATGAGATGTCACGCGGTCACATGATTGCGGATGCGGTCACCATCATTGGGACCCAAGACATTGTATTTGGTGAGATTGATCGATAAACCATGATGACAGCCCAATCCCTTTTTTCTGCTGAGACCCGCGCCCAAATGGATCGCAATATTGCGAAGTATCCGCCTGAGCAAAAACAATCGGCGGTGATGGCATGTTTAATTGCTGCACAAGAAGAGCATGGTTGGGTCTCCCCCGAGATCATCGCTGAGGTGGCGCAAATTCTGGAGATGCCCAAGATTGCAGTTGAGGAGGTAGCAACCTTCTACAACATGTATGAGACCAAGCCGATTGGTAAGTTCAAGCTCGTGGTGTGCACGAATTTGCCTTGCCAATTAACGCATGGCGAAGAAGCGGCTGACTACCTCAAGAAAAAACTCGGGATTAACTTTAATGAGACTACGCCCTGTGGAACCTTTACCCTAAAAGAGGGTGAGTGCATGGGCGCTTGTGGCGACTCCCCTGTAATGTTGGTGAATAACCACCGTATGTGTAGTTTTATGACCCAAGAAAAGATCGATGCTTTATTAGATGAGTTGAGTGCAGAAGCAAAACGGGGGAGCGTATGACCAGTTTGCATAGTCGTCACATTAAGCCCTTAATTTTGGCTGGCCTAGATGGTAAGAACTGGCATCTTAAAGACTATGAGGCTCGCGGTGGTTATCAGCAGCTACGCCGGATTCTTAACGAAAAGATTACCCCGGATGCCGTGATTGCGGAAGTCAAGGCATCGTCCTTGCGTGGCCGTGGTGGTGCGGGATTCCCAACGGGCTTGAAGTGGAGCTTCATGCCCAAGAACTACAACGGTAACAAATACCTCGTTTGCAATAGCGACGAGGGTGAGCCCGGTACATTCAAAGACCGTGACATCATGCGCTACAACCCCCATGCGTTAATCGAAGGCATGATTATTGGCGCTTATGCCATGGGGATCTCAACGGGATACAACTACATTCACGGCGAGATCTGGGAGGTCTATGAGCGCTTTGAAGAGGCACTTGAGGAAGCGCGTGCTGCGGGCTATCTTGGACAGAATATTTTAGGAACAGAATTTAGTTTCCAGTTGCACGCTGCCCCAGGATTTGGTGCTTACATTTGCGGTGAAGAGACCGCACTCTTGGAGTCGCTCGAGGGTAAAAAAGGGCAGCCCCGCTTTAAGCCACCATTCCCAGCGAACTTTGGTTTGTACGGCAAGCCAACCACCATTAACAATACCGAGACCTTTGCAGCTGTACCATTTATTCTGGCCATTGGTGCAGAGGCTTATCTCAAATTGGGTAAGCCCAATAATGGCGGCACGAAGATCTTCTCCGTATCGGGAGATGTCGCTTACCCAGGTAACTATGAAGTTCCGCTCGGTACACCGTTTGCTGAGTTATTGAAGTTGGCAGGTGGGATGCGCAATGGCAAACAGCTCAAAGCAGTGATCCCTGGTGGATCATCGGCACCAGTCTTGCCTGGCAAGATCATGATGGATATCACGATGGATTACGACGCGATCTCCAAAGCTGGATCGATGCTCGGCTCTGGAGCAGTGATCGTGATGGATGAGTCCCGTTGCATGGTACGTTCACTCTTACGCCTCTCGTATTTCTATCACGAAGAGTCGTGTGGCCAATGCACTCCATGCCGCGAGGGGACTGGTTGGTTGTGGCGGATTGTTAATCGCATTGAACACGGTCAAGGTCGTCCTGAGGATTTAGATCTTCTCAAAGACGTTGCCGGGAATATTCAAGGGCGGACCATCTGTGCTTTAGGTGATGCAGCGGCGATGCCGGTGCAAGGCATGCTCAAGCACTATATGGATGAGTTTGCTTACCATGTCGAGCATAAGCATTGCATGGTTTCTTCATTTGCAAAGGCCGCCTAATCATGAGTACGGTGAACATGATTGAGATCCATGTTGACGGTAAGCCCGTCGAGGTACCGCAGGGCTCCATGGTGATGCATGCCACCAACAAGCTAGGCACTTACGTTCCTCATTTTTGCTATCACAAGAAGCTGAGCATCGCCGCAAACTGCCGGATGTGTTTGGTTGAAGTGGAGAAGGCGCCTAAGCCATTACCAGCATGTGCCACCCCCGTGATGGCGGGCATGAAAGTGTTTACTCATTCGGCGAAGGCTGTTGAGGCTCAAAAGTCGGTGATGGAGTTCTTGCTCATTAACCATCCCTTGGATTGCCCGATTTGCGATCAGGGTGGCGAATGCCAATTACAAGATTTGGCGGTTGGCTACGGTAAATCCAGTTCGCGCTATAAAGAAGAGAAGCGTGTGGTCTTCCATAAAAATGTTGGACCACTCATTTCCATGGAAGAGATGTCGCGTTGCATTCACTGCACCCGCTGTGTGCGCTTTGGCCAAGAGGTTGCTGGTGTCATGGAACTTGGCATGATCAATCGTGGTGAGCATTCGGAGATCACAACCTTTGTTGGTCAAACTGTGGATTCGGAGCTCTCGGGTAATATGATTGATATCTGCCCGGTGGGCGCCTTAACCAGTAAGCCATTTCGGTATGCCGCGCGCACCTGGGAGTTGGTCCGTAAGCGCTCGATCAGTCCGCATGATGCCGTGGGTGCCAACACTACCGTACAAACGAAGGCTAATCATGTGATGCGGGTTGTCGCACTCGAGAACGAGGCCATCAATGAGTGCTGGATTAGTGACCGTGATCGCTTTGCATATGAAGGCCTAAATAGCCCTGATCGTTTAACCACTCCGATGGTGAAACAAAATGGGCAGTGGTTAGAGACCGATTGGCAGTCTGCCCTTGATTACGTCGTGCACTCATTAAGTGATATTCAGAAGCAGCATGGTAGTCAGGCGTTAGCAGCATTGGCTCACCCCATCGCAAGCGCTGAAGAACTTTACCTCTTGCAAAAAGTGATGCGTGGTTTGGGAAGTCATCAAATTGAGACGCGCTTGCGCCAAACTGATACCCGTGGAGCAGCAACGCTACCCTGGTTGGGTATGCCAATTGCGAAGTTGAGTGAACTCAAGCGTGTCTTGGTGATTGGTAGTCATTTGCGTAAAGATCTGCCGCTGATTGCTGCTCGGATGCGCACGGCAAGCAAACAGGGCCTTAAGGTCTATCGACTCGATGCAGGCGGTAACGATTGGCTCATGCCGATTGCTGCGCATCTCAAATCGAAGCCCAGTCAATGGGTGGATCATTTGGGGCAAATTGCCCAAGCGATTGCGCAAGCAAAATCTTTACAGCCTCCAACTGGTCTCTCAGTGAAGAGCGTTTCTCGTGAAGCGCAAGCGATTGCAGATCAATTGCTCAGCAATGCCAAACTTGAGAGCCCTGAGCCACAGGCAATATTCTTGGGATCACTGGCGATTGCTCATCCCAACGCCTCTGATTTACATGTTCTTGCGGAGTTTATTGCCAAGCATACGGGATGCACCTTTGGGTTCTTGTGCGAAGGTGGTAATTCAGTGGGGGCGCAACTGGTGGGTGTTACCCAGGGTAATCAAGGCAGTGTTGATACCGTATTGCAAAGTAAGGCGCGCGCCTATGTGATGTTACACGTCGAGCCACTTCAGGATTTACCCAACCCACAACAAACCCGAGCTGCGTTACAAGGCGCCGATACCGTAATTGCGATGAGCGCCTACACGAGCCCCGATTTGCTTGAGTTAGCCGATGTGATTCTGCCAATCACTCCCTATACTGAAACCGTTGGAAGTTTTGTGAACATGGCGGGGCAGGTGCAAACCATTCAGCCTTCTGTTCGACCTTTGGCAGATGCTAGACCGGCATGGAAGGTGCTCCGTGCATTAGGAAGTCTCCTAAACCTCAATGGTTTTTTGTATAACCTCCCAGAAGAGGTATATGCCGATGCGTTTGCAAAGTCTGTAGAGAGCCAACTCAATAATTGTTTTACAGCTAACCCTGAGGTCCAACAACGCGTTCAGATTACCGCATCGCTCGAGCGCCTTGCCGATCAAGCGATTTATTCAAGTGATGCGATTGTGCGCCGAGCGCCTGCATTGCAACGCACCCGTGATGCAAAGGATGCCAATATGGTTGGAGTGGGGGAGACCCTTTGGGGGCAACTAGGTTTGCAGGCCGGTGATCGCGTGGCGCTTACCCAAGCTGGCCAGACGGTTGAAGTGGGCGTTCAATTACAACCCGACTTGGCCGACGGTGTAGTGCGCATTGCAACGGCAACGGAGCTGAGTGGTCATCTAGCCTCTATGTTTGGTGAAGTGGCTCTTTCTAAATTAACGGTGAGCGCTTAAGGTCGTTATGGGCAACTGGATCGATCTCATTACCAGCCACGGCGAACAACTGTTTGGTTCGTTCTGGCCTTTGGTTTGGAACTTAGCGAAGATCCTGATCATCGTATTACCCATCTTTGGTGCGGTCGCTTACCTTACTCTGTGGGAGCGTAAGCTGATTGGCTGGATGCACATTCGTTTGGGTCCAAATCGGGTTGGTCCCCTCGGTTTATTCCAGCCGATTGCGGATGCACTAAAGCTTTTGATGAAGGAGATCGTCTCTCCAACACGTGCCAGTCATACGCTCTACATCATTGCCCCTCTCATGGTGCTTACCCCGGCACTTGCTGCATGGGCAGTGGTGCCATTCCAGGCGGACTTAGTTCTAGCGGATGTAAATGCCGGTCTCTTATATGTGATGGCCATAACCTCGGTGGGTGTGTATGGCGTGATCTTGGCAGGGTGGGCCTCAAACTCGAAGTACCCATTCTTGGGAGCGATGCGTGCCTCTGCTCAAATGATCTCCTATGAGATTGCCATGGGCTTAGCCCTGGTGACCGTATTGATGGTGGCCGGCTCCTTAAATCTCAGTAATATCGTGCGCTCTCAAGAAGTTGGCATCTTTGCCGACATGGGCCTGAACTTCCTCTCGTGGAACTGGTTGCCCTTACTACCCATGTTTGTGATCTATTTCATCTCTGGAGTTGCGGAGACCAATCGTCACCCCTTTGATGTGGTGGAAGGTGAGTCAGAGATTGTTGCGGGTCATATGGTGGAGTACTCTGGCATGGCCTTTGCATTATTTTTCTTGGCCGAATACGCCAATATGATCTTGATTGCCGCCTTAACGTCGATTATGTTCTTGGGTGGTTGGTTACCAATCCTTGATTTACCTATCTTGCGCGATATTCCAGGATTTTTCTGGTTATTTGCCAAGATCTTTTTTGTGCTCTCGTGCTTTATTTGGTTACGGGCTTCATTGCCACGGTATCGCTATGACCAAATTATGCGTTTGGGTTGGAAGGTATTTATTCCGTTAACCGTGGTTTGGGTATTGTTGGTTGGGGCTTGGATTTTGTCCCCCTGGAACATTTGGAGCTAATCACTATGTTCAAGCGCGCCTCTCAGTTTCTCAATAGCTTAATGCTCAAAGATGTTCTTAAAGGAATGTCGATTACTGGGCGTTATTTATTTAAACCTAAAATTACGGTTCAGTATCCGGAAGAAAAGACGCCACTCTCACCACGTTTTCGGGGCTTACATGCGCTGCGTCGCTATCCGAATGGGGAAGAGCGCTGCATTGCGTGCAAACTGTGTGAGGCCGTTTGCCCAGCTCTGGCAATCTCGATTGAGTCTGATCAGCGTGAGGATGGTACCCGCAGAACAACACGCTATGACATTGACCTCACCAAATGCATTTTCTGTGGCTATTGTGAAGAGGCTTGCCCTGTGGATGCCATTGTGGAAACCAATATTTTTGAGTATTTCGGGGATAAGCGCGGTGATCTGTATTTCACCAAAGAGATGTTGCTAGCAGTCGGTGATGAATACGAAAAGCAAATTGCCGCTAACCGAGAGGCAGACGCACCTTACCGTTGATTGATTTATGACCCTCGACCCGAATTTAATCTTCTCAGTCTTTTTCTACGCCTTTGCGGCGCTCTTGGTGATTTCCGCATTACGGGTCATTACGGTTCCCAATCCTGTGCATGCCGCCTTGTTCTTGGTTTTGGCGTTCTTTAGTGCCTCAGGTATTTGGATGTTGCTCAAGGCCGAGTTCTTAAGCTTGATCCTGATCCTAGTCTATGTGGGCGCGGTGATGGTGCTGTTCTTATTCGTGGTGATGATGCTCGATTTGGATCTTGCGCATCTCCGACGCGATTTCAAGAAGTATCTACCACTCGCCATGCTAATTGGTGTGGTCATTATCTTGCAACTCTCGATCGTGTTAATCCGCGGCTTTATTGGTACTACCGCGCCAGTGAATGTCTTGCCCGATGTAGTGGCAGCAAATAATACCCAAGCCCTTGGTTATTTAATGTTTACCGAGTACATCTATGCTTTTGAGGTTGCCGGTATTGTTTTATTGGTTGCCATCATCGCAGCTGTTGCTCTTACCTTGCGCAAACGCAAGGATGTGAAGGGTCAAAATATTGCTGAGCAGGTTGCGGTCTCCGCTAAGGATCGGATGCGGATTGTCTCGATGGATGCTGAGCGTGATGCTAAGCAAGACCTAAAGTCTCGAACCAACTCAGGTGACCCAGCATGACCATCACCCTTGCACATTATTTAGTCCTTGGCGCTATTCTGTTTGCAATTAGCGTCGTCGGTATCTTCCTAAATCGGCGTAACGTGATCATCCTCTTGATGGCGATTGAGCTCATGTTGCTTGCCGTCAATATGAACTTTGTGGCGTTCTCTCATTACTTAGGTGATATGGCCGGTCAGGTATTTGTATTTTTCATACTGACCGTAGCCGCTGCGGAGGCTGCAATTGGTTTGGCGATCTTGGTGGTGCTATTCCGTAAGGTCGACACGATTAATACCGAAGACCTTGATCATCTCAAAGGCTAGTTGACATGACCACTGCTTTAACAACAGCCCATCTCTGCGCGATTCCGCTAGCACCGCTGGTGGGAGCAGCGTTTGCAGGACTATTAGGCACCAAGTTCTTTGGCAATCGGATTGGTCAAGTGGCATCCCAATCGATCACCATCTTGGGAGTCGCCATTTCCTTTTTGCTGTCGTGCTGGGTTTTATATGAGGTGATGAACGGCTATTACTTCGATGGTAGCGTCTACACCTGGATGAAGATTGGGGAGTTGAGTTTTGATATTGGTTTTCTGATTGATCCATTGACCGCCGTGATGATGGTGGTGGTGACCTTTGTCTCTCTGATGGTTCACATCTACACCATCGGCTATATGGCAGGTGAGGAGGGCTATAACCGTTTCTTCGCTTATATCTCCTTATTCACCTTTGCGATGCTGATGCTTGTTATGAGCAATAACATGCTGCAGCTGTTCTTTGGCTGGGAGGCGGTTGGCGTTGTTTCGTATCTGTTGATCGGTTTCTATTACGATCGGCCCACCGCAATTTTTGCCAACATGAAGGCCTTCTTGGTCAACCGGGTGGGCGACTTTGGCTTCATCTTGGGGATTGGTCTATTGCTCGCGGCTACTGGCTCGATGAACTATGCGGACATCTTTGCCCAAAATACCGTCATGGCTGCGCAAACTGTGCCAGGAACGGATTGGAATTTAATCACGGTTGCCTGCATTTGCCTCTTCATTGGTGCGATGGGTAAGTCCGCTCAGTTCCCATTGCATGTCTGGTTACCGGACTCAATGGAAGGTCCAACCCCCATTTCTGCCTTGATTCATGCGGCGACGATGGTGACCGCAGGTATTTTTATGGTGACCCGTATGTCGCCATTATTTGAGCTCTCCGATGTTGCCCTGAGCTTCATTCTGGTCATGGGCTCAATTACCGCGCTCTTTATGGGATTCTTAGGAATCGTGCAAACCGATATCAAGCGCGTGGTGGCGTATTCAACGCTCTCGCAATTGGGCTATATGACCGTTGCGCTCGGCGTCTCTGCCTATCCAATTGCTATCTTCCATTTAATGACCCATGCCTTCTTTAAGGCTTTGCTGTTCTTAGGAGCGGGTAGTGTGATCATTGGAATGCATCACGAGCAGGACATGCGCAAGATGGGCGGCCTCTGGAAATACATGCCAATTACCTGTTTGATGATGTTAATTGGTTCATTAGCATTGATTGGCACACCATTCTTCTCGGGCTTTTACTCCAAAGACTCGATTATTGAGGCGGTGGCGGCGAGCACCATACCTGGATCGGGCTTTGCATACTTTGCGGTGATGGCGAGCGTCTTTGTGACCGCCTTGTATTCATTCCGCCTCTACTTCTATGTATTCCACGGCAAGGAGCGTTTTGGTCATGATCATGACCATCACCATTCGCATGATGCGCACGATGAGCATCATGGGCTCGCGCCAGGGGAGAAGCCGCATGAGTCACCTTGGGTGATCACCTTGCCGTTGATTGCATTGGCAATTCCTTCGGTGATTATTGGTTACTACACGATTGACCCGATGTTGTTTGGTAGTTTCTTTGGTGATGCGATCTATATTGATGAGGCTAAGCATCCTGCACTCGCAACCTTTGCATCCCATTTCCATGGCCCAGTGGCGATGGCCTTGCATGGCTTTACCACCCCCGTGTTTATTCTGTTGATCCTGGGTGTATTGGTGGCTGCCATTTGCTACCTGTGGGCCACATCCTTGCCCGAGAAAATCGCGAAGACCTTTGCTCCAATCAAGACCTTATTGGATAACAAGTATTACCTCGATGATTTGAACCAGTGGATTTTTGCAAAGGGCGCACTACTCATTGGCGGCGGCTTATGGAAGCAGGGCGATCAACGTGTGATTGACGGTTTTGTGGTCAACGGCAGTGCTCATTTAGTTGGTAAGTTCTCTGGGGTGATCCGTCATTTGCAGTCGGGTTATCTGTATCACTATGCCTTTGCCATGATCGTCGGCTTGATTGGCTTAATGGCCTGGATTTTGTATACCCATATTTATATTGCTTACTAAGTACACCTGGTCATGATTCTTTCTTACGCGATTTGGATTCCGATTGTTTTTGGCCTGATGATTTTGGTCTATGGCTCTGAGCGTCCATCCGCTGGCGTGAAGTATTTGGCCTTGTTTGGGGCTATTTTGGGCTTTATTGCCACCTTACCCCTAATCGCCAACTTTGATATCGCCAATGCTGGCATGCAGTTTGTGGAAAAGCATAGCTGGATTCCACGCTACGACATTAACTATCACCTTGGTGTGGATGGTATTTCGGTATGGTTTGTGGTGTTGACCGCCTTTATCAATATTTTTGTCGTGATCGCTGCTTGGGAGGTGATTACCGAGAAGGCCTCGCAATACTATGCCGCATTCATGATTTTGTCGGGACTCATGATTGGGGTGTTCTCAGCGCTTGACGGCCTACTGTTTTATATCTTCTTTGAGGCAACGCTCATCCCAATGTACATCATCATCGGGGTATGGGGTGGACAAAACCGTATCTATGCGGCATTTAAGTTCTTCCTCTACACCCTGTTGGGATCGTTGCTGGCTCTCGTTGCTATTTTGTATCTCTACAACCTAACCAATACCTTTGACTTGCTGACCTGGCACCGGGCGAAGTTGGATATTGTGGAGCAGGTACTCATCTTTATTGCCTTCTTCATGGCCTTTGCCGTGAAGGTGCCAATGTGGCCTTTGCATACTTGGTTGCCCGATGTTCACGTGGAGGCCCCAACCGGTGGCTCAGTGGTACTGGCAGCCATTATGTTGAAGCTTGGTGCTTATGGATTCTTGCGTTTCTCGTTGCCGATTGCGCCAGATGCCAGCATCCTTTTAGGACCGATCATTATTTTCTTATCGCTTGTTGCAGTGATCTACGTTGGTTTAGTGGCGCTGGTTCAGCAGGATATGAAAAAGTTGGTGGCGTACTCGTCGATTGCGCACATGGGTTTTGTGACCCTAGGATTTTTCGTCTTCAGTCCTCTTGGTATTGAGGGCGGCATTGTTCAGATGATCTCGCATGGATTTGTATCGGGCGCGATGTTCTTGGCCATTGGTGTTTTATACGACCGTATGCACACCCGCAAGATTGCTGATTACGGTGGTGTGGTGCATCGCATGCCAAAGTTCTCGGCATTTATGGTGCTCATGGCAATGGCTAACTGCGGCTTACCAGCCACCTCGGGTTTTGTGGGGGA
The DNA here is from genome assembly GCF_030297595.1 of Polynucleobacter sp. HIN7. NCBI lineage: Bacteria > Pseudomonadati > Pseudomonadota > Betaproteobacteria > Burkholderiales > Burkholderiaceae > Polynucleobacter > Polynucleobacter sp. HIN7. Next base: position 1,154,272 of record NZ_AP028138.1, on the reverse strand, counting down.
GTTTATGGTGATCCTGGCTGCCGTTGATTATGACTTTATGATTGGCCTCTTGTCAGCGACCGCATTAATCCTTGGCGCTGCCTATTCCTTATGGATGGTCAAGCGCGTGATCTTTGGTGCGATCACCAATCCAGAGGTCGAGAAGCTTGAGGATCTCAATGGTCGCGAGTTCTTTATGTTCATCGTTCTGTCGCTCTGCGTGATTGGCATGGGCGTGTATCCCAAACCCTTTACCGACATTATTCATCCGGCAGTGATGCAGTTGCTTGAACATGTCGCGATTAGCAAACTCTAATTAAGGTTATTGCATGGATACTTTTGATCTAATTGCCATCGCTCCAGAAATTGTTCTGGCTTTTGTGGCCAGTGATTTGCTGTTGACTAGTGCCTTTATTAAAGAGAAGAAGGATCATGTCGCGAGTGATGTTTTTCACACTCCACGGGCAGCATCTTTTGTCTATTTCTGTTCCTGCTTACTTTTAATTGGTTTGGGTGTGGTGTTTTTGAGCAGAATGGTTGATTTGCCATACCTTGCCATGGCCGGTCTGTTCCAGTCCGATCCGATTGCCAATTTACTGAAAGCAGGGTGCTGCTTTGCGCTACTGGTTAGCCTGATTTACTCCAAGCAGTATTTGATTGATCGGGGCCTCTTCCGGCCTGATTTCTTGGTCCTCACCTTATTTGCTTTATTGGGACAATTGGTCTTAATCTCGGCATCCAACCTCATCACCTTGTACCTTGGTCTTGAGTTGATGGCTCTGTCAACCTACGGCTTGGTGGCAATGCGCCATTCCAGCGGCCTTTCCTCTGAAGCGGCGATCAAGTACTTTGTACTGGGCGCCTTAGCATCGGGATTTTTGCTCTACGGTATGTCGATGATCTACGGTGTGACCGGATCCTTAGATCTTCTAGAGATCTTGCGCTCCCTCCTCGATCCCCGTATTAATCACCTCATCATGGCGTTTGGTCTGGTCTTTATTGTGGCTGGCGTTGCCTTTAAGTTTGGCGTGGTGCCATTTCATATGTGGGTACCGGATGTTTATCAGGGTGCTCCGACCGCGGTCACCTTATTGATTGCAGCAGCTCCTAAGCTTGCTGCCTTTGCTCTCCTGTTCCGTCTGCTGATCAATACCTTATTACCCCTGATCTCCGATTGGCAGCCGATGCTGATGATTCTTGCGGTTCTGTCCTTAGTGATTGGTAATATCACGGCGATCGCCCAAACTAATATCAAGCGGATGTTGGCTTACTCAGCAATTGCGCAAATGGGATTTGTGCTGCTTGGCATGCTTTCGATCTTTGATGATCACGCCTTTAGTGCCTCGATGTTCTACGTGATTGCGTATGTGATCACTACTTTGGGCACCTTCGGTTTGCTGATGGTCTTATCACGCAAGGGCTACGATTGCGACACCTTGGATGGCTTAAAGGGTCTCAATCGCAAGCACCCATGGTATGCCTTCATTGGTCTCATCATGATGTTCTCCCTAGCTGGAGTGCCCCCCACCTTGGGTTTTGCCGCCAAGCTTTCTGTTTTGGAAGCATTGGTTGACGCTGATTACATCGCTTTGGCTGTGATTGCGGTGATCGCATCGCTGATTGGTGCTTTCTACTACTTGCGCGTAGTGAAGGTGATGTATTTTGATGAACCCAGCCATGAGCATTCGGTGACTGGTTCAGGAATTGCAAAAGGGGTGTTGGGTCTCAATGGCTTGATGGTTCTCCTGTTGGGTGTATTCCCAGCAGGTCTGATGGCCCTATGCCTCAATATCATGCGCAACACTCTCATCGGTTCTTAATTGTTTGGGTATGAGCGAGAAATCGTTTCAAGATCTCGCGCATACCGATGATCATTTAGTCGAGAAGCGCGTATCGGGTGAGGATGTCTACACTGGCATCTTTTTAAAGATGAAACGCGATACGGTGCTGCTGCCTGACGGGCAGCGAGCCTTGCGTGAGTATCTGGAACATCCGGGCGCGGTTGCCATTTTGCCGATCTTAGACGACGGGCGTGTGATTGTAGAGCGTCAATACCGTTACCCCATCGAGCAAGCCGTGATTGAGATTCCGGCGGGTAAGCTTAATGTAGGGGAGGACCCCTTACTCTGTGCGCAGCGGGAGTTACAAGAAGAGACCGGCTACCTTGCTAAGCGGTGGAGCAAGATTCGGCGGATTCATCCAGTGATTTCCTATTCCACCGAATTCATCGATATTTACCTGGCAGAGGGTTTAACCGCCGGCCCAGCGCGTCTGGATGCCGAAGAGTTTTTGGATGTCTTTGCTGCGCCCCTTGAGGAGTTGATTGAGTGGGTTGAGAACGGCACGATTACGGATGTGAAGACCATCATTTCGCTGTATTGGCTTGATCGCCAACGGCGACTGCGTTAAGGGCTTAAAATGGCAATATCGACAAATATGTCAGATTGCTATTGATTATCCAACCACCATCCCCATCTGTTCTTCATGAAAGTCTATAACTTAGCGTGCGATCTCGATCATCATTTTGAGGGGTGGTTTGCCTCAGAGGATGACTTTTTGTCGCAACAAGCCAATGGTACATTGTGCTGCCCGGTCTGCGACAGTGCGCATGTCAGCCGCTTACCATCAGCCCCTCGTATTGGCGGTAAGGTCAGTACAGAAGAGCCAGTGGCCGCTGAACCAAGTCAAAGTATTGCCTTATCGAATGCCGATCACGGACAGCTCGAGCGTCAGATTCAGGCGACGTTCATGAAAGCCATGCGGGAGTTGGTTGGTAAGTCGGAGGATGTGGGTGCAGCTTTTGCCGAGGAGGCCAGGAAGATTCATTACAAAGAGTCGCCCGAGCGCAGCATCCGGGGGCAGACCAGTGCCGATGAAGTGATGGCATTACGCGAAGAGGGAATTGATGTCCTTGCACTCCCTGAAATGCCGGTCCTCAAAAATACTTTGCAATAATTACCCCTTCTTCACAATCGATTAAAAGGGCTCCATGGAAGAGCTAGGTTTTTGGGTAGGCATTATTGCTTCCGCAGCCTTTGCGGTTACCGGCGTTTTAGCAATTTCTGATCGAGGCGTGGATCTCTTTGGCGTTTTGGTGCTTGGCATCATCACTGCGATTGGTGGCGGCACGATTCGGGATGTGATTTTGGGAGTGCCCGTGTTTTGGGCAGATGCCCCCATCTATATTCTGGTGGCAGCGATTGCCAGCATCATTACCTTCTACGCAGAATCCACTTTATCTCAGCCTCAACTGTACAAGGCCATTCTTTACATCGACGGCTTAGGAGCGGCTCTGTTTGGTATCCAAGGCGCCGATAAGGCTTGGCATTATGACTTTGGTGGATCGGCAGCAGCGATCATTCTAGGCGTGGTCACCGCGATTGGTGGGGGACTCATTCGCGATGTATTAGCAGGACGCAAAACCTTATTGATGTCCTATGAGCTCTATGCGATCCCCGTATCACTCGGTTGCATGCTTTATGTCTTGCTCTTGAACTACTTTCCGGAGCATGCGATCGTCGGATCGATTGCCTGCATCGTACTGATCTTTGCCTTTCGCTCGGCTGCGATCTACTGGAACCTGAAGGTTCCAGTAATGTTCATCTCACGCAAGAAGTAAACGGCTCGTTTTATTTGGAGGTGGGCATGACAAACTCTGCCCCCTTGGAGATGCTCTCTGGCCAGCGTTGCATGACACTCTTTTGCTTGGTGTAAAAACGTACACCTTCTTTGCCATACGCATGGGTATCACCAAATAAGGAGCGCTTCCAACCGCCAAAACCATGCCAAGCCATTGGTACTGGAATAGGCACATTAATCCCCACCATACCAACCTGAACGCGCCGTGCAAATTCTCGGGCGATGTTGCCGTCGCTAGTAAAGCAGGCTACGCCATTGCCATATTCATGGGCATTGACCAGCTCAAGAGCCTCACTAAAGTTGGCGACTCGGACGCATGATAGGACGGGACCAAAGATTTCTTCTTTGTAAATGGTCATGTCTGGGGTGACCTGATCAAAGAGGGTGCCGCCTAACCAGAACCCATTCTCAAAACCGGGAACTTTGAGCCCACGGCCATCGACTAATAGTTTTGCGCCACCACTGACGCCCTGATCGATATAGCCAGTAATGCGCTCGAGCGCAGCTTTGGTCACAATGGGACCCATTTCAGCATCGAGCTCAAGCCCATTTTTTACCTTGAGGGTCTTGGTGCGCTCAATCAGTTTGGGCATGACTTTCTCAGCCGCGTCTCCAACGAGCACGGCAACCGAGATCGCCATGCAGCGCTCACCCGCGGATCCGTATGCAGCGCCAACTAAGGCATCAACGGCTTTATCAATATCCGCATCGGGCATCACCACCATATGGTTCTTGGCACCACCGAGGGCCTGAACGCGTTTACCAAAGTGCGCACCGCGCTCGTAAATGTAATTAGCAATCGGTGTGGAGCCCACAAAACTCACAGCACGGACATCGGGATTTTCTAAGAGAGCATCAACCGCCTCTTTATCACCTTGCACGACATTAAATACGCCATCGGGGAGGCCCGCCTCTTTTAGGAGACGCGCTAAGAGTAAGGATGCCGATGGGTCGGTTGGACTCGGTTTGAGAATAAAGGTGTTACCGCAGGCAATTGCGACGGGGAACATCCACATTGGTACCATCACCGGAAAATTAAAGGGGGTGATACCTGCAACCACACCTAAGGGTTGGCGCATCACCCAGTTATCAATGTCGGTTGAGACCTGCTCGGTGTAATCGCCTTTGAGGAGTTCGGGAATGGCGGTAGCAAATTCCAGAATCTCAATTCCACGGGTCACTTCACCTTGGGCATCAGTGAACACTTTGCCATGCTCAGAAGTAATGATGGCAGCCAGTTCATCGCGATGACGATTTAAGAGCTCTAAGTATTTAAACAAGATGCGCGCGCGCCGCAGTGGGGAGGTATTGGCCCAGGCTGGGAAGGCGGCTTGTGCAGAAGCCACCGCTTGATTGACATCGGCTTTGCTGGCCAATGCCACGCGACGCGAGATGCTCCCTGTGGCGGGGTTATAAACATCGGCAAAGCGACTGCCTTGGGGCAAGACCATTTGGCCACCAATGTAATGAGCAATATCTTCTTTAATTTCAAAGGCTTGAGGAGCGTTCATGGTATTGGTGTCTCGTAGGTTGGGTGCTTGGCAATCAAAATCTCGCCAATGCATTGGTTATCAAAGCTATTGGTATCATTTTAATCGTTTCAGGTAAGTCCGTTTGCGGACCATTCTTTCATCTCAATCTCACAATCACCAATCCATGAGCCTCTTGTTTTCTTCGTACTCCCTTCCAGCCCCCAAAGGATCTCTTACGCTATCCAATCGGGTGGTGGTGGCACCAATGTGCCAATACTCCGCGCATGAGGGTCAGGCAACCGATTGGCATCTGATGCACTGGGGCAATTTACTCAATAGTGGTGCCGGACTTTTTATTATCGAGGCCACGGCAGTGAGTCCCGAAGGCAGAATCACCCCATATTGTCTGGGATTGTGGGATCAGGCAACCCAAAGCGCACTACACAGCACCTTAGAGCGCGCCAAACAATTAGCGCCGAAGACCCCGGTTTTTATTCAATTGGCACATGCTGGGCGCAAGGCATCGAGTGCGCCACCATGGCAGGGCGGTCAACTATTACCGATCACTCAAGGTGGTTGGGAAACCCAAGGGCCCTCAGATATTCCGCAATTGGAGGGCGAGCGACCGCCGCATGCTTTGAGTGTGGAGGAGATTCATCAAATCATTCATGAGTTTGTGATTGCTGCCAAACGTGCAGAAGAAATCGGTATCGATGGTATTGAGCTGCATGCTGCTCACGGATATTTACTCCATCAATTTCTATCGCCGATTGCCAATCAACGAAATGACCAATACGGCGGTTCGCTTGAGAACCGAATGCGTTTTGCCTTGGAATTATTTTCAGCAGTGCGCGCTCAGTGGCAGGGCGTATTGGGAGTGCGTCTGTCCGCGAGCGATTGGATCGAGGGCGGCTGGTCGCTTGATGAGTCCATCGAGCTTACAAACCAACTGAAGGCATTGGGCTGCGATTACATTCACGTCTCATCCGGAGGAATTTCTCCGAAGCAGCAAATTAAGTTAGGCCCAAACTATCAAGTGCCCTTTGCGAAAGCAATTAAAGCAGCAACCGGAATGGCTACGATAGCCGTTGGGCTCATTACCGATCCAAAGCAAGCTGAGGCAATCCTTGAAAACCAAGAAGCTGATTTGATTGCATTGGCACGCGCATTTTTGTACAAGCCCCGTTGGGCATGGGAAGCAGCGGCGATCTTAGGAGGGCAAGTGAGTGCGAGTCCACAGTACTGGCGCTGCTTACCTCGTGAGGCGCAGAGCGTCTTTGTCGAATCAAAAATGGGTCAGCGCTAGACTTGATTTAGCGCAATTGGATCGGAGAGTTGTTGAGCGAGGGTGCTTGCTGCACTGAGTAGCAGGCGATCTTGTCCAGGCCCCGCAACTAATGTCACCCCAACGGGCAAACCATTGGGCCCCGCGGTCACGGTTAAATTAATGCACGGTAAGCCCAGCAGTGTCCAGCCGCGACTAAAGACTGGATCGCCCGTTTCTTCTAATGTCTTAGGCGCCTCACCGGTTGCACTGGGCGCAATGATTAGATCAATGTCATTTGAAAAGAATTGGGTGATCGTAGTGCGAGCGCGACGGGCTTTGAGAAGGGCATCGCTGTAATGATGGTAATGAATGGCATCGCCACGTTCAATAATCGCTTTAAGGGTTGGGCTGATTTGATCAAAGTGGTTGAGCTTTTCAAAGGTAAAACTTTTGGCCATCTCAAACAGCATAATCTTGGTTTGGGTCTCACTGAGCTTGGCGCAATCTGCAGGTAAGGTGATCTCCTCAACGCCCCCTTTAGCAAACACCTTCGCTGCAAAGCCGGCTAGCGAGAGGGCAGCTGCGGTTTCAGGTTGGGCAAGAGCAAAATCATCGGTCTTGCAAATCCCAACGCGGATTTTGGACTCTAAGGGAGCAATATTCATAAGATCATGATCTGCCGACATCGCAGCAACGCCCAAGGCTACATCCGATACGGTGCGACCAAACACACCCAGTGTATCGAGAGATACCGATAGGCTCTTGACCCCACCAATACTAATCTTGCCGTAACTGGGTTTATAGCCAACCACCCCACAGTAACTCGCCGGCCGAATAATCGAGGCAGCGGTTTGGCTGCCCGTTGCAAGAGGGACCATGCAATCCGCAACCGCCGCAGCAGAGCCGCTGGAAGATCCACCGGGAGTGTGATTAAGATTACGTGGATTGCGGGTTGGTCCCGGTTTGAAGCTGGCAAACTCGGTGGTGACTGTTTTACCCAGCACAATCGCGCCAGCCTCACGCATCAGTGATACCGAAACTGCATCGCAAACCGGATGATTATTGCCATAGATCGGTGAGCCGTAATTGGTTGGCAAATCGTGTGTATCAAATAGATCCTTCACGCCAATGGGTAGGCCATGCAAGATTCCTTGGATTGGACCGCGATCGAGGGCGCGAGCTTGGGTTTGAGCGTGCACCTTGGCAAAGCTGACCCAAGCATGCACCTCAGGCTCGCGCATGCCAATTTGATTTAAGCAATCATTGAGCAGATCCTCGGCCTTGATCTCGCGTTGAGCGAGCGCTTTCGCGGCTTGGGTGGCGCTAAGGTTAGCTAGATTTTTAAAGGATGTCATCGTTTTGGCTTAAATGCGTTTATGCTCGTGGTTTCGTTGCTTGACCCTTTTAGAATACCCCAATTTACCCCAAGATTTCCCACTATTTGTATGACTCAAAGTAATTCCTCTCACAGCACTCGCGAAGCCTGGCTACAAGATGGCGTGCGTCATTTGGAAGCAATTTTTGCGAAGGCTGGCTATGTGATTCCGCCGGTGCGGGTCTCCTGTGGCTTTCCGGCGTCGAGTAGCCCACGAACCACCCTAGGGCAGTGCTGGCCGCGCGAGCGCTCAGGCGGGGGTGTGAATGAGATCTTTATCTCACCAAAATTGGATGATCCAGTTACGCTTCTCGATACGCTCTTGCATGAGCTCTGCCATGCAGTCGATGATTGTCATAGCGGTCATGGTGAGGATTTCAAGGGGATTTGCCAAGCCGTTGGTTTAGAGGGGCCCGCGCGCATGGCGCATGCATCCGAAGAACTGCAGGTACGCCTAATGACCATCAGTCAAAAGTTAGGCCCTTACCCTCATCAAGCAATTGTGTTTCCCCCGCCACGAGCAAGTAATCTCAGTCGCAATAAAGCGAAGTGTCCCCAATGTGGTTACGAGGTAACACTCTTAAAGCGTTGGGCAAGTTATGGCGCACCCATTTGTCCAAAAGATAACTTGCGTATGGAAGAGCTCGCATTATCGATCCCCGCAGCCGAGACCGACGAGGAAGCCAAGGAAAAAGAGCGTCAGGCCGAACGTGAAATCCGCCGCGCCATCAGCTAGTAAAATCGATCTTTTAATCCATGAGACATGATTTATGAACACCAAAAAGAAAATAACGAACCCTAAGATTGCTGTGATTCCTGGTGACGGGATTGGTAAAGAGGTGATGCCGGAGGGCGTACGCGCTCTAGAAGCGGCTGCTAAAAAGTTTGGTATTCAATTTCAGTTTGACCACTTTGATTTCGCCAGTTGCGATTACTACCAACAGCACGGCAAGATGATGCCGGACAACTGGTTTGACACCCTCATGAAGTACGATGCGATCTTCTTTGGCGCGGTTGGTATGCCCAATATCTTGCCGGACCATCTATCTTTATGGGGCAGCTTGATCCAGTTCCGTCGTGGCTTTGATCAATACGTCAATCTGCGCCCAGTGCGTTTATTGCCAGGTGTGCCTTGTCCACTAGCAAACCGCAAACCAGGTGATATTGATTTCTTTGTGGTGCGCGAGAACACCGAAGGAGAGTACTCAGCGGTTGGTGGCAAGATGTTTGCTGATACCGAGCGTGAGATTGTGGTTCAAGAGTCGGTATTCTCACGCCATGGCGTCGATCGAATTCTGAAGTTTGCCTTTGATCTCGCTCAAAGTCGCCCCAAGAAACATTTGACCTCGGCAACCAAATCCAATGGCATTGCGATCACGATGCCATATTGGGATGAGCGGGTCGAGGCAATGGCGAAGAACTATGCTGATGTGCGAACGGACAAGTATCACATCGATATCTTGACCGCTCAGTTCGTGATGAACCCGGATCGCTTCGATGTCGTGGTTGCCTCAAATTTATTTGGTGACATCCTCTCTGATTTGGGTCCGGCCTGCACCGGCACGATTGCGGTCGCACCGTCGGCCAGTATTAACCCAGAAGGGAAGTTCCCGTCGCTTTTTGAGCCCGTGCATGGTTCAGCCCCTGATATTTATGGCAAGAACATTGCCAATCCAATTGGTCAAATTTGGAGTGGAGCACTCATGCTCGATCACTTAGGCTATCCAGAAGCAGGGGCGCAAGTATTTGCAGCGATTGAGTCCGTGCTGTCAGCCGGACCTGCTCACGCACCACTCACACCAGACATTGGGGGCAAGGCGAGTACCCAAGATTTGGGTAAAGCGATTGCTGCAGCGATCTAGAGTGAGCTTAGAGACCCCAAATCGGGGTCTTTTTACTAGCCTTCTCGATTGCCTGTAAAACTTTTTCATGTTCGGCGCAATCGAGTTCGCTCGCTTTGAAGTAGATTAAGTCGCTCGGTAGCGGAGCCTTTGACAAGCCATCTTTGCCAGTGACGCTGTAATCGATTAAATCAATGGTGAGGTCATCCTGACCTCGGGTCATGGCTAGATAAACTTCAGCTAGGAGCTGAGCGTCGAGCAAGGCGCCATGTAGGGTGCGGTGTTCGTTACTGACTGCAAAACGTTCGCATAAAGCATCGAGAGAATTGCGTTTGCCTGGGAACATGCGGCGCGCATCTACTAGTGTATCGGTAATCTTGGCAGCAAGCTCTGAGAAGCTCGGGCGCTTGAGTAGAGCATATTCATTATTAAGAAATGACAAATCAAAGGGCGCATTATGAATAATCACCTCAGCCCCAGCAATGAACTCAGTGAGCTCATCCACAATTTGCGCAAACACAGGTTTGTCCGATAAAAACTCGCGAGATAGGCCGTGTACCGCAAATGCACCCTCGGCAATGTCACGCTCGGGATTAATGTAATGATGGAGGGTCTTGCCAGTCTGGCGGCGATTGATTAACTCAATGCACCCGACCTCAATAATGCGATCACCGGTAGCTGGATTTAAGCCTGTGGTTTCTGTATCGAGAATGATTTGACGCATACCTAATTGTAAAACGCTTAGGTATCCTCGAGATCTTCTGGGGGTATCTCAAGAGGGCCGCGACCAGCAAAGCGATCAAGATACAAATAAATGACCGGCGTAATGAACAAGGTCACAAACTGAGAAAGCACTAAACCACCCACTACGCTGACACCTAGGGGTTGACGTAACTCAGCGCCGGCACCAATACCAAGTGCTATTGGGAGGGCGCCCACGATTGCAGTGAGGGTGGTCATCATGATGGGCCGAAAGCGCAAGATGCAGGCTGAACGGATTGCTTCAGTAGGACTCATTCCCTGTTTGCGTTGCGCCTCAAGGGCGAAGTCAATCATCAGGATGGCGTTTTTCTTGACGATGCCGATGAGCATCAGAATACCAATCGTCGCAATAATGGTGAGCTCCATCCCAAACATCCATAAAGAGAGCAGGGCACCAATTGCCGCGGAGGGCAGGCCAGCCAAAATGGTGATTGGGTGAATGTAGCTTTCATACAGAACGCCGAGCAAGATATAGATCACTGCAAGGGCAGCAATAATTAGAATAAATTGCCCGCTCTGATTACCTTTGAAGACCTTGGCATCGCCCCCATAGCTTGTGATGATGGAGGATGGAAGCTTGATCTCTTTGACGTATTTCTCAATCGCATCGGTGGCTTGCCCGAGAGCGACATCGGGCGCCAGATTAAACGAGAGAGTTACCGCCGGAATCTGCCCTTGATGGTTGACCGCAGTCGGACCAATGGTGCGCTTGAAGCTAGCAAGACTTGAGAGCGGAATCAATTGATTGGTTGAGCGCCCTCGTACAAAAACTTTACCGAGATCGGTTTCAAACTGGCGCTGATCTTCGGCGGTCTCCAAAATGACGTAATAAGTGTTGACGCTTGTGTAAATGGTAGAGACTTGACGCTGACCAAAGGCGTTGTACAGGGCCTGACGAATATCCGCAATCGTCACTCCTGCTTGCGCCGCCTTCTCACGATTGATATCAATCTGAACGTTCAGGCCCCGTAGTTGCGAATCCGAGGTCACATCCCGAAAGAGGGGATCGCTACGCAATTTCTCCAGCATCTTTTCAGACCATTCATTTACCCCCTCAAAACCAACACTTTGCAAGGTAAATTGATAGCGGCTCTTGCTAGATCGTCCCCCAAGTTGCAGATTCTGAATCGGCCGCATGAACACTTGTAGGCCGGGGACCTCTCTAAACTTTTTGCGAAGACCCTCAAGCACTTCAGTCATAGACTCCCGTTCGCTGCGGGGCTTGAGCACAATAAAGAAGCGCCCAGTATTGCTACCTGCACTCAGACCACCTCCTAGAATCGAGACAAAGCTTGCTACATTGGGATCATTAGCCACAATCTCAGCAGCACGATCTTGCAACTCCAGCATCGCCTTGTAGGAGATATCTTGATCAGCTTCGGTCGTTGCTGTGATCTGGCCAATATCCTCTTCTGGGAAAAATCCCTTCGGGGTATAGATGAACATCGCAATCGTAATGGCAAACGTTGCGATGGCTAACCATAGCACTCGCTTGCGATTTGCGAGAGCCAGATCCAAGTAGTGCACATAAGTCTTTTGGGTCCAATTGAACCAGCGATCAAAGTGACGGTTAATCGGGTATTCGCGGGCATGCTGGCCAGGTTTCGGGAGGTAACGGCTGCATAGCATCGGTACTAAAGAGAGGGATACCACAGCAGAAACTAGGATGGCGAGTGAAACAACGACCGCAAACTCACGAAAGAGGAGTCCAATCGGACCTTCCATAAAGAAGAGGGGAATAAAGACCGCCACCAAGGATAGGGAGATTGAGACGATCGTAAAGCCAACCTCACGACTTCCTTTCAGGGCAGCCTTGAGGGGGCTCATACCCTGATCCACGTAACGCACGATGTTCTCAAGCACCACAATGGAGTCATCCACCACCAAACCTACGGCGAGTGTAATGCCCAATAGCGAGACGTTATCTAAGCTATAGCCCATGAAGTACAGCAGGAAAAAGGCGCCAATCAGTGAAATGGGCAGACTCAAGGATGGAATGATCGTGGCTGAGAGGTGCTTGAGGAACAGGAATATCACCAGTACTACCAGGGCTACGGTGAGCGCCAAGGTGAAGTTGACGTCAGCAATCGCCTCGCGGATTGATTTAGAGCGATCATTGATGAGAGTGAGCTTAATCGAGGCTGGTAGTTGTTTCTCAAACTGTGGGATCATCGCCTTGACCGAATCTACCACCTTAACCGTATTGGCATTGGGCTGGCGCTGAATCGCTAGCGCAATCGAGCGCTCACCATTGGTGGTGGAGAGGGTACGAACGTTCTCATAACTCTCAACCACATCAGCGACATCCCGCAGATAAATCGGTAAACCATTTTTCTGAGCAATGATGAGGTTAGCAAAATCAGAGGCTGTAACTAATTGCTTATTGGCATAAATGGTTAATAACTGCCGCGGACCCTCTAAAACACCGACGGGGGTATTGGAGTTCGCTTTATTGATGGCGATCGACAGATCCTCCATCGTGAGGTTATGGATTGCCAAGGAGTCAGGCCGCGCTTGCACACGAATGGCATAGCGCTTAATGCCATACACAATAATTTGCGCAACCCCATTAATCGTGGATAGCGTTGGAGAAATCAGGTTCTCCGCATAATCATTGAGCTCGGATAAATCCATCGACGGCGAGGTCATGCCGATGATGAGGACCGGTGCATCGGCGGGATTGACCTTGCGATAGGAGGGCGGCACGGTCATCTCGATTGGTAAACGGCGCTGGGCGCGCAACAGTGCCGCTTGCACATCAACCGCGGCTTTATCGATGTCGCGATCGTTATTAAATTCGAGGGTGATGTTGGTCGTACCCAAGAAATTCGTCGAGCTAATCACTGAAATACCGTCGATGGTCGAGAACTCTTTCTCAAGCGGCAGGGCAACCGACGCCGCCATATTTTCTGGGGAAGCGCCAGGCAAGGAGGCTGATACAGAAATTACTGGTGTATTAAAACTAGGCAAGGCCGCAACCGGAATGCGGGTGTACGCCACTGCACCCGCAATCACCGTCACTACTGACAGCAGGACGGTCATGACGGGCCGTCGGATACAAAGCTCAGAGAGCGTCATTTTTTATCAGCGGGTTTGGATTCAGGTTTGGGGGCGTCAGCGGGCTTTGCAGGCACGGCTTTGTTTTCTCGGATCTTGGTGCCAGGGCGTAGATTCTGTTTACCTTCGATCACCACGCGCTCGCCAGCCTCAACACCAGTAATTGCAGCTTTGCCCTGATACTCATAGCTCACTTTGATGGGTTTGAGGCTGACCTTATCTTCAGCCCCCACCACATAGATAAAGCGCCCGCGCGGATTAATCACCACCGCTTGGGATGGAACCAAAATGGCGTCCTTTAAGGTATTGGCTTCGAGTTTGACCCGAGCAAATTGTCCAGGTAATAGAGTGCGTTTGTCATTGGCAATTTGTGCCTTGACCCGAACAGCCCCGATTGCTGGATCAACCTGGTTATCGATGACTAAAACTTTGCCCTCGTAGACCTGGGTGCGGTTATCGCCTACGGTCACTGATACTTTTAAGTTAGCAGGATCGGTTTGCATCAAGAGGGGAATATTGTCCTCACCGACGATAAATTGGACGTTGATGGGATCTAACTGAGTGATCGTGACCATCGCACCCAAAGCAGTGGTTGCGGTAGAGCTTGAGGTGGTGGTTACGATATTTCCAGGCGCCACTAAGGAGCCAGGGAACACATTAATAATACCTGCACGTCCATCGATTGGAGCGCGAATGTAATCAAAGGAGAGTTGCACCTCAGCAGCGCGAGCAGTAGCGGCAGCAGATTTGGCATTGGCTTCGGCAGTATCTAAACCTGCTTTGGAGATAAAGTTTTGAGCAACGAGCTCTTTGGCACGTTGTAACTGACGTTGCGCATCATCGGCTACGGCTTTGGCTTTATCGTAATTGGCGCGATCATTGCGATCGTCTAAGGTGAATAGTAGTTGCCCCTTCTTGACCTCTTGACCTTCTTTAATGTGGACTTCTTTGACCACATTGCTAACCTGCGGACGGATATCCACAATATTAGCTGCCACCACGGTACCGGTCGATTCAATGATGATGGGGATATCTTGTTTCTCGAGGACCAGGGTAACCACCGTTTGTGGCCCACCGCGTTTACTCTCGGGCGGGAAGAAATGATCGTAGGCTTTATCACCGGCATAAATTAATACGAGGATCGCCAGCACCCACCATTTGCGCTTCATTAAAAACGCCACTATTTGCTTCACGTCGATTTTCTGGAGTTGGGTGACCAGTTGGCAACCCCAAGCCATGATGGTTTGTTTGATTCGGGCAATAAAGGATGGAGGTTTGGTCACAGCGCTAGTCTAAATTGCTTTGTTATTTAAAGAGTTAAAGCATTCTCTCATAAGCCCAAGCGGGGCGCAGATCAGTTATTGGATAAAAAGGCTTCCACACCTTGATTGGCGAGTTGATCGGCCAGCTCATTTCCAGGGTGGCCATTATGGCCACGGACCCAGTGCCACTGAATTTCATGAAGGGGCAATAGGGCGTCGAGCTCTTGCCAAAGATCGACATTCTTGACCGGGGACTTGTCGGCTGTCTTCCACCCCCGAGCCTTCCAACCGGCAAGCCACTCACTCACTCCTTTTTGGACGTATTGGGAGTCGGTGTAGAGATCCACCACGCTGGCTTGCTTAAGCGCCTTGAGTGCGTGGATCACCGCACTAATTTCCATCCGATTATTGGTGGTGTCATGGGCGCCGCCATGCAAGTGCTTCTCATGCGCGCCGGAGCGCAGCACCACTCCCCAGCCACCAGGACCGGGATTGCCTTTGCAAGCACCATCGGTGTAGATCGTAATGTGGGGTTTGCTCATGCGCTCTTTATACCTCTTCAGTTACCCGATGGGAAGTTTGCTGAGCCGCAGGGTTGAGTTGGGGGAGTGCTTGCAAGGCTTGTTTGGGAACGCGGCCTACCAAACGGGTACCCGGATGGCGCTTAATTGCCGAGATTAAAAAGACCGAGCCAAAGATCGGCCACCAGCGATTACCCATTTTTTCTAGGAAAGCCATGCGAGCGATATTTTTCTCTTTGCGCAGTGGCAGGCGATAGCAGGCAAAGTGACCACGATCGAGAGAGTAGTCGAGTAACTTCAACCAATCCTTAACACGCAGCAAGCTTAAGAACTGACCCTCACGCGGTAAATAGTTTTTTCCAATTAGTCGTCCTGCATATTGCCGCAAGCCCCAGAGGCTCGCTGGATTAAATCCAGAGATCACGACTCGACCTTCGGGTATTAAGACACGATCGACCTCGCGCAGAATTTGGTGCGGATCTTGGGCAAACTCCAAGACATGCGGCAGCACCACTAAATCGATGGATTGATCGGCAAATGGTAATTCTTCCGGAATCCCTTCAATCGATTGATAGGGCAGATCGCCATCGGCTTTCGCAATCCCGTGGGGAAGCAACATCAATTTGAGTGAAATCCGATTTTCTGCGAGGGTATTGATTTGCGGTAAACCAATTTGTAAAGCGTAGTAGCCAAACACATCGACAACCGCTTGATTAAAGAGCTCTTGCTCGGATTTGAGGATGTATTGCCCTGGAGGCGATTGCAGCCACGTCTCCCACGAACTCTCTGGCGGAGCGTTGGTCTGCACGTTTGGCGGGGTCATTGGTATCATAGAAGGATTATCTTGTGTCCTAAGGTGTTGCCGTGGTTACAAATTCCTTATTGCAAGTGTGGCCCATACCCGCCTTTACTGACAACTACATCTGGTGCATACACGATCAACAGTCGGCTATTTTGGTTGACCCTGGTGAAGCAAAGCCAGCGATTGATTATTTAACTCAGCAGAACTTACGTCTTACCGGAATTCTAATCACTCATTACCACGCTGACCATATTGGAGGATTACCAGAGATCCTCGCGTGGGCAAGTCAAGGGGGCCTCTCAGTCCCAGTGTATGGCCCCGCGGCTGAGGATATTGCCTTGCGCAGTCACGCACTCTTTGAGGGTGATACCGTCCGCTTTGATGAGCCGCCCATTCAATTAAACGTCCTAGAAGTCCCTGGACATACCTTGGGTCACATTGCTTACGTGGCACGCAGCGAGGATAACGCTGGACAAACCTCAAAATTGTTTTGCGGCGACACACTCTTTGCTACCGGTTGTGGACGGCTCTTTGAAGGCACCCCCACTCAAATGTCGAGCTCACTGGCCAAGTTCTTGGCCTTACCTCCCGATACGCTGGTGTTCTGTACCCACGAGTACACCTTATCCAATATTCGTTTTGCACTCGCGGTCGAGCCAGATAATTCAGATCTAATCGAGTGGTCGCAAACCGCCGATGCCTTACGTCAGCGCAATCAACCCACGGTACCCACGACGATTGCCCATGAGAAGCGGGTTAATCCATTCATGCGCTGCGATCAAGCCCCAGTCATTGCCGCTGCGCGTGCCCAAATTGGGCAAGACCTCATAAGTCCCGCCGAGGTTTTGGCGGTCGTGCGGGCCTGGAAGGATCGCTTCTAAGATGATGCGCCGTTCACTCCTACTAATTGCAAGCGCAGCTGTTCTGGTGTTGAGTGGTTGCGCCAGTACTTCGCCCGAGTGGTCCTCAAGCACTGATTCAAGGCGTGACCCGCGGGCAGCCAAAGCGCCGCGTGTAGATCTTAGTAAGCAATCGGTGAGTAGCATCATGGCACCTTCGAATGATCTTTGGATCCAGATTCGGCAGGGCTTTCAATTACCCGAGCTCGATAGCCCCTTGGTCGAGCAGCAAACCCAATGGCTGGTTAAGCGTCCAGATTATGTCAATCGTTCGATGGCACGCTCGTCTCGCTATCTCTTCTACATTGTTGAAGAAGTTAATCGTCGCAATATGCCCACCGAGATCGCACTCTTGCCATTTGTTGAGAGCGCCTTCAATCCTGAAGCCAAGTCGACCGCCAAAGCCATGGGGATCTGGCAGTTCATGCCCAGAACCGGTCAGGACTTTAAGTTAACCCAGAATGTTTTCCGGGATGAGCGACGTGATGTCTTGCAATCCACGAACGCCGCTCTCGATTATCTTCAGCGCCTGTATAAACAATTTGGTGATTGGCAGCTCGCTCTGGCTGCCTATAACTGGGGTGAGGGGAATGTGGCCCGTGCGATTAAGCGCAATCAAGCCCAGCGTAAGCCCACGGATTACCAGAGCCTCACGATGCCACGCGAGACCCGTGAGTATGTGCCTAAGTTGATGGCCTACAAAAACATTGTGCAAAACCCAGCTGCATACAACAT
Organism: Polynucleobacter sp. HIN7; assembly: GCF_030297595.1. Classification (NCBI taxonomy): domain Bacteria; kingdom Pseudomonadati; phylum Pseudomonadota; class Betaproteobacteria; order Burkholderiales; family Burkholderiaceae; genus Polynucleobacter; species Polynucleobacter sp. HIN7. The sequence continues at coordinate 1,136,661 of NZ_AP028138.1, read as the reverse complement.
CGTGTTACCGGAGCTTGAGAACCACCCCTATTTTGTAGCGATTGATGTGACCCGCGATATTGATGTCGATGTTGCTGCCCAATTAGCCGAAATGTCTTTGGAGGATTTTCGTAATCTCAATCCGGCATTTAATAAACCCGTGATCTTGGCCGCAACCGATCAGCAAATGCTCTTACCTTTTGCGCGTGCCGAGCTCTTTCAAATGAACCTGGCAAGCTACACCAAACCCTTATCGTCTTGGACCGCACTCAAAGTCACCAAGAGTGAGACCCCTGAGCAATTGGCAACTCGTCTGGCTTTAAATCCGGAAACGATTCGGGATGTCAATAACATCCCCCGTGGCATGCGGATCCGGGCGGGATCAACCGTTCTGATCCCCAAACCCCCAGGAAAACAGTCGGATATTTCTGAGTATTTGGCTGAGCATGGGCAGTTGAAGCTCGACAAGGCAGTCCCGCCCAAACCCAAGACCAGTAAGCCGGCTCAGGCAAACACTGCGAGCAAATCGGCCCCCAAAAAGGCCGCCAACCCGAAGACCGCAAGTACTCAGCAAAAATCCCCATCGACAAACACCACAAAATCAGCGAAAACTGGAACTACCTCCGGCTCTGGAGTAAGTGCCAGTGTAAAAACGGCTCCTTAATTCCTGGCCATTGATTATTTTGCTGTGAAGGGAATGCAGGATGAGTGTTGGCTACAAATCGTTTCATGAGAATTCCATTCGGGATCCAAAAGCATTTTGGTCCGAGCAGGCCAAACTAGTTGATTGGCATCAGCCGTTTTCACAAGTCCTTGATTATTCCAATCCACCCTTTGCGAAGTGGTTTGTCGGTGGGCAAACCAATCTGTGCCATAACGCCGTTGATCGGCATTTGAAGGATCGCGCCAACCAAATCGCACTGGTTGCAGTCTCGACCGAAACCAATCAGGAGCACGCCTACACATTTGCAGAGCTGCACGATGAGGTCAATCGTATGGCTGCGATCTTGCAAGCCAACGGCGTGAAGAAGGGCGATCGTGTTTTGATCTACATGCCAATGATTGCGCAGGCCTGTTTTGCAATGCTCGCCTGTACCCGCATCGGTGCGATTCATTCAGTCGTGTTCGGTGGATTTGCATCGCATAGTTTGGCTTCACGCATCGATGATGCAAAACCCAAAATGATTATTACCGCTGAGGCTGGAATGCGCGGTGGTAAGGCGGTACCGTATAAGCCACTTCTCGATGAGGCGATCACGTTATCAACCGCCAAGCCTGAGAAGGTTCTGATTGTGAACCGCGGCCTCTCGGAGTTCACAACCGTGGCCAATCGTGATTTGGATTACGCCACTGAGCGTGAGAAGCACCTCAACACCAGGGTTCCCGTCGAGTGGGTCGATGCAACTCATCCATCCTATATTTTGTATACCTCGGGCACCACTGGCAAACCAAAGGGGGTACAGCGTGATACGGGCGGTTATGCAGTTGCACTCGCAAGCTCGATGCGCCTCATCTTTGGTGGCAATCCGGGTGAGACGATGTTTACCACCTCCGATATTGGTTGGGTGGTGGGGCATAGCTACATTATTTATGGCCCACTCATTAACGGCATGGCCACCATCATGTACGAGGGTACGCCCTTGCGCCCTGATGCGGGTATTTGGTGGAGCTTGGTTGAGAAATACAAGGTATCGGTGATGTTCTCTGCCCCCACGGCGGTGCGAGTACTCAAGAAACAGGACCCCGCCTTCCTCAGTAAATACAACTTATCGACGCTGCGGACATTGTTCTTGGCCGGTGAGCCACTCGATGAACCAACGGCATCATGGATTCATGATGCGCTGAAGAAGCCGGTGGTTGATAACTACTGGCAGACCGAGACCGGTTGGCCAATCTTGGCGATTCAACGAGGTGTGGAGGTCATGCCACATAAATTTGGGTCGCCCGGTGTACCGGTCTATGGCTACAACATGAAACTGCTCGATGAAGCAACCGGTGCTGAGTTGGGTCCGGATCAAAAGGGCGTAGTTGCGATTGAAGGGCCATTGCCACCGGGATGTATGCAAACCGTCTGGGGTGATGATCAACGCTTTATCAAGACCTATTGGGAGACCGTACCTGGCAAGATGGTGTATTCCACCTTTGATTGGGCAATTAAAGACAAGGATGGTTACTTTTTCATCTTGGGTCGTACCGATGATGTGATTAACGTCGCTGGACATCGATTAGGAACGCGCGAGATCGAGGAGAGTATCTCAAGTCACGCTAATGTCGCCGAAGTGGCAGTTGTTGGTGTGGAAGATCAACTCAAGGGTCAGGTAGCAATTGGCTTTGTGATTGCAAAAGACTCAAGCAAAACCGAGACCATGGAGGCGGAGGTCATGAGAACCGTCGACTCTCAATTAGGAGCGGTCGCGCGACCAGCACGGGTTTACTTGGTGAGTGCATTACCAAAGACGCGTTCGGGCAAGATTGTGCGACGCGCATTACAAGCGGTTGCGGAAGGGCGCGATCCTGGTGATATCAGTACGATGGAAGATCAATCGGTTCTAGCGCAGATTAAACAGGTGATTGGAAAGTAGCTTGGCAAAGTAAACCGTTTTGCGTGAAGGCAGGGTGAGGCGCGGAGAACTGGTATCATTACGTTTATCAGTAACTAATAAATTGCCCTAGCGCTTAAAGACACTTACCTCCCCGCAATTTCGCCTCGGGTTTGTCTTTTGGGGCAAAAAGTGTTGGACGGCAACAGGGTATTGGAGATTGTTTGTCGCCCTTGCTTCCTTCCTTTCCCCCCGCTGTTTTAGCTCTTGCTGACGGCTCCATTTTTTCTGGTCAAAGTATCGGCGCTCCTGGCGAGACCAGCGGTGAAGTTGTTTTTAATACCGCATTAACGGGTTATCAAGAAATCATCACCGATCCCAGTTACGCACGTCAGCTTGTTACCTTAACCTATCCGCACATCGGCAATGTGGGCGTTAATGCCCAAGACGCTGAGTCAGCACAAATCTACGCTGCCGGCCTCATCATTAAAGATCTCTCTGCACGTGTCTCGAACTTTCGAGCCGAAGACAGTCTCGATCATTACTTGCGTGCCGCTAAAGTCCCTGGTATCGCCGGTATTGATACCCGCAAGCTCACACGTTTATTGCGTGACCGCGGCGCTCAATCGGGCGCCATTGTGGCTGGTAAGATCGGCGATGATGTAGAAGCGCTTGCCAAGCGTGCTCTAAACCTAGCTAAGGCATTTCCGGGAATGGCAGGTCTCGATTTGGCGCAAGTGGTTAGCACCGATAAAGCCTATGAGTGGCAAGAAGGTGAGTGGCAGTTGCATGGCGAGCATGGTAAGCCCGCATTCAGAATCATGAGGAACCCAATGAAGCGCGTTGTGGCCTATGACTTTGGTGTGAAACGCAATATTCTGCGTATGCTGGCTGAGCGCGGTTGTGCGCTCACAGTCGTGCCTGCCAAAACCCCGGTGGCTGAAGTGTTGGCCCTAAAGCCTGATGGCGTATTTTTATCCAACGGCCCTGGCGACCCCGAGCCCTGTGATTATGCGATTAGTGCTGCACAAACCATTATTGGTAAAAATATCCCAACCTTTGGCATTTGCTTAGGTCATCAGATCATGGGCTTGGCTGCGGGTGCGAAGACTCTGAAAATGAAGTTTGGGCACCATGGTGCGAACCATCCTGTAAAAGATTTAGACAGTGGTCGGGTGGCGATCACGTCACAAAACCATGGCTTTGCGGTCGACGCCAAGACCTTGCCAAATGATTTACGGGTGACGCATATCTCTCTATTTGATGGATCTTTACAAGGCCTAGCTTGGAAAGATAAGCCAGCATTTTGTTTTCAGGGGCACCCAGAGGCTTCCCCAGGCCCACATGACATTGCCTATTTATTTGACCGCTTCATGCACCTCATGAATGCCGCTGGCCAAGGAGCTCGCTAATGCCAAAGCGTACCGACATTCAGAGTATTTTGATCATTGGCGCCGGTCCAATTGTGATTGGACAGGCTTGCGAGTTTGATTACTCAGGTGCGCAAGCGTGCAAAGCTTTGCGTGAAGAGGGCTATCGCGTCATTCTGGTCAACAGTAATCCAGCGACCATCATGACCGATCCGGAAATGGCCGATGTCACCTACATCGAGCCGATTACCTGGGAAGTGGTGGAACGCATCATTGCCACCGAGAAGCCCGATGCGATATTGCCCACCATGGGTGGCCAGACCGCACTCAACTGCGCTCTCGATTTGCATCGGCATGGCGTTCTCAAAAAATACAACTGTGAGTTGATTGGCGCATCTCCTGAGGCAATTGATAAAGCCGAAGATCGTCAGAAGTTCAAAGACGCCATGACCAAGATTGGTTTGGGATCGGCCAAGTCTGGGATTGCGCATTCGATGGAAGAGGCGATCGCAGTTCAGCAACGCATTCAGGCAGAAACGGGTAGCTCAGGATTCCCGGTGGTGATTCGGCCCTCGTTCACGATGGGAGGATCGGGCGGCGGTATTGCTTATAACCGCGAAGAGTTTGAAGAGATTTGCAAGCGTGGCCTTGATCTTTCCCCAACCCGAGAACTGTTGATTGAAGAATCTCTCCTCGGCTGGAAAGAGTTTGAGATGGAGGTGGTACGCGATCGTGCCGATAACTGCATCATCGTTTGCTCGATTGAGAACTTAGACCCGATGGGCGTGCATACCGGGGATTCGATCACGGTGGCTCCTGCACAAACGCTCACTGATAAAGAGTATCAAATCATGCGGAACGCCTCGATCGCGGTCTTGCGTGAGATTGGTGTGGATACCGGTGGTTCGAATGTGCAGTTCTCGATTAATCCAGTTGATGGCCGCATGATCGTGATTGAGATGAATCCGCGCGTGTCGCGTTCATCGGCCCTTGCGTCGAAAGCGACCGGCTTTCCGATTGCCAAGGTCGCTGCCAAATTAGCGGTGGGCTATACCTTAGATGAGTTGCAAAACGATATTACGGGTGGCGCTACGCCGGCATCGTTTGAGCCCAGTATTGACTATGTCGTCACCAAGATCCCACGCTTTGCCTTTGAGAAATTCCGTGAAGCCGATCCACGCTTAACCACCCAAATGAAATCGGTGGGTGAGGTGATGGCAATTGGCCGCACCTTCCAAGAGTCATTTCAAAAAGCTCTGCGCGGTCTTGAAGTAGGGGTTGATGGTCTGGATGAGAAATCCACTGACCTCGAGGACATCATTGCCGAGATTGGTGAGCCTGGCCCGGATCGCATTTGGTATGTGGCCGATGCCTTCCGTATGGGTATGGGAATCGATGAGGTTTACGAAGAGACCAAAATTGACCCATGGTTCTTGGAGCAAATTGAAGAGCTCGTTGAGATTGAGAATGCGGTTAAAGAGCATGCCTTGGCAAGCCTGAGCGCTGCAGAAGTACGGTTCTTAAAGCAAAAAGGATTTTCGGATCGTCGTCTTGCCAAATTATTAAAGACCGATGCGACGGCGGTGCGTCAAGCGCGTCATCGCCATGGCGTATTCCCAGTCTACAAGCGAGTCGATACTTGTGCAGCCGAATTTGCAACCAATACGGCATACATGTACTCTACCTACGAAGCAGAGCATGGCGAGTGCGAGTCACAGCCCACGCAGCGCGAGAAGATTATGGTGCTAGGCGGTGGGCCCAACCGGATTGGTCAGGGTATCGAGTTTGATTACTGCTGCGTCCATGCGGCACTGGCAATGCGCGATGATGGTTACGAGACCATCATGGTGAACTGCAATCCCGAGACCGTATCAACCGACTATGACACCTCGGATCGTCTGTACTTTGAGCCTCTGACCTTAGAGGACGTACTAGAGATTGTCGCCAAGGAAAAGCCCAAGGGTGTGATTGTGCAATATGGTGGTCAGACCCCATTGAAGCTTGCCCTTGATCTTGAGGCAAATGGCGTGCCGATTATTGGCACATCGCCTGACATGATTGATGCTGCTGAGGATCGGGAACGCTTCCAAAAACTCCTGCATGCCCTCAAATTACGTCAGCCGCCCAATCGCACTGCACGTGCTGAGGATGAAGCACTCAAGCTGGCCGAAGAGATTGGTTATCCCTTAGTGGTTCGTCCTTCTTATGTGTTAGGTGGGCGAGCCATGGAGATCGTGCACGATGGTCGTGATCTTGAGCGATATATGCGCGAGGCCGTCAAGGTATCGAATGACTCACCGGTATTATTAGACCGCTTCTTAAACGATGCGATTGAGTGTGATGTGGATTGCATCTCCGATGGAGCTCGAGTGTTCATTGGTGGGGTCATGGAACACATTGAGCAAGCGGGTGTACATTCGGGTGATTCGGCCTGCTCATTACCACCATACTCTTTATCGAAAGAGACCATTGCTGAGCTTAAGCGCCAAACTGCGGCGATGGCCAAGGGTCTGAATGTCGTTGGTTTAATGAACGTGCAATTTGCCATTCAGCAAAGTGATGGCAAAGACACGATCTTTGTATTAGAGGTCAATCCTCGTGCATCGCGTACAGTGCCCTATGTCTCCAAAGCAACTGGCTTACAGTTAGCAAAGATCGCAGCGCGTTGCATGGTGGGGCAGAGCCTCGATCAGCAGGGTATCGCAGAAGAGGTGATTCCTCCGTACTACTCGGTTAAAGAGGCGGTGTTCCCATTTAATAAGTTCCCAGGCATTGATCCGATCCTGGGTCCTGAGATGCGCTCCACCGGTGAGGTGATGGGCGTGGGTAAGACCTTTGGTGAAGCTTTATTCAAATCACAGTTGGCGGCGGGTATCAAATTACCTAAGAGCGGTAATGTGGTGTTGACCGTGAAAGATAGTGATAAGCCTCTCGCCGTTGCGGTTGCCAAGCTCTTGCATGAGATGGGCTTTCCGATGGTCGCCACCAAAGGGACTGCCGCAGCCATTGCCGCAGCGAATATTCCGGTATCGGTTGTGAACAAGGTCAAAGAGGGTCGTCCTCACATTGTCGACATGATCAAAAATGGTGAGATCACCTTGGTATTTACAACCGTGGATGAAACCCGTAATGCAATTGCGGACTCTCGTTCGATCCGAACTACCGCACAAGCCAATGGTGTGACCTACTACACCACAATTAGTGCGGCACGTGCGGTAATGGAAGGGATGCGGGCGAAGGATTCGCTCGAGGTGTATTCCTTACAGAATTTACACATTTCGCTTAGCTAGACTAAAATCGAGCTTCATCGATTTTAAGGTTGAGCAGTATGAGTACAAACACTATTCCCATTACCAAGCATGGCGCTGAGCTCTTGAAGGAAGAGCTCACGCGCTTAAAGCATATTGATCGTCCTGCCGTGATTAATGCGATCTCTGAAGCGCGCGCCCAAGGCGATCTTTCTGAGAACGCCGAGTACGATGCTGCCAAAGAGAAGCAAGCGTTTATTGAGGGTCGCATCAAAGAGCTTGAGACCAAATTATCGGCTGCACAAATTATTGATCCTGCATTACTCGAAGCAGAAGGTCGGGTCGTCTTTGGGGCCACCGTTGAACTGGAAGATCTGGATGACGGTAAAAAAATGAGCTACCAAATCGTAGGCGATGATGAAGCCGACATTGCTGCCAATAAGATCTCGATTAGCTCCCCCATTGCTCGCGCCTTAATTGGCAAAGAGGAGGGCGATGTGGTGACCGTCCAAGCCCCTGCAGGCGCTCGGGAAGTTGAGATCCTCTCGGTTCGTTACATCTAGTTATATAAAAATATAATAACCTCCTGAATTTGTTATACTTCGGTATAACTTATTCGGAGGGCGTATGCATACCAATTTAAGAAAGGTTGGAGGTTCAGTGATGCTGGCGGTGTCCCCGGTTTTCCTTAAAGAACTTCAGATCACTTGCGGCTCGACCGTTGATGTCGCCCTAAAGGACGGGCAATTGGTCGTTCGACCCATCGCAAAGTCGAAGTACGAACTCGCTGATTTATTAGCGCAATGCGATCCTAAAGCAAAAATGCCAAGCGAGGATCGGGTTTGGTTGGATAGCCCCCCGATCGGCAATGAGATTCTGTAATGAAGCGAGGCGATATTTATTTGGTATCTCTTGATCCAACCGCTGGCCATGAGCAAAAAGGGTATCGACCCGTATTGGTAGTGTCACCAGCACCATTTAATCAATTAACCAAGACCCCAATCGTTGTACCGATCTCCACTGGAGGTCAGTTTGCGCGGGTGGCAGGGTTTGCAGTTGAGCTGGTTGGAACTAAAACTGTTGGTATTGCGCGCTGCGATCAACCTCGCACACTAGACCTTGCAGCGCGCAAAGCAAAACGAATTGAGACGGTGTCGGCGACTGTGATTGATGAGGTCTTGGCTAAACTAGCAACCTTAGTTACCTAGCACGCATTATGCAAGCTCAATCTACTCAGCACCAAATTGCGCAACGCCTTTTTCTCTTTGTGAGTAGTCTTTGGGTTGGTAGCCTCATTACTGTTGGCTACTTGGTTGCACCGACGCTCTTTGCAACGCTCACCGATCGTCAGGTCGCCGGTATGGTGGCTGGTGCGATCTTTCAGGTGGAGGCATATGTGAGTCTGGTGCTCTGCGTAGCGCTACTGGTCTTGGCAAACCTCTTGGTAAGTCGTGGGTTGCAAGCCTATCGTGCGATTCGTTGGATTTTGCTTGCGATGCTTGTGTGTGCTGCGCTTGGTAGCTTTGTGCTCATGCCCTGGATGGAGAACTTACGCGAGGATGCCTTGTTGCAAGGTATGCCAGTAATGTATTCAGCTTCTGCGAGTTTATTTGCTACTTTGCACGGTATCTCAAGCAGTGTTTTTTTGGTACAAAGCCTCTTGGGTATTTACTTGGTTTGGCGCTTAACCCAAAGCCGCTTTTTTGGGACTAGCTAAGCGAGTCTTGCGGCGCTTTGGTTTGCTGGGGCTAGCCATGGTTGCCTTTTTAAAGCCTGCACGCGAGCCACTGCCACGTTGATTGCTGCGAGCGGTTTGATACGCGCGTGCCACTTTTTTACTGGGAACTACTTTCTCAGGCTTGGATGCAACAGGGCGCCACACCACGAGCAGTTTGCCAATGTGCTGAATCGGGGCAGCATTCAGGTCATCGCAAATCGATTCATACATCGCAATGCGGGCATCGCGATCATCACCTAGCACGCGGATCTTAATCAGGCCATGGCTCGATAGGGCACGATCAATTTCTTTGCGAACGGCAGCAGTGAGTCCTTCGTTACCGATCATGACGACGGGGTTAAGAGCATGGGCTTTAGCGCGGTGCGCCTTGCGTTGCGCTGGTGTTAGTGAGAGAGCAGTCATCCCTGCATCATAGAGGATTTGCAGTGTGTAACCCAAAACAAGGACAATAGCGTTTGTGGCAAAGAATAAGTTCAACAAAAATTGGTTACACGATCATGTCAATGATCCCTACGTCAAGCTCGCGCAGAAAGAGGGTTATCGTGCGCGCGCGGCCTATAAGCTCTCGGAGATCGATGAACAAGATCACCTCATCAAGGCTGGGATGACTGTGGTTGATTTAGGAAGTGCCCCGGGCAGTTGGAGTCAGTACATTCGTAATCGCTTAGTAAAGCTTCGCAAACATCCCACACCCGAGACAGCTGGCAAGCCCGATGGTTGCATCATCGCTATTGATCTCTTGCCGATGGAGCCCGTGGCGGATGTCACCTTTATAGAGGGTGATTTTCGGGAGGAGGAGGGCTTGCGAGCACTCGAGGCTGCTTTGCCCCCAGAGGCCAATGGCAAAGTTGATTTAGTGCTATCCGATATGGCGCCTAACCTCTCTGGTGTTGGTGTAGCTGATGCAGCGCGGATGGCTAATCTTGCGGAGCTCGCTTTGGAGTTTGCCAAAGAGCATCTCAAGCCCGATGGGGCACTTCTGATCAAGTGCTTTCATGGCAGTGGCTACAGCCAAATAGTTGAGGCATTTAAGGGGGTATTTAAGACCGTTGCCCCTCGTAAACCCAAGGCCTCACGGGATAAATCCTCGGAAACCTTTCTGCTAGGGCGCTATTTGAAGTAGGGCAAATGGTAGAGATTGCCCAAAAACCATAGAAAACCCAGCATTTTTAGGATAAATTAGTCCTCCAACCCTTGAATTTCAACGGGAGTAGAATCAAATACATAGGGTGAGGTTTGGTTCTCAACCCCGATAACTCCCGGATTGATCCGGCAAAGGTGTATTTTGAATAACAATATGTTCCAAAAAGTGGGTGTATGGCTCATCGTGGGCTTGGTTTTGTTCACTGTGTTTAAACAGTTTGATAAACCACGGACTCAAGATCAGGTCACGTATTCCCAATTTATGGATGATGCCAAAGCTGGCAAGATCAAGCGCGTGGATGTGCAAGGCCGTACCTTGCAAATCACCCCAGTTGATGGCAATAAATACTCGATCATCTCCCCAGGCGATATCTGGATGGTGGGTGATCTCATGAAATACGGTGTTCAGGTTACCGGCAAGACCGAAGACGAACCCAATCTATTGGTCTCTGCGCTCTATTACCTAGGACCTACTTTATTAATCATCGGCTTTTGGTTCTTCATGATGCGTCAGATGCAAGGTGGCGGTAAGGGTGGCGCATTCTCCTTTGGTAAATCCAAAGCACGTCTGATTGATGAGAACAGTAACTCGGTGACCTTTGCCGATGTCGCAGGATGCGATGAAGCTAAAGAAGAAGTATTTGAGATTGTTGACTTCCTCAAAGATCCCCAAAAGTTCCAAAAGCTGGGTGGTCGTATTCCACACGGCGTGCTCTTAGTTGGTCCTCCTGGAACCGGTAAGACCTTATTGGCCCGTGCCATCGCTGGCGAGGCCAAAGTACCATTTTTCTCAATCTCGGGCTCCGACTTCGTTGAGATGTTTGTGGGCGTGGGCGCTGCGCGTGTACGCGACATGTTTGAGAACGCTAAAAAGCATGCACCTTGCATCATCTTTATCGATGAGATTGACGCAGTAGGCCGTCATCGTGGTGCCGGCATGGGCGGCGGTAATGATGAGCGCGAGCAAACCTTAAACCAAATGCTCGTTGAGATGGACGGCTTTGAGACCAATAGCGGTGTAATCGTGATTGCTGCGACCAACCGTTCGGATGTTTTGGATCGCGCCTTACTACGCCCTGGCCGTTTTGACCGCCAAGTGCATGTTGGCTTACCTGATATTCGGGGTCGTGAGCAAATTCTGCGCGTGCACATGCGCAAAGTGCCGATTAATGCTGACGTTGATCCTGCGGTCTTGGCTCGTGGTACTCCAGGGTTCTCGGGTGCGGATCTTGCTAACTTAGTCAATGAAGCGGCTTTGTTTGCAGCTCGTCGTAGTAAGCGCGCAGTGGATATGCAAGACTTCGAGGATGCCAAAGACAAGATCTATATGGGTCCTGAGCGTAAGTCCGCTGTGATGCGCGAGGAAGAGCGTCGCAATACGGCTTATCACGAGTCGGGTCATGCGGTGGTGGCAAAGATGCTGCCAAAGGCCGATCCCGTTCACAAGGTCACCATCATGCCTCGCGGTATGGCGCTTGGCGTCACTTGGCAGCTGCCAGAGTTCGATCGTGTGAACTTATACAAAGATCGCATGCTCGAAGAGTTAGCCATCTTGTTTGGCGGTCGTGCTGCCGAAGAAGTATTCTTGGGCTCCATGAGCACGGGTGCATCGAACGACTTTGAGCGCGCCACCAAAATGGCTCGTGATATGGTTACCCGTTACGGCATGAGCGATAGCTTGGGTACCATGGTCTACGTGGATACCGAGCAAGACAGCATGTTCGGTCGCATGAACAGCAAGACTGTATCGGAGCTTACCCAACAAAAGGTTGATGCGGAGATCCGCACCTTGATTGATAGTCAATACGCACTCGCCAAAAAGATTTTGGAAGAGAACCGTGACAAGGTGGAAGCCATGGTTACTGCCCTCTTAGAGTGGGAGACGATTGACTCGGAGCAGATCAATGACATTATGGCGGGTCGCACACCGAAGCCACCTAAGCCAGTCACCGCGACTGCGTTTGGTAACTCTGCGGGTGGCGGTGGTACTCAGGGTCCTGCAGCAGGTAGCGCACCCGCAACCGCGTAAGCATGTCGTATTCATCACCGCCCGTGGCATGGCGCTGCGGGCGTTTTCTTTTTGAGCTCTCCGCCAATCAGCATCGACGCCCATTGGTAATGGGCATCCTCAATGCCACGCCGGATTCCTTCTCAGATGGCGGGCGGTTTTATCAGCGCGACGCAGGCCTTGCTCAAGCAGAAAAAATGCTTGCTGCGGGCGTTGACATCATTGATATTGGCGGAGAGTCAACCCGACCTGGGGCCGAGCCCGTTGGTTTGCAAGAGGAGCTCGATCGCGTTTTGCCAGTCATCGAATCACTCAAAGAGTGTGGTGTTGCTCTCTCGATTGATACTTACAAGCCCCAAACCATGCAAGCAGCACTCGCCATGGGTGTTGATTGCGTCAATGATATTTGGGCCTTGCGACAAGCGGGAGCAGTCGATGCCATCAAGTCAAGCCAATGTGGCATTGTGTTGATGCACATGCAGCGTGATCCTCAAACTATGCAATTTGATCCCAATTACGAACATGTGGTTCAAGAGGTACAAGCATTCCTATTAGAACGTGCGGCAGTGATCGAAGAAGCAGGAGTTGACTCGCAACGGATTGCCATTGATCCTGGATTTGGCTTTGGTAAGAGCTTGGAGCATAACTATCAATTATTGGCACAAATGAACGTATTTACTGAACATGGTTACCCGGTCTTAGCGGGCCTATCGCGTAAGTCCATGCTTGGCAAGGTCACCAATCTTGAGGTGGGCGAGCGTTTGATCCCGAGTATTGCGGCAGCCATCTTGGCAGTGGAGCGCGGCGCGATGATTGTGCGTACGCACGATGTACCTGAGACCGTGAATGCACTGCAGGTCTGGCAGGCTATGCGAGAGCAAAGTACCTCAGTTTTATAATGAATCATGACTAAAAAATATTTTGGGACCGATGGCATTCGGGGTGAAGTTGGTATTCCACCCATCGTTCCGGAGTTTATGTTGCGCCTCGGTTACGCTACTGGCATGGTGCTTAAGCGCCATGGCAAACCCAATGAGCGTCAACGCATCCTAATTGGTAAAGACACGCGGGTCTCAGGTTATTTGCTCGAAGCTGCCTTGGAGTCTGGGTTCTCGGCTGCCGGGGTCGATGTCACCTTGTGCGGTCCAATGCCAACTCCTGGGGTCGCTTATCTCACCAAAGCACTGCGCTTATCTGCCGGTGTAGTGATCTCTGCGTCGCATAATCTGTATCAAGATAACGGCATCAAGTTTTTTAATGGCAAGGGTGATAAGTTCTCTGATGCGATCGAGCTTGAGATTGAAGCAGAGCTCGAGAAGCCAATGGGTTGTGTCAGCTCTGACAAGATTGGCAAGGCCTTTCGTTTGGATGATGCAGCAGGGCGCTATATTGAGTTTTGCAAATCTACTTTTCCACAAGACCTTAACCTCAAAGGATTAAAGATTGTGGTGGATTGTGCCAATGGTGCTGCCTATCACACTGCACCGCCAGTGTTTCATGAGCTGGGTGCCGAGGTGATTGCGATTGGAGTAGAGCCTAATGGCAAGAACATCAACGATCATTGTGGTGCCACCGCACCAGCTGCGCTCATTGCTAAAGTTAAGGAAGTGAATGCTGATATTGGGATTGCACTTGATGGCGATGCCGATCGTCTGCAAATGGTGGATCAAAGTGGGCGCCTCTTTAATGGCGATAAGCTCCTCTATATCTTGGCTAAAGATCGTTTAGAGCAAGGCAAGGCAATTGGCGGAGTAGTGGGTACCTTGATGACGAACTTGGCGATTGAAGTCGCTATCAAGAACCTAGGCCTTGGATTTGAGAGAGCCAAGGTCGGAGATCGCTACGTATTGGAGCTCTTACAAGCCAAGCAGTGGGTGATTGGCGGTGAAGGTTCAGGGCATCTTTTATGTTTGGATCAACACAGTACCGGCGATGGCACGATTGCAGCCTTACAAGTACTTGCAGCGATGCAACAAAAGCAACAATCTCTCAACGAACTGTTAGATGGCATCACCATCTATCCGCAAGTGCTCATCAATGTAAAGACTACTCCAAGCTATCAGTGGCAGGCCGATCAAAAGCTTAATGCCATGGTCAGTAAGGTGGAGCAAAGCCTAATTGGTAAGGGCAGGGTCTTAATCCGGCCATCAGGAACTGAACCGGTCCTGCGCGTCATGGTTGAAGCCAATGAGCAAAGTCTGGCACAGGCAAGTGCCGAGGCAATCGCAAAGGAAGTCAGCGTTTCTTGAGGTTAAATTAAGCGACTTGTAACTTGTGCGGCGCATCAAGCGATTGTCATATTCGTTTGTTAGACTGAATAATCTTCATTTAACGAGAGGTGTTCCATGAAAAAGCCGTCAGCAGCTGCTAAGAAAGCCAAAGCACAAGAGTTATTTACCTTGTCCCACAAATTATTAGATGCTGCCAAACAGCTAAGTGAGCATCATGCAGCAGAGTTGCGCTACAACATGCAGCAAGCGATGGAGGCCGCTAAGACTGCTGCACAAAAGGACGTCACCAAGTTGCAAGCCCTACAGAAAAAGGCAGCAGAAGATGCGACTAAGCGTATGAGCGTCTACCAAAAGAAGGTTAAGGCAATCCTGAAAGATATCGGTAACGAAGCAGCCGATGGCGCTGAAAAGCATTTTGATCGTGCTCGTGATGCCATCAGTGACTGGATCAAAGAGGCTGACAAAAAAATACCAATGGGCGGAGAAAAACTTGCGAAGGTTGTGCGTGAGGTATCCGATGCGGGCGCCAAAGTATTTAAAGAGGGCCGTAAGGCAGTAGAGGGCGCAATTAATTCTGCTGAAAAGAATTTGCATACAGTTGCCAAAAAGGCCAGTAAAGCCATTGCACCCAAAGCACCAACCAAACGAAAGACTGCGGTTAAAAAATTAGTCCCCAGAAAAACATCCCGAGCCGTCAAAAAGGCCGAATCAAGCACTCCTGGAAAAACTTCCGATCAGTGATCTCTTTTATTTATTGAAGAGACAGTGGGGTGGCATATGCTGCTAGCCCATTGATTCATTTGATTTTTTTAAGAAACTTCATTTAGTTTCTTGTCATGAAAGCGTCATATTTCCTGTTTATTGTTCAAGTATCGCGTTGTGCGAGAACCATTTAAAGGAAGATAAATGACGATTACCTTGAAAAAAGCCCTAGTAGTAGCGGCTCTTTCTCTATCCACTGCCAGTTTTGCTCCAGCAGCCTTTGCTGCAGACATTACTGGTGCTGGTGCAACATTTCCATACCCCATTTATGCCAAGTGGGCCGAAGCTTATAAAGCTCGCACTGGCAATGGTTTGAACTATCAATCAATCGGCTCTTCAGGCGGTGTCAAACAAATTAAAGCCAAGACTGTAGACTTTGGTGCAACCGACAACCCAGTGAAGTTTGAAGATCTACAGGCCGATGGATTGGTTCAGTTCCCTGCAATTATTGGTGGTGTTGTGCCAATCATTAATTTAGATGGCATCAAGCCCGGTCAAATTCGTTTGGACGGCCAAACCTTGGCTGATATTTTCCAAGGCAAGATCACGAACTTCAACGACAAGCGCATTGCTGACTTGAACCCTGGCGTGAAGATTCCTGCGGGAGAGATCACCGTGGTGCATCGTGCCGACGGTTCTGGTACTACTGCAATTTTCACTGACTACTTGGCCAAAGTAAGTGCCGATTGGAAATCCGCTGTTGGCGCTGGTGCTGCTGTGAAGTGGCCTGCCGCTTCATCGGTTGGTGGTAAAGGCAATGAAGGCGTGGCTGCAAACGTTTCACGTGTTAAGAACTCCATTGGTTATGTGGAGTATGCCTATGCTAAGAAGAACAACATGACCCACGTACAACTTCGTAATGCTGCTGGACAGTTTGTGCAGCCCGATGACGATACATTTGCGGCTGCCGCTGCCGGTACCGATTGGGCAAAGATTCCTGGAATGGGAACCTTTATCACCAATGCTGGCGGTGCCAAATCCTGGCCCATTACTGGTGCATCCTTTATCTTGATGTACAAAGAGCCTGCAAACAAAGCACGTTCAGCCGAAGTATTAAAGTTCTTTGACTTTGCTTTCAAAGAGGGTAAAAAGATGGCAGCTGAGTTGGACTATGTGCCAATGCCTGATGCCACGACTGACTTCATTCGCAAGAGTGTTTGGAATCAAATTAATACAAAGTAATCTCTTTACCGACTGTTCTAAAATCAGCCCTAGTATCACTGGGGCTGATTTTGTCTAAAAAGGTCTATTTATGGAAGCCGCGTTAAGCAATCACGTAGTCAATCACGAAGTCCTAAGTATTGCTAAACGACAGCGTGCTCTCGATCGCGTCTTTAAATATTCCACGCAATTTTTTGCATTGACTGTATTGCTTGCATTACTCGGCATTATTGCTTCCTTAATTTTTAATGCTGCTCCAGCGCTTAGTAAATTTGGTTTCGGGTTCTTCACCACAGTAGAGTGGGACATTATTAATGGCGAGTTTGGTGGCCTGATTGCCATCTACGGAACCATCATGACCTCGCTGATTGCTCTGGTGATCGCAGTTCCATTGAGTTTTGGTATCGCAGTATTTTTAACTGAGATCTGTCCTACTATTTTAAGACGCCCGCTTGGAACCGCAATTGAGATCTTGGCTGCAGTGCCGTCCATTATTTACGGTATGTTTGGATTATTCATTTTTGCACCTTTATTTGCCGACTATGTTCAACCAGCTCTTGCTGCAACATTGGGGCAAATTCCTGGGCTGGGTATTCTGTTCTCAGGCGCCTTTAATGGAATTGGTATTTTGTGTGCCGGTTTAATTTTGGCAATGATGGTTCTGCCATTTATTGCTTCGGTGATGCGTGATGTATTTGAAATTGTTCCCCCGGTATTAAAAGAGTCTGCCTACGGTATTGGTTGCACCACCTGGGAAGTGGTCAAGAACGTTGTTTTACCCTACACCAAGACCGGTGTCATTGGGGGCATTATGTTAGGTCTAGGGCGCGCTCTTGGGGAGACCATGGCCGTCACCTTTGTGATTGGCAATGCGCACAAGATTTCAGCGTCGCTCTTTGCTCCAGGAAATTCGATTGCATCGACTTTGGCAAATGAGTTCGGTGAAGCAGAAGTGGGCCTGCATTATTCCTCATTATTTGCCTTAGGCTTGGCATTGTTTGTGATCACTTTCATCGTTTTATCGCTCGCAAAGATCATGTTGATGCGCATGGAAGCTAATCAAGGAGTCAAAACCTAATGAGCACGCGCGATCCATCCTTATTTGCTAAAAGAAAGCGGGCTAATGCCCTGGGCCTGACTTTCTCCATGATTGCCATGTCGATCGGCATGCTATTCCTTTTCTGGATCTTGGCCATTCTTCTGTGGAAGGGTTTTGCCGCAATTAGCCCATCTTTATTCCTTGCCAGCACTCCAGCACCCGGATCAGAGGGGGGCGGTCTAGCCAATCCCATCGTCGGTAGTTTGATGATGGTGGCTTTCTGTGCCTTTATCAGCACACCCATCGGAATCTTGGCAGGAATCTATTTGTCCGAGTATGGCCAAAATAATAAATTTTCAGAAGTGACGCGTTTTGTCACCGATATTATGTTGTCGGCTCCATCTATTGTGATTGGTCTCTTTGTCTATGCCATCATCGTCTATCAAGTAAAGCACTTTTCAGGATGGGCTGGAACGGTTGCACTCTCCTTAATCGCAATCCCAGTCGTCGTACGTACCACTGAAAACATGCTGAAGTTGGTACCCACCACACTTCGTGAAGCGGCTTTTGCGCTTGGCGCCCCAAAGTGGAAGGTATCGCTGAGCGTGGTTTTGCGGGCCGCTAAGAGTGGTGTGATTACGGGTGTATTGTTGGCGATTGCACGGGTAAGTGGAGAAACCGCGCCTTTGCTATTTACTGCTTTAAATAATCAGTTCTTCTCAACCAATATGAATGCCCCGATGGCTAATTTACCCGTGGTGATCTTCCAGTTTGCTATGAGCCCATATGACAATTGGGTCAATTTGGCTTGGGGTGGGGCGCTCCTAATTACGTTTGCGGTTCTCGGTTTAAATATTTTGGCTCGCGTAGTATTGCGTGAAAAGGTAAAAGTATGACAATGATGAAAACGATGTTTCATGCGGATATTAATCAGACTGTTGAACAGCAGTCCGCTGAGCAAGTGGCCGTTGCTCTCAAGATTAAGAACCTAAACTTTTTCTATGGCAGTTTTCAGGGTCTCAAGAATATCAACCTCGATATCTTGGAGCGTAAGGTTACTGCGTTTATTGGCCCATCAGGTTGTGGCAAATCGACCTTATTACGAACCTTAAACCGCATGTATGACCTTTACCCAGGTCAGCGTGCTGAGGGTGAAATTACCTTCTATGGCGAGAATATTTTGGAAAAGGGTAAGGATGTTAATTTACTCCGCTCCCGAATTGGGATGGTCTTTCAAAAACCGACACCATTTCCGATGTCGATCTATGAGAACATTGCCTTTGGAGTTCGTCTTTATGAGCGCTTATCGAAAGCAGAGATGGATGAGCGGGTTGAGTGGGCGCTCAATAAAGCCGCCTTGTGGAATGAGGTGAAAGATAAGCTCAATCAAAGTGGTCTATCTCTTTCGGGCGGTCAGCAACAACGTCTTTGTATTGCTCGTGGTGTCGCAGTGAAGCCATCGGTTCTGTTATTGGATGAGCCAACCTCAGCTCTAGACCCCATTTCAACGGCTAAGGTCGAAGAGCTAATCAATGAGCTCAAAAAGGATTACACGATTGCGATTGTGACTCATAATATGCAACAAGCTGCGCGTGTTTCTGATTTCACCGCCTATATGTATTTGGGTGAACTGATTGAATACGGCAAAACCGATGAAATTTTTATTAAGCCAAAGCGTAAAGAAACCGAGGATTACATCACTGGTCGCTTTGGTTAGTGAGGAGAAGCAATGAACGATCGCCATCTATCATCTCAATTTGACGAGGACTTAAATTCTTTATGTAGCAAGCTGCTTAAAATGGGTGGCCTAGTAGAGTCCCAGGTCGAGGTTGCCATGCGTGGATTCTCAGAAACTAATATTGATTTATGCAATCAAGTCATTGAACGAGAAAAATCAATTAATACCTTAGAGGTTGAAATTGATTCTGCATGCACTGAGTTAATTGCGCGTCGTCAACCAACAGCCCGTGACTTGCGATTGGTCATGGCGATTTCTAAGGCGATTACCAATCTTGAACGAGCCGGCGATGAAGCAGAAATTGTTGCGAAGCGTGCCAAGCGCGTGATTGAGCAGGCGCCGAACTATAAAATTAATGCTGCGGAGATTAAGCTCTCCGGGCAAATGGCCATTGAGCTATTGCGCCGTTCCCTTGACTGTTTTGCACGTCTTGATGCCGCCTCGGCTGCCAAAGTGGTTGAGGATGATAAACAAATCGATGAAGAGTTTAGGGGTTTTGTGCGTAAACTCATTACTTACATGGCAGAAGATCCCAAGATGATCTCAACCGGACTGGATCTTTTATCGATTGCAAAAGCAATCGAGCGGATTGGAGATCACTCAAAAAATATTGCAGAGTTTGTGATCTATATTGTGAAAGGCGCCGACGTTCGTCATGTGCCACATGATGACCTAGTTCGCGAGGCGACTAAGTAGCCCATGTCACACCGCATTCTGATTATTGAAGATGAACCTTCGATTGCAGAACTGATTGCGATTAATCTAACTCATTCAGGTTTTACTGTGGAGCGTGCCCTGCAATCGGAGGAGGGGCTGCAAAAGATTAAATCTCAAAAACCCGATTTATTGATCTTGGATTGGATGATGCCCGGTAAATCGGGGGTGCAATTCACCAAAGAACTTCGCGCTAGTCCTGAGTTACAAAATATACCCATTCTGATGCTGACCGCCAAAGGCGCAGAAGCCGATAAGATCCAGGGGCTAGACTCTGGGGCAGACGATTATGTGACCAAGCCATTTTCGCCAAATGAACTCATTGCTCGGGTGAGGGCACTATTACGACGTAATACGGTCTTAGGGATGAGTGACGATGTATTAAAACTCGGACCCATTCTATTAGACCCAGTTACTCATCGCATCACAGTAACCCATCTTGGAGAAAAAGAGCAATCGCTCAACTTGGGCCCAACCGAATTCCGCCTTCTGCAGTTCTTCATGGGCAATCCTGAGCGGGTTCATAGCCGCTCGCATCTTCTGGATCGGGTTTGGGGCGATCAGGTCTACATCGAGGAGCGGACCGTTGATGTCCATATTAAGCGCTTACGCGCGGCCCTATCGGAAGCCAATTGTGATCAATATATCGAGACCGTGCGCGGTAGCGGCTACCGGATCACTAAAACCCCAGCTTAGGCGTTATGCTTAATTTTTGAGCATCTCCGGAAGATGCTCTAAGATGTCGCCATGCTTTCTGGATTTCTCCGCCTTATCCCAATCCTTCTGCTTGCCGGCGTTGCTGGCTTGATTGGTGAGTGGTTTCTACGGGATGAGCTTGGTTGGCTTCTTGCGGTATTCATCATTGTGTTTAGCCTATTCATTGCCTATGTCAATCAATCCCGCCTAGACGCCTTTGTAAAGGGAGCAGGAATCTCTCATTTATCGGGATTTGGCGGCGCTTGGGCAGAAATCTTCTTCAAGCTCCAACGCATTATTACTGGCTTGCGTAAAGACATTGAGCAGGCAGAGCGCCAGCATAAACGCTTTATTGAGGCGTTTCAGGCATCCCCGAATGGTATTGTGATGCTTGATGATCAAGATCAAATCGAGTGGTGCAATGCGATTGCGGAACGCTTTTTGGGGATTGAGCTCAAACGTGATGTGTTACAACGGATTCATTACATCGTCCGCAAACCAGAGTTTGTGCAATACATCACTGAGCGCAATTATGAAGAGCCGATTGTGTTGGAGAAGATGAGTGGTTCAAGCCTGATACTTCGTCTGCAAGCATTTCCGTTCTCTGAGAACCGCCGCTTAGTCTTGATTCAGGACATCACGGATTTGAGTAAGGCTGAGGCCATGCGGCGTGATTTCGTGGCCAATGTTTCGCATGAGATGCGCACACCGCTCACCGTCATGATGGGCTTTTTGGAGACCATGCAAACCTTGGATCTACCACCCGAGCAAAAGGCCCAATACCTCGAGATGATGATGGATCAAGGTAAGCGCATGAAGAATTTAGTTGAGGACCTCTTAACTCTGGCAAACCTTGAGGCCAATACGCAGCCAGCACCTCTGAACAGCGTTTCCATGAGCTATCTGATGTCGCTCATTAAGAATGATGCCTACGCCTTATCGCAGGGTAAACATGCTCTGAACTTTAATCTCAATACAACCTGTAATTTATTGGGTGAAGAGCGCGAGGTGTTATCGGCTTTTAGTAATTTAGTATCAAATGCCATACGGTACACACCTGAAGTGGGATCAGTTACGGTCTCGTGGGGTATCAATCCTGCGGGTGAGGGCGAGTTCTCGGTAACCGATACGGGACCTGGGATTTCAGCGGAACACATTCCACGCTTAACGGAGCGCTTCTATCGAGTGGATCGGAGTCGCTCGCGCGAGACCGGTGGTACCGGTCTTGGGCTAGCGATTGTGAAGCATGTGGCGAGCCGTCATCAAGCCCAGTTAGTGGTTGAGAGTACGCTTGGCAAGGGTAGTACCTTTACCCTGCGCTTTCCCCCCGAGCGAATTTCTTAAGCAGTTCGAGCTGACCCACGATCGGGGTTTGGTTGCTGCGTGGCTTACTCTTCACGTAACCACCATCGGGCTTCATTAGCCATGCTGAGGCATTGTCTTTGAGAAAAATCATTAAGCCCTCGTTAATCACCCGTTGCTTGAGTTTGGGATCCTTTACCGGGAAGGCAACCTCCACGCGGCGCAGGAGATTACGCTCCATCCAATCTGCGCTCGACAGATAGACCTGTTCAGAGCCGCCATGATAGAAGTAATAAATCCGGTGATGCTCTAAAAAGCGACCCACAATCGAGCGTACCTTGATGTTCTCGGACAGACCTTTCACCCCAGGGCGCAGAGCGCAGACCCCGCGCACAATCAGATCGATCTTCACTCCGGCCTGCGAGGCTTTATAGAGCTCTTCGATAATGGTCTTTTCTAAAAGAGCATTCATCTTGCCGATAATGCGCGCTTTCTTACCTTGTTTTGCGGCCTTGGTCTCGGCGCGGATGTGATGTACGAGTTGCTCGAGCATAGTGAAGGGCGCTTCCCACAGTTCGCGGGTCTCGAGCTGCATCCCAGTGCCAGTGAGTTGCTGAAAAACTTGATGCACATCCTTGGTGATGAGTGGATCGCAGGTCATCAAACCAAAGTCGGTGTAGAGCTTAGCGGTACGGGGGTGATAGTTGCCGGTTCCAAGGTGGGCATAGCGCACCAATGAGGATTTTCCGGACTTATGGATTTTCTCTTTACGAACGATCAGCAATAGTTTGGCATGGCATTTATGTCCGACCACTCCATAGACCACATGTGCACCCACTTCCTCTAAGCGAGCTGCCCAGTTGATATTGGTTTGCTCATCAAAACGGGCAAGGAGCTCAAGGACCACCGTAACCTCTTTGCCATTTTGGGCAGCCTCAATTAAAGCCTCCATGACTGGCGATTTATCACCAGTCCGATACACCGTTTGCTTAATTGCCAATACGTGAGGATCGCGACTTGCTTCGCGCAATAGATCTAAGACGGGCTCAAAGCTCTCATAGGGATGATGCAAAAGAATATCGGCCTGCTTAATGCGCTCAAAGAATGAGACAGCTCCATTACCTGAGCCGTGCTTAAATGGTATGGCAGGAGTGTATGGTTTAAAGACCAGCTTAGGCTCATCAACCAAGTCTGGGAGTTGAGCAAGGCGGACCAAATTGACCGGGCCATTGACACGGTAACAATCGCGCATATCAAGATTATTTTCCTTGCATAAGCGCTGTAAGAGAGCATCTGGAATATTGATATTCGCCTCTAGGCGCACTGCATCACCCAAGTGACGGGTAGGTAGCTCGCCTTGCAAGGCTTGACGAAGATCGGTGATCTCATCATCGGAAACGAACAGATCAGAATTACGCGTCACCCGAAATGGATAGCAACCAAGCACTTTCATCCCCGGAAATAGCTGACCCACATACGCTTGAATAAAGGAGGATAAAAATACAAAGGTGTTCGTATTGCCTGATAAGCGGTGAGGCATTTTGACCAAACGAGGCAGTGCGCGCGGTGCTTGCACCACAGCAAGATTAGCCTTGCGTCCAAAAGCATCCTTCCCATCAAGTTGAACGATAAAGTTCAGGCTTTTATTGATGACGCGTGGGAAAGGGTGAACCGGATCGAGGGCGATGGGTGTGAGTAAGGGAAAGAGTTCTTCTTTAAAGAAGTCTTCAGCCCAAACTCGCTGTTCATCATTCCAGTAATCGGGTAGTAAAAATTCAATACCCGCTTTGCGTAACTGCGGGATCAGCACCTGTTGATAAAGATGATACTGGCGCTCAACCAAGGTGTGGGCATGTTGAGAGACCAGTTCATAACTCTCTGCAATGGTCCGCCCATCAGAGCCTACCTTTAAGGGGTTATCGATGAGCTGTTCCTTGATACCTGACATCCGAATCTCAAAAAACTCATCGAGATTACTCGAGACAATGCTCAGAAAGCGAATGCGCTCCAGTAGGGGGATCTTCGGATCCTCCGCTTGCGCCAGAACCCGTGAATTAAACTCGAGGATACCGATTTCACGGTTGAGTAATAGAAGTGACATATCTCTTTATATTTCACAAATGTGTCACTTTTATTTCATACGATAATAGTCTTTGACTTTAATAAATCCTAAATACCGTGTCTAAGACCAGCACCCCTAATAAGCCCGGACTAGACCTAGTGGCCGCTGTAGACCTTGGCTCCAATAGCTTTCGATTGCTCATCTGCCAGGCCTACATTACTCCCTCCGGGATGCAGTTACGTACCATCGACACCTTGCGCGAGCCAGTTCGTTTGGCAGCCGGCCTAACCCCTGGCAAGGTCTTGGATGACGAGGCGATGGAGCGGGGTTTAGGGGCGATTCGACGCTTTGGCGAGCGCTTGCGGGGCTTTCGACCTGAACAGGTGAGAGCCGTTGCCACCAACACCTTACGGGTAGCGCGCAATGCGCAAAAGTTTGTGCAAGAGGCTCAGGTTGCTTTGGGATTTCCGATTGAGGTAATCGCTGGAGTGGAAGAAGCCCGTCTCATTTATATCGGTACCTCGCATGAGGCTCCAGCTGTTTCAGGCAATCGCTTGGTAATCGATGTGGGTGGTGGCTCGAGTGAGTTCATCATCGGTAAGGGTTACGAGCCGAAGCTCCTGGAGAGCCTTTATATTGGTTGTGTATCGCATAGTATTCGTTTTTTCCCCAATGGAGTGATTGATCCCCACGCATTCAAAGAGGCTGAGCTGGCTGCGCGTCGTGAGGTGCAGGTAATTAAGGGCCGATTTAGTAAATCGGGCTGGAATCAAGTGATTGGCTCATCGGGAACGGCACGCGCTTTGGCTGACTTGATAGCGGATAACAAATTGAATGGTTCAGGGGAGAAGTCAACCCTGGACCCGCTAGACAATAGTGGTGCCGGAGTAATTACCTTGCAGGGTCTCAAGGGCCTGAAGAAACGCCTTCTAGATTTTGATCACATCGATCGAGTCAATCTCATCAACCTCAAGGATGATCGTCGCCCCGTCTTGCCGGGTGGACTATCCATCATGCTCGCCATCTTTGATGAGTTAGGTATTGAGCGTATGGAAGTTAGTGATGCAGCCCTCCGAGTTGGCGTGCTCTACGATTTATTAGGACGGACGCAGCACGACGACATGCGCTTTGTGACCGTTGAGCAGTTTATGCAACGTTATGCAGTTGATCGTGAGCAGGCGCATCGTTTAGGCACTTTGGCAGCGGAGTTCTTAGCCCAATTACCAAAGCCTAATCACGAGAGCCGTACCGATAACCTTGCCTTACTTGGTTGGTCAGCAAACCTACATGAAGTCGGATTATCAATCTCGCATAACGGCTATCACAAACATTCAGCCTATATCGCCGCAAATGCGGATATGCCAGGGTTCTCCAAGAATGATCAAGCCCGACTGGCAGCGCTCTTATTAGGACATACAGGCAAACTGGGCAAGCTCTCAAACAATGCCAACTTCACCGACTGGCGTATGTTATTCTGCATTCGTCTAGCGCATGTCTTGTGCCGCTCACGCATGGATGAGCACCTACCAAAGGTGAAGATAAAGAATCCTAATAGCGAGACCTTTGAGGTTGCGATTGATCGGCAGTGGGCCAATGCCCACCCCTTAACCGAGTTCAGTCTACGTAAAGAAGCGGCGGAGTGGGAACGAATCGGGTACCGCTACACCCTAAAGCTAACGGATTAGTCCGCCTTTTCCAGAAAATGCTTCGCGTAGCGCGGATTCATTTCTGAGAGGCGCAGCATCGTGAGTAGGTCGGCGGTGTTGAAGTCGGGATCCCAAGCAGGAGCACTGCAAATCTTAGCCCCGAGTTTCAGGTAGCCCTTAATGAGCGGTGGTGCTTCCACATGCAGACCGCCATTTAAGCGATCTAAGGGGAGAGGTAGCTTCGGAAACGCATGGTTCTCAACGGGTGCCATTTGCTCTGGTCCGAGCGAGTTGTAGAGGCTGGCTGCATAGTGACCGCCATCGGCCATTGGGATGCTGGCGCAACCAAGCATGATCTCGTATTGGTGCTGCTTCATATACTGGCCAAGACCACTCCATAGCGCCATGATCACTGCACCCGAGCGATAGTCTTCATGCACACACGAGCGACCCACCTCAACCATTTTGGGTCGCAAGTGATTAATGCGGGAGAGATCAAACTCCGAATCTGAGTAAAGGCGGCCAAGTTGACTGGCTTTATGAGGTGGCAGGACCCGGTAAGTACCAATGACGCGTAAGGTCTCTGGGTCACGAATCAATAAATGATCGCAATAGGCATCAAACTCATCGATATCAAGACCCTCTTCATTGACTGGCAGATGCGCACCCATCTCTTCGGCAAATACCTTGTAACGCAGGCGCTGCGCCTCTTTAATCTCCTCGGCATTGATGGCCCACGAGATCTTAAAGGGAGCACGCTTGGCTTTACCTAAGAGCTGAGGAACGTTTTCTAATCCAGTCTTAGACGTGGGCGTGTCGGACTTGATATCGCCCTCAGGAGTCTCTGGCTTTTTGCCAAAGAGCTTTTTGAGAGGATTCAATTTATCCGCCCAGGGTTTAGTGGAAATTGATGCGTTCGCATGACGTTTCGTTGTAATAAATAGGTTGTCTAAAGGCGAAAAAGGATTTGGGATATCAGGCATTGTGATTCCTTAGTTGATAGCCTGATCCTATAGGGCATATATTACAGGAATAAGGCAGGGGTGACAAAATCATAAGTAATTGTTTTTATTGAATAAATTCTTGATAGAGGACGGTAGCCCAGATCACAAAGGCAATGAGTAGGGCTAGCATCACAGCGGCAGAGCCAAAATCCTTGGCCCGCTTGGAGAGGTCATGGTGCTCAAAGGAGATTCGGTCGATAGCGGCTTCTACGCTCGAGTTCAGCAGTTCAATCACCAGCACCATGATTAAGGAGCAGATCATGAGAGCCTTCGCAAGAAGGCCGATCGGCAAGAGAGCAGCAACGGGACTTAAGACTACTAATAAGACCAGTTCCTGCCGGAAAGCACTTTCCTCTTTAAATGCAAAGACCAAACCATGCCAGGAGTTCTTGGCCGCATGAATCGCTCGGGTCAGACCGCGATTCCCCTTATGGGGATTTTGTTTAATGTCGTATGGTTGGCTCATCAAGCGGGAACCGTTTGCGTGCTCACATGCACACGCACTGGCTTTAGATGATTGGCAAACTGCTCACTCGCCGCTTTCCATGAGAACTTCTCGGCATGGGCGCGGGCCACCTCACGCGGAATCCTTAGGGCTTCCATACACGCGGTCTTTAAATCCGCATGCATGACTCCAGCTTTGGAATCACCCAGTACATCAATTGGACCAGTGACAGGATAGGCTGCTACAGGCAAACCGCAAGCCATGGCTTCAAGTAAAACGAGACCAAAGGTGTCAGTCTTGCTCGGGAACACAAAGACATCAGCGGCTGCATAGACCTCAGCCAATTGATATTGATTTAAGACACCAAGATAGTTGACGAGTGGGTATTTCTCTTTAATTTCCTTTAAGGCCGGACCATCTCCGACTACCCACTTTGATCCCGGGAGATCAATTTCCAAAAACGCATTGATGTTTTTCTCAACCGCAACCCGACCCACATATAAAAAGATAGGATGAGCTGAATTTAATACTTTGGAGGGTTGGACTTTAAATATCTCTAGATCAACGCCGCGCGACCAGATCACGACATTGTCAAAACCGTATTTCTCGAGATCGTCTTTCACCACTTGAGTGGGCGCCATCACTGCCATCGAGGGACCATGAAACCACTTCAGAAACCGATAAGTCCACGCCAGTGGAATGCGGGTGCGTGCGTAGACGTATTCCGGAAAACGGGTGTGATAAGCGGTGGAGAATGGTAAGTTGTGGCGCAGTGCGTAGGAGCGTGCGGCCAGGCCCAGTGGACCCTCGGTCGCAATATGAATTGCATCGGGCGAGAAGGCCTTCATGCGTTTAGTGACACCTTTGCCAGGCAAGATCGATAAAGAAATGTCTGGATAGGTGGGGCAGGGAATGGTCTTAAATTCTGTGGGCGTAATCATCTCGACCTGATGCCCCATCTTTTGGAGCTCATAGGTGGTTTGCTTGAGGGTTCTGACAACCCCATTGACTTGGGGTTCCCAAGCGTCAGTTACGATCATGATTCTCATGAAATAGTCTCCATTGAATGAGTGGTAGTGGATTGCGCCATCAACGCAGGCGATGCGGCTCGGCTCGGAAAAGAAATCGATAGACTCATTTGCTCAACCATCACCTCTTCGATAACCGGTTTGTCATCTAAGATGCGTGGCCAATGCACAATCTTGAGCTCACCCTCATGGGTCTCAACTAAGGCGGTCAAACTCTCGACCCAATCGCCATCATTGCAATAGAGGAGGTTATCGATCATACGGATCTCGGCTTTATGAATATGCCCACAGACCACGCCTTGGCAGCCCCGTAAACGGGCCTCGCGGGCCATGATCATTTCAAAGTCGGCAATGTAGCTCACCGCATTCTTGACCTGGTGCTTTAAGTATTGTGAGAGCGACCAATACTGCATGCCCATCCGAATACGCAGTAGATTGAGATAGCGATTGAAGTACAAAATGAGGGAGTAGAGATTGTCGCCCACATAGGCAAGCCACTTGGCGTATTGCATCACGCCATCAAATAAATCACCATGGGTAATCCAGAGCTTGCGACCATCGGCCGTCGTATGAATAGCCTCCGGAACGACTTTGATTTCACCAAAGGAGAGGCCCAAGAACTGACGCACAGACTCATCATGATTACCGGGCACATAGACGACCTCAGTACCTTTGCGAGCCTTGCGTAAGATCTTTTGCACGACATCGTTATGCGACTGAGGCCAGTAAATACTCTTCTTTAAGCGCCAGCCATCAATGATGTCGCCAACCAAATAAAGAGTATCGGATTCGTTATGCTTTAAGAAATCGAGGAGGAACTTTGCCTGGCATCCAGGTGTCCCGAGATGCACGTCTGAGATCCAAATGGCTCGATAGTGCTCCATGGACCTCTACAATGCCACCGCATCATGAAATCATCATGACACTTTGGTGTCAGTTTGATGACAAGCTCCGGGGCAACCCCCTTTATTATCTCAACTATGGCAGATTCATCCCGACTCTTATTCTGGCCCGCCTTGCAAATCATTTTCCATGTGATCAAAGGCGCATTGATTCTGATTGTGATTTTCCCCTTTGCGCAGGAATCGACCAAAAAACATCATATTCAGACTTGGTCAAGACAACTTCTTAAGATCTTTAAGCTCAAACTCAAGGTCATCAATGCCGAGTATTTACCCAAGAGCGGGGGCTATCTGATTTCGGCTAACCATATTTCTTGGATTGATATTGCCAGTATTCATTCCTTCTTGCCTTGCCGCTTTGTCGCCAAATCCGAGGTAGCAAGCTGGCCCATCTTTGGCTGGATGGCAAGGCAAACCGGTACGCTCTTTATTCGTCGAGATAACAAACGACACGGCAAAGAGATTGCTAAACAATTAGAAGACCTTCTGCCTAAAGAGCCAATATGCATCTTCCCAGAGGGCACCTCGACGGCAGGAGATCGGGTTTTACCCTTCAAGACGAATCTCTTTGAGTCAGCCGCCCAAACCCAGGTTCAAACCTTCCCAATGGCCATTCGGTATCGCAATGCGCATCAGGAATATAGCGATGCCACCGCCTTCATTGGCGACATGACCTTGATTGATTCCATTGCCAAGATGCTGAGAGCCAAAGCTATTACCGTCGAGCTGATCTTTGCACCAAGCCCTGCAGTCGAACTGGATCGCAAGGATCTCGCGCTGTATTGCGAGAACCAGGTGCGATCCATGATTGAGACTTCTAGAAGTTAGCTCGAACACCCACCATCAAACTGCGACCCGGTTGGGGTGCATACAAACGAACTGCCATCGGTGTGGTGGCATAGCGAATATCATCGTTCAGAATATTTCTGAGCATCATATAGCCCGTCCAACTCACCTTATTGATCTTTTCGGTATAGGACAAACCGGCATTTAAGAGGTTATAGCTTGGAGTTGGGCCAACCTCCCAGTCAGCAAGACGATTTTGCTGAAAGCTATAGGTATAACTGGCGTTCGCCAACCAACCATTCTTCTGATGCGCCACCTGCACACCAACGCGAGGAGCAGGCTGCAAGGGCAGGTTACCACCCGCATCAAAGGTGCCTTGAGACGCATCGGCAAACAAGCGTGCACCACTGCCGACATTACCCCAGTTGTAGGTCAGCTCACCCTCAGCCCCCTTAATGGTGGCAGCGGCTTGTTGATATTGGACTACGTTGAATAGCTCATCATCTTCTGCCCCAGCATACTCATTCGGAAGGTAGTAACCATAAATGTAGTTATTAAATTTGTTGAGATATACATTCACCTTACCTTTGACTTTGCCTAATGTTTTTTGGATATTCAACTCGAGGTTATGAGAGGTTTCTTTATTGAGGTTTGAGTTTCCAACAACAAAAGTCGCTGTAGCTTCATGAACCCCATAGGAGTAAAGTTCAGGAGCCGAAGGAGCTCTTTGTGAAACGGTGTAAGACAACCCAGTTCCATAACCGTTTGCAAAGTTCCAGAGACCTCCTGCTGAATACGATAGAAGATTGAAATTTCGGTTTTGTAAGCCTGGCGCTAGAGGGGCGGCACCTGGACCTGCATAATAAGGAGCCTCAAACTCTGTTGCAAGATTCGGTTTTTGCCCAACGTTGTCGTAACGCAAGCCTAGATTTCCTTGCAATGCCCCCCATCTTCCTTCCTCAATCCAGAAGAGCGCATTCGAGTTTGTTTTGGTGGATGGCAAGATGGCATAACTTCCGCTTTCAACCTCTGTGGCCTCCATCGAACTGTTAGTTACTTGTGCGCCAAACGTTCCTTTCCAGCCCATGAACTGTTTATGCGCAAGCTCTAAACGAAATTCATTAGCTATGTTTTTCCAAACCGCAGCTGCTTCGCCAGAAGTTTTAAATTCAGTATGGTTGTAGTTGCCATTCGCTGCGCTGAACTTAATCGAAGAGAACCCCGCAAATGGCTCACGGGTTTGGTGCTGGAAGTCGTATCGATTTTGAGATTGATTAATAAATCCACCCTCAGGCGTTGGAATACCGTAGTTATTGTTCAAACGCTCAACTGAGATTCCTGTGTACCCTGATTTACCGATGTACGACGCACCTACACCCAAGTTATTTTGGTTGTTAAAAGAGTTGGGAAGCTTCCCGGTGTAGTTGGGAGCGGTCTCTCCCTCATAGGGGCCGATTGGCCATCCCCCTGGAGCTAAGGTTGAATTCCCCGGAATCCGATAGTTCTGGTTGTTATTGATTGCTGTATCCACATGAACTGCCACAGATCCTACGGAGCCTTCAATGACACCCGATGCGGCACGACCATTGCTCACCGTGTCATAGCTAGTGTTCACAGCACCCGTAGCTTTACCAGGTAGCGTTGTCAGAATCCGATCATTGACGATATTCACCAAACCACCGCTCGATCCTGAGCCATAGAGCAGGGCGGCAGCCCCTCTCAAAATCTCAATCTGTCTGGCGTTCGCTACTGGGCTGGCTACCGCATGATCGGCAGAGATTGCTGAGACATCGCCAACCGATAGACCGTTTTGTAAGATCTGTACGCGTGCTCCTTCGAGACCGCGCATCACAGGACGCGAGGCACCAAGACCGTAACCCGTTTGCGATACACCAAGTTCATTTCCAATGGTGGCACCTAAGGTGGTGCCTAATTTATCTTGCAGCTCATTACCTTGCAAGATCTTGGTGGGAGTCAAAATACTGCTTGCAGACTCACGGGAGCCCGTGACATCAATTTGCATGGGATTTTGTTGTGCGATGGCTGCACTACTAAATGCAGCTGTTGCCACAAGCCAAAGGGCTGATCGCCGTGTTGCGATCACTGAATATGTCAGGTTCATGATTGATTCATCCAAATGGGGGGATGACCCGGCCACGCCAGGTCAAACCGTTTAATCATCCAAATCAGTCTTCAAGCGAAGACCGATTTACGAAGGGGGATTAGAGGATGAGGAGTGGAGGTGCCCGCGATTGATAGGGCTCGTGAGTGCGGGTTGCACTAACTTGTTTAACAAAGCCAAAGAGAGATTGGCTAAAACCATTTGGAACAACCAACTGAGTTGGACTACTAGTAATAAGACCTGCGAGTGTGATTGCATCAAAGAGTTGGCACTCGACCGAATGTTCTTCATGACCCAGGAATGCAAAAATTGAGTGATCATGGCTCTCGCAACTGGCATGGGACTCATGGGTCTGTAGAGTTACTGAGGGTTTAAGTTCTTGGTGTTCTATCTGGTGAACCAACCCAAGCCATTGGGTGCTTAAGAGACTCAGCAGCACCAAGCCAAGCATGCCCCAGCGCTTGATGGGCGGGGTATCTTGGGCAAAGAGGCGATGGTGCAATAAAGAAGGCATATCGTCAATACTACCTGAGCTGTCAAGCCCCCCTAATGTAGGAAGGTGTTCAGAGCCCAGTCAGGCTATAATAGAGGTCTGTCGGAGTGTAGCGCAGCCTGGTAGCGCACCTGCTTTGGGAGCAGGGGGTCCAAGGTTCGAATCCTTGTACTCCGACCACTTTTCTCTTGTTACGCTCGTAACCTCCTCAAAAACGCCACGTTACCCCAACCTCGGTCCGGTCGGATGTAATGCCCTTGCTAGTCCAAGCATTGTTGGGTGTGGTGCTGCTCTGCAGATAAGACAGGCCAATATCCACATTCTTATTCATCGAGAATATTGCTGCCACCATTCCGTAGTCATTGACAGCGGCTGCATTTGGGGACGTATCAATCGAGCTACCAATATCTAAAGCAAGCTTAAGCCATGAGTTCACAATCCAAACAGGCGCAATAGAACCCGATACTAAATTGATTTGATACGGACTGTATGTGCCGCTTATGGGATAGTTGGTGTTGTAGGGATTGCGGGCATAACTAATATTGGTATGTACCTGAATGCGTTCCCAATAGTAGGAGATGATGTAATTGATCTCATAGTTGGTTTTTGCCAGACCCAAACCTTGCACTTGTTGCGAAGTACTAGCTGGCAGAGTAATCGCAGGCTTAATTGCCATTCCAAGACCCGTTTGACCATCGCCCCAGAAGCGCCATTTCAAGGAAACAATGTTGTTTGAGAATGGTGAATACGATCCGCGCGGGGTTGCATAGTAGGTTGTTGAAAATGCGATCTCGGTCGTATCGGAGATGCCGTGCGTATAGGTAAATGGAAATGCCTTCGCATTACCAAGCCCCCGGAACTCCTCGCCAGGAGTGGCGACGCTACCAGGATTACCTGGCGTGTTGTTGTGCAGAACATAAAAGTACTGCTCGATCTGATTGACCCTCTTGCCAATCGTGCCTGCATCATCGGTGTTCAAGGGCTCAAATGCATGACCAAGTCTTGGCAATCCAGCCAAGACCAGTATCAGCAAAGCGCAATGAATGAACCAGGACAAACGCATGAACCACATCCACAAAAGCTCTAGTTTACAGAGCAAGATGTCAGTTCAATGACCTAAGAGATCTTCCGTAACCGCAGAATAAGAAGAGCAACTAAGCCTGCCAGCATCACATAGAAGGAGATCTCGACTGCTCCTTTGCTGTGGGCATACATAATGCTCGAATAGGCTAAGTAGGCACATGAGGCACAGAAGATCAGTGGTGTGATGGGGTAGAGAGGTACACTAAAGGGGCGCGGAGAGCGGTCTTTAAACCGCAATACAAATAAGCCAAGGCCAACCAGTAACAAGAAGGTCCAAAACACTGGGGCAGTAAATTCCACCATGGCTTCAAAGCCATCACTTTGCAAAGCACCAAAGCCAACTAAAGCCAGGCTGATGACACCCTGAACTAGATATGCAAATGTGGGGGTGCCACGGGCGGATTCCCATTTGCCCATTTTGCTTAAGCCATCCCAGTCTTCACCCATTGCGTAGTTGGTACGGGCTCCCACAATCATGGTGGCATTAATACTAGTTAGCGCTGCAACTGCCACAAACAAACCGAGTAATTTTTCACCGACGGGGCCAAAGACCAAACCTAATAAGTCAGCAGGAGCCGCCTTACTACCGGCTAACGCTTTCAGGCCTAGTCCATTAATAAGAGCAATATTGACCAGTAAGTAGATGATGGTAATCACCACCAGGCTAATCACAATCACGCTCACGATCGTTTTGCTAGTGCCCTTGAGTTCAGCGGAAATGTAGGCGGATTCGTTCCAACCGCCAAAGGTGAGTAAGACAAAGACCATCCCCAGGCCAAGCATGCCGAGTTGCGGGGTATTGCTAAATAAGGGTGGGTTATCAACGGGGGGTGGAGTATTACCGAATAAACCAAAGCCAGCGATGATGATGGCGACTAAACCAGTCACCTCTAAAATAGTCAGTACTGTTTGCACATTAGCCGACGCATGAATACCAATCAAATTAATGAGCGTAAGTGCAATCACAATCAAGAATGCCCAATAGAGGGAGGAGTGAGCTCCCAAAGGCAATACTTTGGTCATATAGTCACCAAAGACGAAGGCTAGCAATGCAATCGAGCCAGTATTAATAACCATCGCTTTGGCCCAGCCATACAAGAACGAGACGCTCTTGCCATACGCACGGGTCAAGAAATGGT
The DNA here is from genome assembly GCF_030297595.1 of Polynucleobacter sp. HIN7. Classification (NCBI taxonomy): domain Bacteria; kingdom Pseudomonadati; phylum Pseudomonadota; class Betaproteobacteria; order Burkholderiales; family Burkholderiaceae; genus Polynucleobacter; species Polynucleobacter sp. HIN7. The sequence goes on along the minus strand of NZ_AP028138.1, from coordinate 1,102,282 downwards.
AATCACCGCCTGCATGAGGATAGAGGGTAGCAAGCTCAGCGTAGCAAAGGGCGCCCATCAATGAGATGAGTGCGCCAGCGATCCAAATCGTAATTGCCCAACCAACATCACCAGTGATACCGGCAACCATCGATGGGGTTTTGAAGATGCCGGCACCAATGACGATGCCCACAATAATGGCAACAGCCCCAAGGGGGCTGAGCAAACGTTGAGGAGAGGCGCTAGCGTTAGCGCCCAAAGAGCTTCCCATCTATAAAGATTTAGCGACGCTTACCAGTTACTTCAGCAAACGTCGTGCCACCTTTGTCTTCGCCTTTTAGCTGAGAGCCATTGACTGTCACTTTGACTGTATGTAGATTGTTCTTACGATCGAGATAGCCAAAACTCAGTTTGTCACCCTCAAGAGTTGGATTCAGAATCGGTTGTGATTTGCCATTGATGGTGAGATTGCCACCAATGCGTTGATAACGTTGCGACAAACTCAGGGTGCCTTTGCCGTTTACATCGACACCATCGAGCTGCCATTCGCCAGCCACATTGGCAGGAACCACCCAGAAGTAACCCTTGGAGCCTACATCAATTTCTTTATCCGCTTCCCAATCACCCATCGTGAATGCGTGCGAGACCACGCGAGTACCGGGCTTCATAGCTAAGATGGTGGGGCGCAGACGCAAATTGAGGTCAGGCAACAAATAAAGAGTCACTACAGTTGCTTTACTGAAATCTTCTTTGAAGATATCGCCATTAATGATCTTCACACGATCACCAACGCCTGCACGATTGGCATTACGTTGGGCAAAGGCTGCCATATCGGGATTGAACTCAATACCCACAGCACGGGCACCAAACTCTTTGGCTGCAGCAATTGCGATCTTGCCGTCACCAGCACCGAGGTCGTAGACCAAATCATTGGGACCTACTTTGGCGGTCTTGAGCATTTGAGTAACGAGTTCGTTGCCAGTTGGCATCCAGATGACATCCTTGCCTTCTTGACCCAGGCGGGGCTGATACTTGTCGTCGCCCACATCAGCGGGGAACTGAGCAAATGAGGAAACGGACAGGCTTAAACCAACCAATAAAAGCCAGGATTTGAGGAATTTCATGAAATCTCCAACACAGTTTTTGTTATGAAAACACTATTTATAACAGGAGTTTAATAAATTGCCCAAAAGAGCCCAAGGCAGGGGATAGTCCATTAAAATCAGCTATCCAACTGCCCATAGCTCAGCTGGATAGAGCAACGGCCTTCTAAGCCGTAGGTCGCAGGTTCGACTCCTGCTGGGCAGGCCAATTCATCTGTTTATAGATTTTTTGTTAATCTAAAGAATTGAACAGGTATATGAATACTCTTACTCTATTTCTAATCACAGTTTTGCTACCCGTGAGCGTACTAGCTCAATCTTCGACCATGCCGATACCCAATCTCACAACAGGCAGATTAACTCCAATTTGTAATCAATTATTAGATGATAAGCAACAGGCCGTTGGCTTTAACCAAGGCCTGTGTGTCGGTATTATTTTGGGGGTTGAAGATAATGCCCATTACGATAAAAAAATTTGTGTTCCTAAGGATATAGATATTAAAGAACGCATTCGAGTAGTAAATAACTATATTGCCACTCAATCAAATAGGGCAGGCGAGGCTTTTGCTTCATTAACTTTTGATGCGATGGCTCAAAAATGGCCTTGTCGTAGCAAGTAGGGTATTCATTCTGTTTAATTAGAGATCCAAATGAATTCAAATTCAACCGATGGTTTTTTAATCAGACCTGCAGAACCAAGTGATGCAAAAGCAATTATCGAGGCACTAACTCGTTGCTACGGTAATAGTTATCCTAATCCGCAGATGTATCAGGTCGATGAGGTAAAAAATTTGATCCAATCTCAGCTAATGCACTCAGTCATAGCAATCTCTCCCCAGGGGTCGGTTGCCGGACATTGCGCCCTTAGTTATGAACATCCCTTAGATCAAGTTCCGGAGGCTGGAAAGCTATTTGTTGATCCTGATTATCGAGGAAAACATCTTTCTGATATGTTGGCAAAGGAGCGAAAAAAACATGCCCAATTAATTGGTTTACAGGGCTTTTGGGCGGCCTGCGTTACTAATCACCCCTATAGTCAATTAGAAATTATCTCCCTGGGAGGTATAGAAACTGGATTATTAATAAACGGACAACCTAAGTCTGTTCATATGGATGGATTGCAAAATGTTGATGATGCACGACATTCCCTTATTCCATGCTACGTAAATATTCAAGATAAAGGTAATTTTTTGGCATATGTTTCCCCACATCACACATCCTTTTTTGAGGACTTACTGAGGCATACGGGAATTAAAAGAAAACTGATTAGTCAAGCCACCTTGAATAAATCCGTTGATCTATCAAACTTAAGTATCCATCACTCCCCAGAAGGAAAGCCATCATTTATCAAAGTAAGGGAAATTGGCCAGGATTTTTTGAGAAGAATTGAAAGCCTTATGGATGTACTGCGAACTGAAAATCATCCAGTAATTTACATCGATATTCCATTGAGCGATCCCTTAGCGAGCCAATCAATAAGTGATGTAGAGTCTCTAGGATTCTTTTGGGGTGCTTGGTTACCAAATTATGACCAAAATGGTGATGTACTTAGACTTCAGTGTTTGTTAGATCCATCTGTAAATGAAACAAGCATTGTTTGCGCAAGAAAAGAAAGTGAATTTATTCGAGATTACGTTTTATCAGAATGGCGTAGAACACGGTAATTTCGTTGAAATTATTCGAAAGTATTGGCTAATTTATAGGAAAGATTTGCTTTTATTGCAGGGAATTCGCTGGCAATAATGCTGTACACACAGGTATCTCTGATGCTGTTCATAGCATCAGGATGGCGATTTAGTTGATGACTTCTCAGGACGCCATCTAATTTTGCGCCTAGTCTTTCAATGCCACTTCGACTTTGGTGGTTAAACCAATGGGTCCGAAATTCAACGGCAATACAGTTCAACGTCTCAAAAGCATACGTCAACAACATTAATTTACATTCGGTATTAATTGCAGTTCTTTGGACAGATTTGCGATACCAAGTAGAGCCGATTTCCACTCTTCGATTATGTTCGTCAATATTCATATACGTTGTCATGCCAATAGGACTGCCTTTGGAATCCAAAACGCAGAATGGATTCATCGAACCTATTTTTTGTAACCCTAAGCGTCTTTCTATTTCTTTTGCCATGCCCTCAGGCGTTGGAATAGTTGTGTACCAAAGTTTCCAAAGCTCGCCATCCCTGACGGCATCGCACAGGGCATCGTGATGAGCCATCTCTAACGGAACCAAAGCCGCATATTTGCCTTGTAGGGTTAGGGGAGTTGAGATTTTCATATTATTTAATACAGATTAGCATATGAAAAATTATCCAAAAGACAAAAAGGGTAAATTAGGCTGGAATCTTAATTTTGCATTTCAGAGGAAAAAGGTTAATCTTGCGCTATTCACAAATCTTCTATTTATTAGTAGACATTTACTCTAATGAGTTCAATTGAAAATCCATCACGCCGTAATGCTTTAGCCGCTGGTGCCGGGATACTTGGCACTTCATTATTGCCCACTACCAATAAAGCAGCAGCGAGTACTTTGCAATCTCAAAATTCCCAGCAACAACAATTACCGGCTGGCTATAACATTCTTTTCATCCTGGTTGATCAGGAGCATTTTTTTCCTCAATGGCCATTTCCAGTCCCCGCAAGAGAATCCTTAAAAAAGCGAGGAATTAGTTTTGTTAACCATCAAGCAGCGTCATGTGTTTGCTCATCAGCCCGCTCGGTGATTTATACCGGACAGCATATTCAAGAAACGGGTGTGTTTGATAATTTGAATTATTTGTGGCAGCCTGATATGTCAACCAAAGTTAAAACCATTGGCAGTCGTCTGGCCGAGCTTGGTTACCATGCTGCTTATCAAGGGAAATGGCATCTATCGTATAACTTAAATCAGCAGGCCGATCCCGCAAAAGCGCCGGTTGAGCAGTACCAAAAGATCATCGCCAGCTATGGATTTGCTGATTACTTTGGTGTGGGCGATATTACCGATGGGCCACAGGGTGGGTACACTTTTGATCAATCAACTGCTAGCACTGTGGATCGCTGGTTTCGGACCACAGCGCAAGATTTGCGTACTAAAAAACAACCCTGGTATCTAGCGGTCAATTTTGTTAATCCGCATGATGCAATGTGGATTAATTCTGATTTGCCAAATCAGGTAGTGCAAGGAAAAAAACATGCCGTACCAATCTTGCCGCCCCCAAATAGTGAGATCTATAAGGCGAGTTGGACCAACTATCCCTTGCCACGGTCTCGAAATCAAGCATTGAACGCTCCGGGGCGCCCCCGCGCGCATTCCATTTATCAAACCATTCAGGATGTTATGTTAGGGCAATGGCCCAACGAGGATCGTCGCTGGCGACTTTTATTGGATTACTACTTTAATTGCATCCGTGATTGTGATAGACAAGTTGAGCTTGTGCTTAAATCATTAAAAGACTCAGGTCTCGAGAACAATACGATTGTAATTTTTACTTCAGATCATGGGGAGCTTGGCGGTGCTCACCAAATGCGCGGTAAGGGAACCAACGCCTATCGCGAGCAAAATCATTTACCACTCATCGTTGTGCATCCTGCTTTTGCTGGGGGCAAGAGCTGTAATGCAGTGACGTCTCAACTTGATTTAACACCAACGATTATTGGTTTTACGGGTAAGGATTCTGCATCACGAACCAAAGCTTCTCAGGGGCTTAAGGGAAAAGACTTTTCTTCATTAGTTGCGAACCCCGAGGTGGCTAAACCTGATTCCATCCGAATTGGCAGCTTGTTTAATTTTGATATGTTGTCTTATCAAAGCCCAGTGTGGGCAGAGGTCACTTTTGACTATATGTTTGCTGGGAATGTTTCGAATAAAGATAAAGTTCAGTACTTATTAAAAAATCAACCTAATTTTCATACTCGAGTGGCAATCCGTAGCTTATATGACGGCCGTTATCGATTTACACGCTATTTTTCACCGTTAAAATTTAATACACCAACATCCATTGAGCAGCTACTTGCCAATAATGATGTGGAGTTGTATGACTTGGTGAATGACCCTGACGAGTTAAATAATCTTGCTGTTAATCCAAAATTAAGCGGGGACTTGTTATTCGCATTGAATCAAAATCTCAATTTATTGATTTCGCAAGAGGTTGGAATTGATGATGGACATTTTTTACCCATTCGTAATGGTAAGTGGTATTTTCCACCAGAAAGTCAGCGTTAAGATTGGGTCTGTTTGGTCGGCAGTGTACTAGCGGGTAGCCTGCCTTTTCACAGCTTGGCCCGACTCAGCCCCCGATGCAATATTTCTCTGCCGGTAATAGCGCCTACGTACAATGAACTCAGTTAAATACTTTTAATTCATACAGCCTCAACCCATATTTCTCTTTTATGAAAAAAATCATCTATCTTGCAATCACATTCTTTTCAACCATTGCAACAGCTCAAAACTCAACGGTGTACTTTAACGGTGACATTCTCACAATGAGGGGAGACACTCCTCAATACGTTGAAGCAGTCGTGGTGCAAGGTAATGAAATTACCTATGTGGGAAATAAAGCCAAGGCAATGACAGTCGCGGGTAAGGGTCCAAAACTAGTTGATTTAAATGGGCGCACGATGTTGCCTGCCTTTATTGACTCCTGGGGACACTTTACCTTGATCGCTCAAAATACCTTGGGTGTTAATCTGGCCTACTTTTCAGATAATCCTCCCAAGACTAAAGCCCAACTAATTCAGCGATTAAAGACTGAGGGTAAGCCATTAAACGGCTGGCTCATTGGAACTGGTTATGCTGATCCACTCTTAAGCGATGGCCCATTGACGCTAGCAGATTTGGACCGGGCATTTCCGAGTCAACCAGTACTAATTGCGAACATCTCGACTCTAACGGGGATTGCGAACTCAGCGGGGCTTAAAAAACTTGGAATAACTAAAGCTACCAAAGCAGTCTCAGGCTTTATTCCAATTAATCCCAAAACTGGTGAATTAACCGGCGAATTGATTGGTATGCCCTACCTAAGTGCTATTGCCCAAGCCGTAGGCAAGTACTCGCAGGATTTGACCTTCCAAACTTACCAAAAGGCAGAGAAGATCTATCTAGAGAATGGTTTTACGACCGCCCAGAGCTATCAAGCTGAGGTGAGTGATATTCAGTCAATGCAGACAGCCATTGAAAAGGGAGTCGTATCAATTGATCTGATTGCCTTGCCAACCTACGATGTGGTGGATCAACTACTCAAAGCAAATCCACAATATCCTTTTGGCAGGTATAACAAAGGAAAGCAAGGATTTAAGGTGGCCGGCATGATGGTGCCTACCGATGGCGCACCACAACTCCGTTTGGCATACATGACTAAGCCGTATTTGGTAACCACCGGCTTTGATAAAGATTGGCGTGGTTTCCCATACAACCCACAAAGCCTCATCGACCATTACGCAAAGCTTGCTTACGAGAAAAATATTCAATATTTTGCCTATAGTAATGGGGACGCTGGTATCGATATGACCCTGGCTGCCTTAGATAAGGCAATCAAGGAGACTGGTATTACTGAAAATCGCAGAACCGTGGTTTCTCATGCCATGTTTGCCCGTCAAGATCAGCTCAAGCAATTTAAAGAAAAACAGATATTGCCCATCATGCTGATTAATCATTTATGGCTGTATGGCGATGTTTATCAACAAATTGTTGGGCCTGAGCGAGCCGCCAATCATAACCCTCTCAAGTGGGTTCAAAACGCTGGTTTGCGGATTGGTATCCATAATGACACGCCATCCTCAGGACCTAGCGCTCTTTTTTCCATGTGGACAGCAGTCAATCGTAAGACAGTGAAGGGCACACTTCTTGGCCCCGATCAGAGAATCACGCCGTACCAAGCGTTGCAGGGTTTTACAAGTAATGCTGCTTATCAGTACAAAGAAGAGGGGACTAAGGGAATAATTGCTCAGGGAATGTTTGCCGATTTAGTCATTCTCAATAAAAACCCATTAAAGGTTAATCCCGATGAAATTAAAGACATTCAGGTTCTAGAAACAATTAAGCAGGGTAAATCTCTCTTTAAAAGACCGATTTAATTAGTCTGAGTAGGCCTCTATTGGGATCATAAGGCCTTGTTCATCTTCTCGGCGACGATCTTAAGTTTTGTGCCGCCACTAACTATCGCAACCTTAATGATCATGCCCGGACTAGTGTTTGTGCCAGCCAAGCATATAGCGGTATTCCAACTAAGATATTGATAGGGAAGGTGATACCGATTGAGAGACCAAAGTAAATGGATGGATTTGCCTCCGGAATAGCGTACCGCAATACCGCAGGCACCACAATGTAGGAGGCGCTTGCGGATAGCACCATGAGTAGTATGGTGTCAGCGAGTGAGATGCCACATAGCAAGCAAAGCCCTAATGCTAAGCTCGCATGAACTAGTGGACTAACTGATGCGTAAGCGATTAATGTCAATGAGTTATTTTTGGCTTCCTTAAAGTTTTTGGCAACCATGAGTCCCATATCAAGTAAGAAGAAGGCCAGCATCCCCTTGAACAAATCCCCAGAGAAAGGTTGCATCACGGTTTTTCCTGCTTCACCACTGAAGTACCCGACGGCCATCGATCCGAGTAGGAGCAAATGGGCGCCATCGGTAAAGGATTCGTGCAAGATGTTCTTTAGCGAGGGCCCTTTGCTGGTTGCTGCAGTATTGTTTTCATGACGCAACATGTTAGCCAATAACACTGCCATGATGATGGCAGGAGATTCCATGATCACTAGAGCAATGGCCATATAGCCATTTGGATTCAGTTGGCTCTGCTCCATAAACTGAATGGCAGTTACAAAAGTGACTGCGCTGACTGAGCCATACGATGCGGCCACTGCGGCGGCGTCAAACTTAGCAATCCGGTCCTTTAAGAACCAGTAGCCAATCGTTGGAACAATGAAAGCCATGGCTAGGGCAATCGCAAGGCTCAATGCGATCTCTGGGTTTAGTCCAGTTTTTGCCAGAGCGAAGCCCCCTTTAAGTCCAAGGGCCATTAATAAATAGAGCGATAAGAACTTGGCGATCGAGCGGGGGATTTCAAGATTTGAGCGAATTAGTCCGGCAAAGCAGCCAAAGACAAAGAACAGGATCGCGGGGTCGAGTAGGTTTTGCATGAAATCTCCTAAAGTTGAGAAATCATAGGCAGACCTATTTATAAAGTAAAATCGATAATTAAATACTTATATATAGATAAATATCTATGCATGCAAGCTTTCGTCAACTGCGTTTATTTCTTGCCCTTGTCGAGACTGGAAGTGTCAGCGGGGCGGCTAGACGGATGCATGTCACCCAGCCTACTGCCTCGATGCAACTCAAAGAGCTCGGTGAGAACATTGGAGAACCGCTATTCGAAGTGATCTCTAGAAAAGTTCATTTGACATACGCTGGCGAGCAATTAGCTAAATCAGCTCGTGCCATGTTTGATGAATGGCAAAGTTTTGAGCAAGAGATTGCGCTCATGAAGGGTCTCACCAAGGGGCGCTTAAAGGTAGCTGCCGTCAGTACCGCGAAATACTTTATTCCCCAGATGTTGGGCGATTTTTGTAAAACTCATCCGGATATTGAGATTGCCTTTGAGGTGCTCAATCGCGATGGCGTAGTTCAGCGCCTTGAAAACAATCAAGACGATCTTTACATCATGTCCATGCCGCCATCGCACCTAGACATTGACGATGAAATCTTCATGTCAAATCCAATTGCCATCATTGCTGCCAAAAATCATCCATTAAGCAAGAAAAAAAATGTAGAGCTTAAGGATCTAAAGCAAGAAAAATTTATCATGAGAGAACGGGGTTCTGGAACACGCATGGCGGTTGATGCTTATTTTCGTAAGAAGCACTTTAGTCCTAACATTCGTCTTGAACTTGGAACGAATGAGGCAGTACGAAATTCGGTTGCGGCGAATCTTGGCATTGCTGCGCTGTCGATGCATTCCTTGGGGGATAGCCTAAGTCGGGATATTAAGGTCTTAAACGTTCAAGATTTTCCATTGTCATCGAACTGGCATATTGTGAGTCTTCAGGGAAAAAAGTTATCGCCGCTGGCAGTCAGCTTTAAGGCTCATTTACTTGAACGTCTAACCACCAATGTAAACAATGGAAAATCTTAGTATTCATCGTTCAAGGATGTTTATTATCTAAGCTACCTATATTTCAACAGGTGAAACAAAAGCCTCGTTTTTATCCAAAGCCACCTCTGGGCAAAGTCGCTGTTACTTAATTAACTTATCAAAATCCCCGTCAATTGAATGGCGGGGTTTAGAAAGAACACGATCAATGCCAACTTATCTAAATGGGTAAGGGGCATATTAAGAGTCTGCTTACAATAGCCAAATTCAGATCAAGCACTGGGAGTGGTTATGGCTTCAAATGCACCAACTGTCGCAGAGTATGTAGTTAATCGCTTAGCAGATTTAGGAATTGACCGAGTCTTTGGCGTGCCAGGCGACTATTCCTTTCCATTCGATGATGCGATTGAATCTTGCGATCGGGTTGAGTGGATCGTCTGTGCCAATGAGCTTAATGCCGCCTATGCCGCCGATGGCTATGCCCGAATTCAGGGGGCTGCCATCTTATCAACCACCTATGGGGTAGGAGAGTTGAGCGCCATTAATGGTGTGATGGGCGCCAAGGCTCAGCGCTTGCCAATCTTTCATATTGTTGGGGCGCCTAGTACGCAAATCCAGCGTCAAGGATTGATTACCCACCACACCTTGGGGGATGGGGTGTATAACAACTTTCGCTATCTTTCAGAGGCAGCCTGTTGTGTATCCGCTTATCTCACACCAGATAATGCGATTGCCGAGATGGAGCGCGTGATTCGGGAAGCATTGCGTCTGAGTGCACCTGCATACATCACAGTACCGATGGATCTCGCCAAGATGCCGGTAATTGGTAAGCCTGTCAAGGGAACACTATTAGCCAATATTGAGCGGGCCAGTAGCGACCCTGCCTCACTAGAGGCCGCAGTTGATTTCATCATCACCAAGATCGCGGCCAGCAAGACCATTGTGGCATTACCCACTCAACTGCTGGCACGCTATGGAACCATCTCAAGTGCAGTCGAGTTTTTAAATAAAAGCAAGATACCGTTTGCAACCTCACCTATGGATAAGGGCACTCTTTCAGAGGCGCATCCCAGCTATTTGGGTATCTACAATGGCGCGGGGTCCAGCCCCAGCCAAGTGAAAGAGATGGTGGAGGGGGCTGATCTGGTCCTCGATATCGGCGGGATCATTTTTGAAGACTTCAATACCACCTTCTGGTCCGATACCATCGCATCAGCTAAGCAACTTACCATTGGCGATCAGTTTGTGCGTATGGGTAGTACTATATTTACAGGCGTTGCCATGGAGGATGTCTTACAAGGCGTGACCAAGAGGATCCAAGCCCGTGCCCGATCTAATCCCTTAAATCCACCTGCAACCCCGGCCATTACCAAACCATCCGATCCAACGACGTCTGCTAATTTTTATCCCCGTCTGCACGCTTTGCTAAAGAGCGGTGATGTCTTAGTAGTTGAAACCGGAACCTGCGTTCTTGACACCACGCCGATGCGCTTACCTGACGGAGTTGGTTTCCAGACCCAGACCTTGTGGGGCTCGATTGGATGGGCTACCCCCGCCGCCGAAGGGATTTGCATGGCCAATACCAAAGGCCGAACCATCTTGGTAACGGGTGATGGCTCCCATCAACTCACTGCCAATGAAATCGGGGTGATGGGACGCTATGGCATCAAGCCCATCATTTTTGTATTGAACAATGGCATCTATGGGGTTGAGAACGTATTAAGTGAGATTGGCCCATCATATGACAATCTGGCCCAATGGAACTACGCACAAATTCCCGGGGCGATGGGATGCAACACTTGGTTCACCGCCCGCGTGAGCACCGTGGCAGAGCTCGATGCCGCGATTGAGAAAGTCAATACCAGCGATTGCGCCTCGTATATCGAGGTCATGATTCCTGCTGCTGAGAGTCAGCCACTCCCAGAGGCAGTTCAAAACCAAATCTACAAAACTAATATTCCAGGAAGATCAGCATGACATCATCGAACCGTCGCCAATTTCTACAAAGCTCTGCACTCGGGATGGCCGCATCTGTTACTGGGACATCTGCGTTAGCGCAGACCAGTAATGCATGTAGCAAAGCTGTAGCGGAGGCGAAGGCGCAGGATGCTAAAAATATTCAGGCATCGACTGCGAACTGGAATGATGGACTAGCACATCCCATTCCATACAAGAACCCCCCGGGCAAAGGTAAAGATCGCGCACTCGTATTGGGTGGTGGCTCGGAGTACATGAGCTCATTCTTAGTAGGATACTTCCACGCCATGCTAACGAATGGTGTCAACTTGCGCTTAGCCGATATTGTGGTGGGCTCTTCAGCAGGCGCATTGCTGGGTAGTGCCTTATTAGGAGGGCGTCTTGATCTGTTCTCTGCTGAATTTAATCTCTTAGCTGATTACCCCAAAATCATGGCCAAGTTTGTGCCAACGAATAAGTTCTCACCCAGTCAAGAGCGCGTCATGAAGATGGGTATTGAGGCCAAAGATGGTAATCCCGCCACCATCCAGGCGATTGGACATGCAGCGATGGCAGCTAAATCAATTCCCCAGGATAAGTTCGAGACCAATATCAAAGTATTTTTGGGCGATCTCAAAAAGATTCCGCCTAAGATGTACATCACCACGATTGATTGCTACACCGCCGAGCGTTTAGTGATTGCTCCGGATTCTGGTGTATCAGTTGCAACCGCGGTTGCTGCTAGCGCATCTGCCCCTGGGGTGACCGGCCCGACTTGGGTAAAAGATCGCGTCTGCATGGATGGCACGATTGGCCCCACTGAAACCCATTGCGATATCGTCGCTGGTTCGAAGCGCGCCTTGGTATTTGCCTTGGCCGATACGATTGCGCAAGAGAAGGCTGGTTTGCGCCTCAATCACCTACCCAATACCATTTTGCAAGAGGTGAAAGACTTGGAAGCTGGTGGTACCAAGACTAAATTGGTTGTGGTTGGCATGTTGCCTGGTCGTAAGACATTAAGCGTAGTGGATCCTGGCATCATGGCACCCGCGATTAAGTACGGCTACGATCGTGGCATGCAAGATCTCCCAGAAATGAAAAAGTTCTGGGCGTAATTAAGGATTATTAGTATTAAAGGAGTGCGCCGCGTGCCGCTACAGGCCAGATGGCTTCGACCCGATCTCCACGAATCGCAATTAACTCATCATAGAGATTGACGGTCGGGTCGCAATGCCCGGGAACCAAAAGTAGATAGTCGCCAAGGCCCAAGGTTGAATCTGGTGCAAGTTCCAGAACTCCATGCTCATCAGAGGCCTTCAAATATTTCGCATCGGTGCGCTTCCACACCACTGGCATCCCAGAGTCCACACTCGACGCTTTCAAGCCAGCATCGACCACTGCGCGATTAGCGCTTGGATGACTGAGAACAGCAGTCTTCACAAACAAGGCATGCTCAAAGGGTAGATCGTTAGGATCGCGTTGATTGGTTGCGTAATCACGATCCATCAAGATGTAAGAACCCGCTTGTACTTCATTAAACAGTTTGGAGTGACTCTCGAGCATGACCGAGCCAGTACCTGCGCCCGAGATACGCTCCACCTGAATTCCCACTCCCTCAATCGCCGCTTTGGCAGCGGCTGCTTTGGCACAGACTGCTGTAATGGCTTGTTGGCGCTCCTCAGGTAGTCGGTAGTGCTGGGCACTACCGTGATAACACTGCAGACCCATAAAGTTTAAGTAGGGCGCAGCATCAATTTGTTGAGCCATTGCGACCGCACGCTCAATCGAAACCACACCGCAACGACCCATACCTACATCAATCTCAAGATAGATATCAATCGGGATTTGGCGCTCTGCGCTAGCACGTGCAAAAGCACTGATTTGATCTTCATGATCAACCAGCACACCAATGCGTGCGCGTGCAGCTAAGTCAAGCGCATGTGCTACTTTTTTCTCACCCACCACTTGATTGGTAATCAAGATATCCGATATACCCGCATCCACAAAGACCGCCGCCTCACTGACTTTCTGGCAACAGATGCCCACTGCACCCATCTGAATCTGACGTAATGCAATTTCCGGGCATTTATGGCTCTTGGCGTGAGGGCGTAAGCGCACCCCAGCACTCGAGACTGCATCTTGTAAGCGACTCATATTGCGCTCAAAGGCATCAAGTTCTAGAACTAAAGCAGGAGTATCAATCTGATCAATGTGATCACCAACGCGTGCTGCTTTCCAGGGTGCCATGTCTCTCTATTCCATATCAATTGCATACCAGCATGGGTTTAACAACTCATTCTAGAACAGATTAAACAGTGCAACTAAAGTAATAAAATAAGGCATTTATGCTTAATATAATTTATATCCTAAATCCATCCTAAAAAAACATGATCTTTATGAAATCAACCTCTTTCAATCTTTTTCGTAGCCCCTTACATGCAATGTTGGCAACCGCCTGCCTCCTGGGGTTCGGTACAGCATCTGCCAATACCGATAATCCGATTCCTCCCGTTGCTGATCAATGGCGCTTTGAGATAACCCCTTACCTATGGGCGCCAGGAATCAAAGGCACGATGGGTTTTGATAATGGTCTAGCCCGATCAGCAGACTTCAACTCGAGTAATGTTCTAAGTAATTTAAAGTCTGGCGGTATGATTGCTGCCGAAGCGCACTATGGCAGGTGGGGAATTATGGGTGATCTAGTATCAGCCACTCTTCAAAACTCTGGCTCGATTCCGGTTGCAGGGGGCGCTGCGACTGTGGCTGACAAAATAACCTTGCAGCAAACCATCTTGACTGGGGCTGCCACATACACCTTAGCCAACTCCAAAGATGCTTATGTAGATGCTTTATTGGGCGTTCGTGCCATTGATGTTACTGCGACATTAAGTGGCAATCTAGTTGGCACCCCCGAAAAAGAGACGATTTCGAAGACGACATCGACGGTTGACCCGATTATTGGTGCCAAAGGGCGTTACCGCATCGCTAATTCGAGTTGGTATGTCCCGTTCTATGGTGATATCGGTAGTGGCGGAGGTACGACGAATATTACTTGGCAGGCAATGGTCGGTGTGGGCAAATCCTTTGGTAAGTTAATTGATGCCTCATTGAGCTATCGTGCTTTGTACTACGACATGAAAGCCGGCGGCGTCTTGCAAAAGACTACGATGCAAGGTCCACAGCTTGCAATCACCTTTAAATTCTGATTCCTAGGACTTTTCTATGACAATCATGAGAACCATTGGTATTGCACTCATCATGAGTGCAATGTCTAGTGCTGTCATTGCACAGCAGGCTGTACCAAGCGCTTCCTCAGCTTCAACAGGTGGTATTGATACAGTAGCGATTGCCAAGAAATTAGCCAATCCGATTGCCAATATGATCTCAGTACAAACCCAGTATCAGTACAGCCGCGGAGTCGGTGTTAATCAAGCTGGTTCGGAACAAAGCTTGCTATTTCAGCCAGTTATTCCATTTGATTTGGGTGGTGGAGATACCTTCATTGTGCGACCCATCGTCGCCGGTGTACGTGAGGTGAGTGTTCAAGGTCCAACGGGGTCGCCATTCTCAGGATATGGTATTGCGAGTGTCACCGTGGAATCCTTTTATGCACCAAACACAAACTCTTCATGGATTTGGGGCGTTGGTCCTTACCTAGTCTCGCCATCGGGTAATAGCGGTAAGTTTGGCTCTCAGCAAACGGGTGCGGGTGTTACTGGGGTAGTGCTGAATCGCAAGGGTCCATGGACCTATGGCTTACTTGCTTATCAGTCATGGGAGGTCGGAGGTAATCCAGCTTTTGGTACCCAAAACAATTTATATGGTCAGCCATTTATTGCCTATACCAACAAAGAAGCTTGGACCTTCACTACCAATATGGAAGCGCTCTATAACTATGACACCCGTCGCACATCTAACCCGCTCTATGCTGGAGTATCGAAAGTGGCAGTCATCGGCGGCCTACCATTCTCTTTCGGTGCAGGCCCCATGTATTACGTCAGTAATACCCCAGGCGGTCCATCCGGTTGGGGTGCTAGAGCAACGGTGACACTGATTATTCTGAAGTGATTCTTTTCACCCAAACCTAGCGCAATTATTTCTTAGGGTTTTGTATGAATAAACTAGTTTCAGTTCTGGCAGTCAGTGCCTTATTGAGTATTTCTGTATCCGTGGCGCACGCTAATCCACCGATGCTACCGTTTTATGCCGATGTCATCAAAATGAAACCCGAAGGTAAGTTGGGTCAGGTCATCAAACAAGAAAAGATTGAGACTTCGGTTAAGGGTGCACAGGCCTGGAAGATTGCTTATATTTCATCGGACGTGGGTGGACGTACTACTATCTCCACCGGTTTGGTGGTAGCTCCGGTCGCTGCTGCTCCCAAAGAAGGTCGTCCCGTATTAGCCTGGGCGCATGGTACGACTGGTACTGCGCAAAATTGTGGGCCCTCACAGGTAATCAACCCCGCAGCCCCGCTGAATCAGTATTTTTTGGTTGGCGGTAATTCATGGACAGACTATGGCATTCCCAACCTTGAAGAATTTATTAAAGAGGGTTATGTGGTTGTAGCGACTGATTATCAGGGTCTTGGCGGAGGTGGTAAACATCAATACGCAGTGGCTGGCACTAATGGTCGTGATTTAATTAACTCAGCGCGCGCTGCCATTTCCATGAAAGATACAGGCGCAAGTAAGCGCACTATTTTCTACGGCTGGTCTCAAGGTGGAGGCGCTACGATTGCAGCCGCAAGCTTGGGGAATTATTTAAGCCAGAAGGGTAGTGTTGCTGATGATTTGCAAGTGCTTGGTTTTGTTGCGATGGCACCCGAGGATGCTGGGGTGATGATCCAAAATGCAAACAAAGATCAAGCAACCGCTGATAAAGCTTTAAACGGACTAATTAAGCTCTTCTCTGACAATGTATTCAATTTCTCGCATTTTGCGATGACGATGTGGGGTACCCAAGCGGCATACCCCAATCTCAAGCTGACCGACTTATTTACTGATCAGGGTGCAAAAGTAATTGATCAAGTGCTGTTGAATAAGTGCATGCATGTGGTTGCGGATACGTTTAATTACGCCTACGGCGCCGATTTCAAATCGCTTCTTCGAGATAAGCCCATTAATTCGATCGCATGGGTAAAAGCCTTGATCGACGGTAGCGTTCCCCCGGTAAAGCCGGTTGCACCGGTTGTCATTTATTGGGGAACAAAAGATACCGCGGTGCCACCGATCATGCATGAGCTCTATCAGAAACAAATGTGTGCCATGGGTGCCAATATCGAGCGGATTCAATTACCAGGGCAACAAACCCATTTCTCAACTCCCGGAGTATCTGCTCCTATGTATTTGCAATGGGTGAAGGACCGGGTCGCAGGCAAGTCTTTGGGCAATGGCTGTCCCAAAAGTTAACCAATCGCGAGGATTGCAACCAAACCCTCATCAGTAATGACGGGGGTTTTTCTTTTCGTTGCGCTTGTAGTTTTTATAGGGTGCGGTCTCTTGGGTTGCTATCATTCTATTGACTAATTCAATCCTTAAACTCACCGTTCAATTAACTACACTATGCAACGTCGAACCTTCCTAAAAATTTCTTCCCTAGCGGCCCCTGCACTTGCGAGTGCTTCCTATTTATCTACTGCTCATGCACAGGGCTTAGCAAAAAGAGCTGAACAGATCTCAGAGAAGATCTTTGGTAACGATGGTTTGTCAATTCCAATTGCTACGACACCTAAGGTTTCACTACTTGCCAAAGGCTTGGATCGTACGATGGTATTGGGTGGTGGTGGGGAGTATTACATTGCCTGGTACTGCGGATTCTTTCACGGCCTAATGGAAGCCGGCCTTGATATGGCCGGCTTACCTCAAATGGTGGTGGGAACCTCGGCTGGTTCCTACATGGGCTCATCGCTGTTGTCAGGGCACTTCAAACGCTTACGCTCTGAAATGGATTTCTTTGGTGAATTTCCGAAGATTTTTGCCAAACTTGCGCCAACGACTAACCCCAACGCAAGTCAGCTCAGAGCGATGGAAATCAATATGAGTGCAACCGATGGCAGCATTGAAACAAGGCAAGTCATTGGACGAGCTGCACTGGCAGCCGATAACCGTTTGAATGGATCCCGAGTTGAAGCCCTAGCGGCATTACTCACGGGGGATAGTAAAACAGATTGGCCAACACCCAAAATGTTCACATCATCGATTGATTGCTATACCGGTGAACGGCTAATTGTTGGTCAAGCTAGTGCTCGAAAGAATAAGATTGCATTGGCTCATGCCGTGGCAGCGAGTAGCTCGCTCCCCGGAATCGTGGGACCCACTTTACTTGGCCAGCGTTACGGTATGGATGGTGGAATGTGCTCCAATCCAGCCCATGTTGATGTAGTGGCCGGATCAAAACGTGCTCTAGTGATTACTCTTACCGATGGTGTAACAGGCCCCATTCTGACAAAGATTCCGCATCCGATGGCACAAAATATCAAAGATATTGAGAGTGTTGGCACCATAGTGAAATGGATTGTGGCGGGAGCGCCAGATGGGATAAACCTAACGGATCCTCGTCAAATTCAACCCGCTCTGCGAGCTGGCTATGAGCGGTCCAAGAGAGAGGCTGCTCAAATTAAGGCCTTTTGGGCCTGAGGTAATCAAAAAATGTACCTAAGAATTGCTTTAGGGGCGAAGGGATTTTGCAGAGTCAGATGCCAAGTTAGCCAGCTTGACTGCTTCAGCTGCCGCTTCAGCTGCACGCTTTGTTGCCGATGCTGCCTCAGCCGATGCCTGAAGCGATGAAGCCTCTGCTTGATGGGCAACTGCAGCCGCCGCCGCTGCTGCTGCCGAGGATGCTGCAGCGGCTGCTTGAATAGCCGCCTCCGCTGAGAACTTGGCAGCCTCGGCCGCCGCTTCAGCCGCAGCAATGACCGATTGACTGGCTGCCTCTCTAGCGGCATTGGCACAGCGCTCGGTCGCGCCTTTGGCATGTTCGGCTGCTAAGCAAGCTTTCTTGGCAGCTTCAGCAGCACTGCTGGTTAGTTCTTTCAGAGAGGCAAGTGCTTTGGTATAGCGCTCATTAACGATCATGTAGCCTTTGCGCAGGTTAATGATCTCAGTCTCATGTGCCACTAATTTGGCATAGATTTTTTCAATATCGTCGTTCATTGTCTCGCTACCATTCTTAAAAAGGGAAAATCAGTTCAGCCATAAAGTAGCGGTAAAAATAATTGGGGCCCAAAAAGCCCGCTGATTTGCCATATCCTGCTTTTGTTCGTAAGAATACATCATTCGCATTGACAGGGCTCGTGAGCGCTAACTCATAGAGTTGTGTAGTTGTACTGGGGCCTTGATCAATGCTTTGCTGCCCTACACCAGCAGTGCCATTGATCATCCAGCCTTGGATACGCTGACGCATCCCCAAGGCTACCATGGATTCGTTATAACTATCTGGGTTGAAGTAGTTGTTCGCGACATTGGTATTGGTATCGCGATACTGGCGGTATCGCAACTGCGCTGTAATGCCGTAATCGGGAATCAGATCGTAAATGATTCTGGCACGCAGGGTGGGGCGGGTATTGGTGTCTGAGAAGTAGAGATTGCCCCCGAACAATACAATGCTTAGCCGCTCCATGACTTGCTGTTCAATGCTAATTCCGCCCATGGTGTAGTAAATACCATTAATCAGAGAGTTTTGGGTTTCTACTCGATCCCGAAACACCATAATCTCTGCCCGCGTAGTGTCAGTCAGCATGGTGGAGTAATTACTGTCAGTCGTCAGCAATTTATAGCCGCCCTCCAAGTTGTAGCCAAGGTTAAGGTTATAACCGAGGCCGTTGCGTGGATTAATTTTCTTGGTTACTAACGTATATTGCTCAGCGGTGGAGTTCCAATTACTTTGACTAAAGTAATTGTGTTGGTATTGCAGTCCAGTGTAGTTATCGGCATTCTGATATAGAGGATAGATGCTAGCTTTGTACTTATGAGTTAAAAAGCCCTCACTATCGGACGATACATACACTTCTGGAATTGATATGGCATGTTTTGGCTTGAGAGTTGCATCTTGAGCGCCAACCTGCGTTGTTAGGAGCAATAGGATGAATCCGCCAAGCAGTCTGATCATTTGGTGCCCCAGTGCTTACGAAGATTAAAAATCTCGCTGACATATCCCCAAACACAGGCCGGTTGCAACACCATGCCATAGGCCAAAACATAGAAAATGAAACCAAGATAGTTTTTTCGGATATGAAGATTTTCTTGAACAAACATGGCTTTACTACGGTTATACATCACAATATTGAGTAGAAATGCCATCGGAATTAGGGCAATGGTCATTGGGCCCACGATCCAGTAAATACCGAAGCCAGCAAGGATTAGTCCGGGAATAAAGCCAAAGGTGTAGGCCACATCAATGATTGGGAAGAGGGTGTTCCACCAAATGTAAAGGGTGCTTTTTTGAGCCTTAAAAAGAATGGGCCAATTTTCTTTAAAGGACTCAATCAAACCTCGCGACCAGCGTCGACGTTGATTTACAAATTTCATTAACGTATTTGGGCAGGTTGTGAATGCGCAGGCATTCTCAGCGTGACCTACTCGATAGCCCGCTAGCAGTATTTTCCAGGTCAGCACAATATCTTCACCCACCTTATTTGGCCAGCCCCCAAGGGTCTCAACAGTCTTGCGGTCATAGAGTGAAAAAGCGCCCTGTGCGACTAAGGTTCCCTGAAATAGTGACTGAACCCGCTTTATCGAAGCGATCCCTAAAAAGTAATCCCATTCCTGTGCTTTAGTAATCCAGTTCTCCCGTGAATTCCGAATCAAGATTTCGCCAGCAACTGCGCGAGTGTTGCTAGGATCCGACAAGTAGCGTCCCACGAGGTGACGCAATGCATCTTTTAATAAGTAGGAGTCTGCATCAATTGTGATCACAATATCTGTCGTGCATTCCTTTAGCCCACGATTGAGCGCATTGGCTTTCCCCCCATTTTTTTGTAAATCAATCAACTGGAGCTGGGGATGATCGGGCATAAACCGACTCACGATAGTAGCCGTATCATCTCGGGAGCCATCATTAATCACAATGACATGGACCGCATTGGGATAGTCCTCTTGAAAAATACTATTCAGTGTCGTTGCAATGTCAGAAGCCTCGTTATAGGCTGCAATCAAAATCGTAATGGGAGGGTAGTGCTGTTCCTGTAAGATAGGTGGGCGCTTATCAAACAGCAAGGAGCTAACCACAAACGCATTCATGTAGCCCGGAATAATGGCAATAAATGAGATAAAGAAAATAGCGAGTGGCCAGCCAATAACCTGAGAAAGATCTTGGTACCACGGTAGTGATAACCAAATCGAGATTACCATCCAGGCAAGTGCCGCCATGAGGCAGATCACGTATTTGGCTTTGATTGTTTGATAAGCCATGAATTCAGGTTAACACGCTGCTCTGGATCATTATACAAGAGCCTGACTTAATTACGCATGTATGGCGATTTTGATTGACTTATCCATCGAAATTAGTAGTTTCCAGCGTATCATTGAACTTTAATCCAATGAATAGGTAGTCAAGCGTTGGAAAGTCTTAATGATCTGCAGAAGCAAAACTGGGCGCTACTTGCGTACGCGAAGGCATCCTCTGCTTTAGTTCACTCGAACAACCGGGATGAGCTCATCGAAGGTGTTTGTAACGCAATCGTTAATCAATCACCTTATATACTGGCTTGGGTTGGTCTGGCTATGCATGACGATCTAAAAACCGTTCAGTTAATCGGTACGCATGGCGCAGCAGCAGATTACGCCAAGGGAATTGATGTGAAATGGTCGCCTGACACATCAGGACCCACCGGTCTTTGTATTCAAACCAGTTTGCCTGTTTTGATTGCGGATTCTGAGAATGACCCTCGCTTTTTACCTTGGCGAGAGCGCTCTAAACTATATGGCATTCGCTCAGTGATTGCTGTTCCAATTAAAAACCATGAACCCCAAGCAATTGGTGCGCTTACGGTCTATGCCAATCTGCCAAATGCGTTTAGTGAGATTGAGGTTCAATTATTTGAGAGTTTGGCTAAAGAGATTGGCTTTGGACTCGCGGCTATTGAAAAGCAACGCCTGCTTGATGAAGAAATCACCAAGCGCGAACAATTAAATACTCAATTAGTTGATTCCTTAAAGGCAACCATTGAGGCAATCTCAAAAACAATGGAATGGCGAGACCCCTATACAGCAGGACATCAAAAAAAGGTCGCCTTACTATCCCAAGCAATTGCAAGAAAATTGGGTTGGGGGGAAAAGAGAATAAAAGGACTATATCTTGCTGCACTAGTTCATGATATCGGGAAGATTGCTACGCCTGCCGAAATTTTAACAAAGCCCTCAATGCTCACTGAGATAGAGATGACTTTAATCAAAGAGCATCCAAAGACCGGATACAACATACTCAAAGATATTCCATTTACATGGCCGATTGCACAAGCGGTTTATCAGCACCATGAGCGCCTTGACGGAAGTGGCTACCCTAATAAATTATCTGGAGACTCAATTATCCCGGAGGCGAAAATATTAGCTGTTGCTGACACGATTGAGGCGATATCCTCTCATCGACCATATCGTCCTGGTTTAGGATTGGAAAAAGCAATCCTTCAAGTTAAGGCTGAGGCGGGTAAAACTTTAGATCCGGCTATCTGTGAGGTGGCATGCCAACTGCTTGAACAAGATGAATTTCAAAAAATAATGGCACCAACCGAATGACACATAACATCGTCGTAAGTTTGTATGTCATATCTTTATTGTTTCAGATAATAGCGGTTTATTTTTCTTTTCAGCTTTTTCGCAAAGCAACCATTTACCGAATCCCCTGTTTATTTTTAATGTTGGGATTTTTGATGATGGCGTTAACACGAATACATCCTTTGGTGTCGCCTTTGGAAGGTAAGATTTTTAATGAGATTGATGCGATAAAGGCAGTAGTAATTTCAGGGCTCATTATGATCGGCATGTATTACATGATTCGGATCTATACATCACTGGAAGATCAAGGTCATATTTTCGAGCTCGATGCCAAAACAGATGCTATGACAGGTGCCTTAAGACGCCAAGAAACCTTTCATCGCTTGGAGCAAGAGATCAGTCGTAGTTTTCGTAATCACCAGCCATTAGCGCTCGTCATGATGGATATTGATCACTTCAAGTTTGTGAATGATCGCTATGGGCATTTGGTAGGAGATGTTGTGCTAAAAAATTTAGTCGCTTTCTATCAAGAGGGATTGCGTGATATTGATATCTTAGGCCGGGTTGGCGGTGAGGAGTTTTTGGTAATCCTGCCAGCTACCAATGAAGCTGATGCTCTTGAAATTGCTGAGCGTCTTCGTAAAGCATTACAGGATCACGTTATAGCACGCGTCAATCATGAGCCAATAAAAATCACAATTAGTAGTGGAATTTCTATTTTCGATCCTGAACAAGAGCTGGATTTAATCCACAAGGACTTAGCAAATAAATATTTTCAGCAAGCTGATTTAGCAATGTATCGGGCTAAGCAGAGAGGGCGAAACCAAAGCGTAGTTTGGTCGGACTCTGAAAGCGCCTAGTTTTATAGCAAATAAGTGATATTACTACTTTAAATAATCTTACATTGTGATAAAAATATCGCTAATTTCACCGTGAAATTATTTCAGAAAAATCATACTAGGAAGAATCAATGACCTTATTTCGAAAAATACTCACCATTGCTCTAATAAGCTTTGCCTCTTTATCCTTTGCGAAAGGTAATGCCGACACCATTTTTTATGGTGGCCCGATTGTGACCGTCAATCAGAAAAATGAAGAAGTTCAAGCCTTGGCAGTTCAGGGTGGCAAGATTGTGGCGGTGGGCAACAAAGATGCGGTCATGAAAGATTGGCAATCCAAAACGACGCAGTTGGTGGATCTCAAAGGCCAAACCTTAATGCCCGGGTTTGTGGAGCCTCATGTGCACATCATTGTGACCTCGGTCTTTGAGGGCTTGGGACTAAATCTCAGTAATTTCAACTTACCATATGACACCAAAGAGACCTTAATCGCCAAAATGAAGGCGCATCTGAAAAATGTGCCCAAGGGTGGTTGGCTATTTGGTTTTGGTGTCGATCCATCGCGAACTTCTCCATTCATGGCCGAGCTCACCGCAGATGATCTCGACAAGGTCTCCAAAGATGTACCCATCTTTATCGTCAATCAATCAGGTCATATTGGCTACGTAAACCGCAAGGCCTTTGAACTTGCTGGCATTACTGATAAAACCCCAAACCCGAAGGGTGGCGGTATTTATGTGAAAGATGCGAATGGCAAGCTGACTGGTAAGTTAGTTGAGCCACCATCGTACTTGCCATTCATGGCCAAAATGCCTAACCCTTCGGAGGCCGAGTTGACAGCGGCAATCTTGGCAACGATGCGCAAGATAGCTTCGGTTGGCGTGACCACCGCCTCGGAGATGAGCGTGGGCGGTAATTTTGGGGTTGATCAAGAAATCGCCATTTATAAAGGTCTTTTTGCCAAGAATCTGTCACCGATTCGAGTCCGGGGTTATTTGTTTAGTGAGGCAATGCCACCTGGATACAAAACCATTAAGCCGAATGATGGTGATGATCGTTTGCGCTTTATCGGTATCAAATACATCTCGGATGGCTCAACCCAAGGTTTAACCGCCGCGCTGCGCGAGCCCTATACCTATCCGAAGGGAAGTTCTTGGAGTGGGGCACTGAACTTTAAGGATGACGAAATCTACCAATCGATGAAGTCTTACTTTGATCAAGGTTGGCAAATCTCAACCCATTCCAATGGTGATAAAGCAATCGATCAAACGCTCAAAAGCTATACCAAACTGCTCTCTGGTAATTCTAAGCCACAAGATCGACGCTTACGCATCGAGCACTTTACGGTAAACCATCCTGAACAGGTCAAGCAAACCGTGAAACTTGGGGTGATTCCAAGCTTTACGATTGGTCATGTGGATTATTGGGGTTCGGCTTTTTATAACCAGCTTATTGGTGCAGATCGAGCCAAACGTATTGA
Source organism: Polynucleobacter sp. HIN7 (assembly GCF_030297595.1). Taxonomy (NCBI): domain Bacteria; kingdom Pseudomonadati; phylum Pseudomonadota; class Betaproteobacteria; order Burkholderiales; family Burkholderiaceae; genus Polynucleobacter; species Polynucleobacter sp. HIN7. Next base: position 1,078,134 of record NZ_AP028138.1, on the reverse strand, counting down.
CCCGGCCGGTGAGATCAAGCGGGCTGGCGGCAAGTTCACCTTGCATAGTGATACCCCAGTCTCCAATGTGGGACCACTGAACTACATTACTGAATCGGTTACCCGTATGTGGCAATTACCACCGAGTAAAGCATTGGGTCCTGATCAAGCTATTTCAGTTGATGATGCAATTCGAGCAATCACCATTGACGCTGCCTACCAGATCTTTGCTGATCAATTGGTTGGTAGCCTAGAAGTTGGTAAGCAAGCCGATTTGGTAATTCTGGAAAAGAACCCACGCAAAACCAAGCCTGAAGAGATTCGTAATATTAAGGTCATGTCGACCTGGATCGATGGCAAGCAGGTCAGTTTGAAGTAATTACTGAAGGATCGAGTTCATGAAGAAAGCCGCATTCTCTTTAATCATGCTTGCAGCCATTGGTACGGCATACGCTCAAGAATCAAGAACTGATCGTGAGATTGATGAGCGCTTTGCAGCCGCTGATAAAAATAAGGATGGCAAGTTGACCTTAGAGGAAGCAAAAGCCGGCATGCCAAGAGTGGCAGCTAACTTCCAACGTATTGATACCCAGAAGAAGGGCTATGTAACCGCCGCAGAAATTAAGGCAATGGCTGATCGTTAATTTTTTGGGTGAGTAGCCAACATCTTTTTTGATTCTTCAGTGCAATTAGCCAGCTAACTGAGGCACCCTGGTGGGTAGCTCTACAATATTGGCTTTTCATTAAGCCTTGAAAGTTGAGCATGTCTGTACCCGATGAACTATCTAAAAATACCCTAGGTAGTTCTGAATCCATCATTATGGGTATTGCAGGAACTGCCCCCGCATTTAGTGTGGCGGTAACCACTGCAGCGATTGTTTCTTCGGTAGGGGAGCTTTCGGTTGGTAGCGTGCTATTTTGCGGGCTCATTATGTTTGGCATTGTCTTAGCCTTCATGAACCTAAGCAAAATTACTGCTAATGCGGGTGCTGCTTATGCATGGGTGGGCCACGTATTTGGACCCAATTGGGGATTTTTTACTGGTTGGGGTCTTTTGGTGG